>NZ_FOEG01000004.1:0-300000 GCF_900110585.1 Aquisalimonas asiatica | reverse complement strand
TCGCCGACCGTGACGGGCTGAGCTACGAGATGCTCATCGGCCGCAGCTTCATGGAAGACCACGTGCTGGTGGACTCCGGGCCGAAATACACCCGTGATCCGGCCTGCAGCGACGACTCCGTGGAGGATGCCGCCGCCGACGACGACAATGACGATAACGGCGACGACGCGGACGACAGCTGACACGCCGCCCCGGATACGCCGCCCGGCATCAGGGCCCGCCGGGTAACCGCGCGCAGGGGTCCTGCCGGAAATAGCGGCTCAGCAGGGAGTAGACCGCGGGCATCGCCTCCCGCAGCACGTCCGGGCGCTCGAAGAAGGACTCACAGGCCACGGCAAAGAACTCGCCAGGGGCCTCGGCGGCGTAGGGGTCGAGCACGGTCTCCTGCCCGCCATCCACCGCTGCGCACAGTGCCTCGTAGGCATCGGTGAAGGCCGCCGCCCACTCCTGCGGGGACATGCCGGTCGGCAGGGGCGGCATGCCATTGGCGTCGCCATTGCTCATGTCCAGCTTGTGGCAGAACTCGTGGAGCACGACGTTGTAGCCGTCCAGCTCCAGGGAGCACTCCACGTCATCCCAGGACAGCACCACGGGGCCGCCTTCCCACGCCTCCCCGGCGAGCGGGCTGGTCTCCTCGTGCGCGAGCCCATGCTCGTCGGTATAGCTGTGCCGGGCAATGAAGCCGGAGGGATACACCAGAACGGTCCGCCAGCCGCGGTACACCTCCAGGCCGATATTGAGCACCGGCAGGCAGGCCAGGGCCGCCAGCCCGGCGCGCATGGACGGATCCAGCTCCAGCCCGTTCAGGGGCAGCACATCCTTATCGTGGAGAAACAGCGATGCCAGCTGCCGCAGGCGCTCCCGCTCACCACGATCCAGCCCTGCAAAAACGGGCAACGTGTCCATGAGGTGCGTCCACAGCGCCGGCTCGATGCCGGCGTGCTGCAGGATGCGGTCCCGCCGCCAGCGGCGGAGGCGTTCGAGCATGCCCGTCTCCCGGTGTTGGTCCTACGGCAGGGTACCGTGCCAGGCTGCCCCTGTCGCACAATGGCGACTCCCTTGGTCCCGATGCACCCTTCGTGGATAATCACCGCTCCACGCTACAAGGGGCCACCATGACCGCAGCAACCGAAACCGGCGGACCGCGCCGGGAGGTCACCGCCGGGGACAGCCAGTACACGCTTCTGGGAACGGCCCACGTCTCCCAGGCCAGCGCCGATGAAGTCGCCGAGCTGATCCGTTCCGGCGATTTCGACGCCGTGGCCATCGAACTGTGCCAGACCCGCTACCAGAGCCTGACCAACCCGGACAGCATGGCGCAGATGGACCTGTTCCAGGTCATTCGCGAAGGCAAAGCCGGCATGGTTGCGGCCAGTCTTGCCCTGGGCGCCTACCAGCAGCGCATTGCCGAGCAGTCCGGCATCCAGCCCGGCGCCGAGATGCGCGCCGCCATCACGGAGGCGAAGGCAGCGGGCATTCCCGTCATGCTGGTGGACCGGGACATCGGTACAACCCTGCGTCGCGTCTATCACAGCGTCCCGTGGTGGCAACGTTTCGGCCTCATTTCGGGCCTCATGGCCAGCCTGGTCTCCCGACAGGATATCAGCGCCGAGGAGATCGAGCGCCTCAAGGAAGGCGACGTGCTGGAATCAACGTTCGCGGAGTTCGCCGAGCGCTCGGAAAGGCTCTACCGCCCCCTGATCGCGGAACGCGACAGCTACATGGCGCTGCGGCTGCGGGAAGAGAACCAGAACGGGCAGTATCGCAACGTGCTGGTGGTCATCGGCGCCGGCCACCTGAAGGGGCTTGCCAATCACCTGGAAGCACCTGCGCCCGCGGAGCCAGCGCGGGAGCGGGACGCGCTGGACACGGTGCCGCGCAAGACCCGCTGGCCGAAAGCCATCCCCTGGGTCGTGGTCGCGCTGATTCTCTCCGGGTTTGCCATCGGCTTCAGCCGCAATCCGCAACTCGGCGCGCAGCTGGTGGGCGAGTGGTTTCTGATCAACGGCGTGCTCTCGGCGGCGGCGACGGCGATCGCCTGGGCCCATCCGCTGACCATTCTCGGGACGTTCTTCGCGGCTCCGCTGACATCGCTGAACCCGACCATCGGCGCGGGCTTCGTGGCCGCCGGCATCGAGATGACGCTACGCAAGCCGACCGTGGGTGATTTCGCCACCCTGCGCCGCGACGTCGCGGCGCTCAAGGGGTGGTGGCGCAACCGCGTGTCGCGCACGCTGCTGGTGTTTCTGCTGGCCACGTTCGGCTCGGCGGCAGGCACCTATATCGCCGGGTTCCGGATCTTCGAGCAGCTGATCTCCTCCTGACCCCTCCGGCGGCCCGGGTGGGGGTCAGTGCTCGCGGGTCGCGTCGAAGGCGATGTCCGGCCAACGCTCCCGGGTGAGGTCCAGGTTCACGCGGGTGGGCGCCAGGTAGGTGAGGTTCCCGGCCACGTCCTCCGCCAGGTTGTCGGCGGCCTTGCGGCGGAACTCCTCCAGCATCTTCGGATCCTCGCACCGCACCCAGCGTGCGGTGTTGACGTTGACCGGCTCGAATACGGCATCCACGCCATACTCCGCCTTGAGCCGATGCGCCACCACGTCGAACTGCAGCACCCCCACGGCGCCGACGATCAGTTCATTGGTATTCAACGGCCGGAACAGCTGCGAAGCTCCCTCTTCGCAGAGCTGTTCGACCCCTTTCTGCAGGGCCTTCATGCGCATGGGGTCCTTGAGCACGACACGCCGGAACAGCTCCGGGGCGAAGTTCGGAATGCCCGTGAACTTGAGCGCTTCCCCCTGGGTGAAGGTATCGCCGATCTGGATGGTGCCGTGGTTGTGCAGACCGATGATGTCACCCGGCAGGGCATCCTGCGCCTGTTCCCGCTCACCCGCCATGAACGTGATGGCGGAGGGCACCTTGATGTCCTTGCCGATGCGCACGTGGCGCAGCTTCATGCCGGCCTGAAAGCGCCCTGAGCACACCCGCATGAAGGCCACGCGGTCGCGGTGGTTCGGGTCCATGTTCGCCTGGATCTTGAACACGAAACCGGTCAGTTTGTCCTCGTCCGGGGTCACTGTCCGCTCCCGGGCCTCCCGCGGTTGCGGCTCGGGCGCATAGCTGACGAAGTCGTCCAGGAACTCACGGATGCCGAAGTTGTTGATGGCCGATCCGAAGAATACCGGGGTCAGCTCACCGCGCAGGAAGGCGGCCTTGTCGAAGTCGTTGCTGGCGCCGCGGATCAGGTCGATCTCCTCGCGCAGCGCCTCCGCCTCGCCACCAAAGAGCTCGTCCAGGCGCGGGTTGTCCAGCCCCTGGATCACCTCGCCCTCCTGAATGCGTCCGCCGTGGGTGGGACTGAAGAGGTGAATGGACTCGTTGTAGAGGTGGTAGACTCCCCGGAACCCCTTGCCCATGCCGATGGGCCAGGTGACCGGCGCGCAGCGGATCCTGAGCACGTCCTCGACCTCATCCAGCAGCTCCATGGGGTCGCGGCCCTCGCGATCGAGCTTGTTGACGAACGTCATGATCGGCGTATCGCGCAGACGACACACGTCCATCAGCTTGATGGTGCGCTCCTCGACGCCCTTGGCGGCGTCGATCACCATGAGCGCGGAGTCCACCGCGGTGAGCACACGGTAGGTGTCCTCGGAGAAATCGGCGTGACCCGGGGTGTCGAGCAGGTTGATGGTGCTGCCCTTGTAGGGGAACTGCATGACCGACGAGGTCACCGAGATGCCACGCTCCTGCTCCATCTGCATCCAGTCGGAGGTGGCGTGGGCATCCGCCTTGCGGCCCTTGACGGTGCCGGCGACCTGAATGGCACCACCGAACAGCAACAGCTTTTCCGTCACCGTGGTCTTACCGGCGTCCGGGTGGGAGATGATCGCGAACGTGCGGCGCTGAGCCACCGCTTCCGGAAGCTTGCTCATGGATCGGCCCAAGGGTTAACAAATGGCACGGTGTTGAGGGAACCGCGGGTAACGCGGGATTATAACGTCCCGACACGACCACGCCTACAGCGACACCAACGAGGGAGGCTGACGCCCGCCCATGAACCGCATGTCCCTGATCGCCCTGCTCGCCTGGCTGTCCCTGTGCTTCCTGGTTGCCACCCTGGCCGCGTCGGTCACCGACCCTGGCGTCTGGTATGCGCAGCTGGAAAAGCCGGCGTGGACGCCGCCGGACTGGCTGTTCGCCCCGGTCTGGACCGTGCTCTACACGGTCATGGGCATTGCCGCCTGGATGGTCTGGGAGGCCCGCCACACGGCCAGTGGCAGCAGCGCCGCACTGGTGTTGTTCGTGGTGCAGCTCGGCCTGAACGGCCTGTGGTCCTGGCTGTTCTTCGGTCAACAGGCGATCCTGCCGGCATTCGTCGACATCCTGCTGCTGTGGACGGCATTGACTGCAACGGTCATCGCCTTCTGGCGCATCCGCCCGGTGGCCGGCGCGCTGCTGCTGCCCTACCTGGTGTGGGTCACCTATGCGATGGCGCTGAATGGCTCCATCATGGTCCTGAACGCGTAGGTCCGCCATGAGTCAGCACACGCCGCCGTTCTGGGAAGACAAACGTCTTGAGGAGATGACCGCCGACGAGTGGGAGGCGCTGTGCGACGGCTGCGGGCGCTGCTGCGCACACAAGCTCGAAGACGCGGATACCGGCGAGATCTTCTCCACCGACATCGCCTGCCGGCTGCTGGACTGCCACACCTGCCTGTGCTCCGATTACCCCAGGCGCCGGGAGTCGGTGCCCGACTGCCTGCAGATGACACCGGAACTGGCGCGCACCGCACCATGGCTGCCGGCGAGCTGTGCCTACCGGCGCGTGGCCGAGGGCCGCGGCCTCGCCTGGTGGCACCACCTGGTTTCCGGTGACCGGCAGACGGTCCACCAGGCGGGGGTCTCTGTGCGCGGACGCATGGCACGGGAGCAGGATGTGGCCGACAGCGAGCTGGAGGAACATATCGTCGAGTGGATTCACCAGGAGCCGGAGCCGCACTCATGAACGCCGACGCCCTGCCCTGGTCCCAGGCCTGCGAGAACAACAAGGGCCCGATACTCGACGTGGTGCGCGCGTGGATGCCGGCATCCGGCACGGTGCTCGAAATCGGCACGGGCACGGGGCAGCACGTGGTCCACTTTGCACGGGCCCTGCCGGGGCTGCACTGGTACCCCACCGACCGCCCGGGCACGCTGGATACGGCGACCGCCCGGATCCGCCAGGCCGGGTCTGGCACCATCGCACTCCCGGAGCCACTGGACGTGCTGGCCTGGCCGGAGTCCATCACCGGCCCCTTCGACGGGGTCTTCTCCGCCAACACCGCGCACATCATGGGATGGCCGGGGGTAGAAGCCCTGTTTGCCGGGGTGGGGCGGGTGCTGCGACCGGGCGGCCGGTTTCTGCTGTACGGCCCGTTTGCCTACGGTGGCGAACACACGGCACCCAGCAACGCCCGCTTCCACGCCACGCTGCAGCAACAGGACCCGGACAGCGGCATCCGGGACATGGACGATCTGCTGCCGCTCGCCGGCCGCCACGGGCTCCGGCTCGTCGATGACGTCGCCATGCCCGCAAACAACCGGACACTGGTCTGGACCCGTGAATAGCGGCGGAGGTGCGCCGAGGGTTGTCAGCCGTTGATGCGCTGGTCGCCCTCTTCGTCCAGCCGGCGGTAGAGCGTGCGGCGGCTGACATTCAGAAGCGCGGCGGCGCGCCGCTTGTTGCCCCCCACCTGCTCCAGCACGTAGGTGATGTACCGCCGCTCGAGTTCGTCCAGCGTCGGCAGGATGGGGCCGTCGAGAAACTGCTCCATGGCGTTGTCCAGGCCGGCCGTGTCGATCTGCGGCCGCTGCTGATCCTGCATGCGGCTCGGCAGGTGCTCCACATCCACCTGGCTGCCGTGACAGAACGTCACCGCCCGCTCGATCGCGTTCTCCAGTTCGCGCACATTGCCGGGGAAGCCGTACTGCTTCAGGCAGTTCATGGCGGCCGGTGTAAACCCCTGAACCTCCTTGTCCAGCTGCACCGCAAAGCGCTCCAGGAATCGTGCGGCCAGGAGCTCCATGTCGTCCTCGCGCTCGCGCAGGGGCGGAACACGCAGGGTGAAGGTCTCCAGTCGGTAGAAGAGGTCCTCACGGAAGTCGCCCGACTCGATCAGCTCCTCCAGGTTGCGGTTGGTGGCGGCGACGATCCGCACGTCCACGGTGTGTTCCTTGTTGGCACCCACCGGCCGGATCACGCCGTCCTGCAACACCCGCAGCAGCTTCGCCTGCAGCGCCATGGGCATTTCGCCCATCTCGTCCAGGAACAGCGTGCCGCCGTCGGCCTGGTCGAACAGCCCCTTGTGCGCCCGGGATGCCCCGGTAAACGCACCGGCCTCGTGACCGAAGAACTCGCTCTCCAGCAGCTCCGCCGGCACACCGGCGCAGTTCACCGCCTGAAAGGCGGCACCGGCACGGCTGCTCTCGGCGTGGATCGCCCGGGCCACCAGCTCCTTGCCGGTCCCGCTCTCGCCGGCAACCAGCACCGGGCCGGCGGCGCGGGCAAGCTGGCGAATCTGATCGAACATCACCTGCATGACGCGACCGCGCCCGATCATGCCGTGAAAGCTGTCCTGCTCGATCAGCTCGCGGAACCGCTGCACTTCGCCGCGCAGCCGCCGCGTCTCCAGCAGCCGGTTCACCGACAGCATGAAATGCTCCAGATCCAGCGGCTTGGTGAGGAACTCGTCGGCGCCGTGCTTCAGTGCCTCGACGGCCTGGGAGATGGTTCCGAACGCGGTGATGATCAGGAACGCCGGACGGGCGTGCAGGTTGCGCACCTCCTGCAGTAGCGCCATGCCATCCATGCCCGGCAAGCGCAGGTCACTGATGACCACGTCGGGGCTCCCCTGCTGGAGCTGCTTGAGGGCGCGCTCGGCCGAGTCGACGGCGTCCACCTCCATACCGGCGTCTTCGAGCTCATCGCGCAGGAGCTCGCGCAGGCCCGGATCGTCCTCGACAAGCAGAATCTGCTCCGACTGTTTCACCGCCTTGTTACCCATGGTCGTGTCCTTTGATCTGTTCGCTCTCTGGCCGCGCTTCGCGCGGAAGCGTCAGGGTGAACCGGGCGCCTTCATCCGGGCTTACGCCGATCGCGATGGCACCGCCGTGTTCGGTGATGATGCCGTGCACGACTGCCAGGCCGAGCCCGGTTCCGTCACCCACGGACTTGGTCGTGAAGAACGGCTCGAACAGCCGCGGCCGGATCTCCTCGGGCACGCCCGGCCCGTTGTCATCAATGGTGACCGTCACCGGGTCGGCATCGTCCCAGTTGACCGTAATCTGCCGGGCACCCGCCTGCAGGGCGTTGCGCATGAGATTGACCAGCACCTGTTCAATACGCACGGGGTCCACGTACAGTTCCGGCCCCGGGGTCTCGCCCCGCACGACGACTGCCGCCCCGAGCTCCCGCAGACGATCCTCCAGGGAGGCGAGCGACGCACCGACCAGGTCACCAAGCCGGGTCCAGCGGAACTGCCGGCTCGACGTGCGCGCGAACTCCAGCAGTTGCCGCACGATGTGCTCCATGCGCGTGACCTCGGCACGGATCTGCTCCAGCGAGCGCTCCTGGCGTGAATCCGCATCGGCGTGACGCAGCGCCCGCTGCGCCTTGCCATCGATCACGCTCAGGGGCGTCCCGAGCTCGTGCGCCACACCGGCGGCCAGGCGGCCGATCGCCGCCAGCTTTTCGGCATGACGCAGCTCGTCTTCGAGCCGAGCCTGCTCGGAGCGGCGCTGCGCGATCTCCTGTTCGGCCTCTTCCATACTGTTGAGCATGGTATTGAATGCCGTGCTCAGGGAGCGGACTTCTTTCGGCCCTTCCGCCGACGCCCGATGCTCCCGCTCTCCGGCCTCGATCCGCGACATACTGCCGGCAAGGCTTGCAAGATGCCTGCCTATGGCACCGCGGTGCCCCACCAGCAGCAGCAGGCTGATCGCCACGCCTGCCGCCCCGATGAACGCGAACGCCTGCAGCCGCATGCGGCCGATGTCGTCGCGGAAGTCGCTGCCGCGCCGGGTCACCTGCAGCAGGCCGCTGATACGGCCACTGCTATCGGTCAGTGGCTCGAAATAGGAGTAGACCTCCTGGCCCTGGATCTGCTCGAAGTCGCCACTGCGTTCGCCGTCCGCGGCACGCTCCGCCAGCTCCCGGCTCTCGGGGGTCGGATTGACCGCACCCACGGCAGCCACCAGGTCACCACTGTCGTCATACACGTAGGCACCATAGACCCGACCAATCCGGAAAACGGACTCGAGGGCCTGCCGGACACTGGCGTCTTCGCCCTTCTCCAGGCTGTCGCTGATGGGCAGCCGGATGGCGCGCGCGACCAGCTCCACGTCCTCCTGCATCCGCGTCTCGATGGCCTGCTCCATGGTGCGCAGCCCGACAACGGTGACCAGGCTCATGGCAACCAGCAACGGCAGAAGGACGCGCAGGATCAGCGCCCAGCGCAGACTGTACCCGTGGCTCCAGACGTTGCGCAGGCGCGTGATAACCCGGCTCAACTTTGTCGCATGTGTCATATGTATACACTATGTGTCACGGTAGAGGGCCGCAAGATGCGTACTTGCGGACAACCGGGCGACCCGCAAACCCGGTTCTCATGAGGCGGCCTGACGGGCAGTGCAGCGATGCCAGCGTTGCCGGATAACCATCCTGGCACGACGCCTGCATCAGTTGGGCCACAAATCAGATCAATCGTTCGAGGTTCAAACTTATGAAAAAGCGTAACAGCATTCGTTTCATGATCCCGCTGATGTCCGGCCTGCTGCTGGTGCCGGCATTGTCCGCCATGGCGATGGATGGCGATGACGCGCAGGCAGAGACCTACGAGCAGGAGCCTGACGGCATGGCCGAGCAGGAGGACTTCGACGACGACACGCTGGAACAATTTGCCGATGCGTACGTCGAAGTGGGCGAGATCCACCGCGAGTACTCCGAGCGGCTGCAGGGCGCGGAACAGACCGAAGACGCGCAGCAGCTCCAGCAGGAGGCGAACGACGAAATGGTTGAAGCGATCCAGGCAAGCGGTCTCGAGGTGCAGGAATACTCCGCCGTCGCCGCGGCCCTGGAGCGGGATCCCGAGATGCGCGAGGAAGTCGTCGGCATGATCGAGGACCGGCAGTGATGCCGTCCCCGGCAACAGGCCGGTGAGTCACATGGTTTCAAGTGGTTGCCCTCCACGCTTGCCCCGTGTCCTGCACGGGGTTTTTTTTGGAAGGGCATCCGGGAGGGCAGACAGTCGATCAGTACTCGATCCAGTCTGACGTATCCCTTACACTCTGCCTTTATCCACGAATACGGCGTGAGCGGACTCCGCCCGCGCCATCCGAGGACCAAATGGCAACGAATCCGCATTATCTGAAGAACGATTCCAGCTTCTCGTACGACGATCTCATCCGCTGCGCGGAGGGACGGCTGTTCGGACCGGGCAATCCGCAGTTGCCCAAGCCCAACATGCTGATGCTGGATCGCATCGTTCACATCGACGACACCTCCGGCGCGTATGGTAAGGGGCACATCCACGCCGAGCTGGATATTCACCCCGGCCTGTGGTTCTTCGACTGCCACTTCCAGGACGATCCCGTGATGCCCGGCTGTCTCGGCCTCGACGCCATGTGGCAGCTTGTGGGATTCTTCCTTGGCTGGAAGGGCGGGCTGGGCCGCGGTCGTGCGCTGGGATCCGGGGAGGTCAAATTCTTCGGCCAGGTGTTGCCCGATGCCAAGCTGGTGACCTATAAGATCGACATGAAGCGGGTCATCATGCGCAAGCTCACCATGGGCATTGCAGATGCCGAGATGCTGGTGGACAACAAGCCCATCTACAATGCCAGCGATCTCCGGGTGGGGCTTTTCCAGTCGCCGGAGGCAATGGAAGGTTGAGCGCATGCGGCGATCGGGTCAGTGGATACTGGTGCCGCGGTGCGGGATCGCGATAGCAGGGCACCCTCAGACGTCTCATCCCGTGCACTCTGCGAGCGCGCTCGCGGCTTGGGCGTAGCGAGGAGCAAATCAGTATGAAACGTGTGGTAATTACAGGTCTTGGCATTGTCTCCTGCCTCGGGAACGACAAGGAATCCGTAACGGCAAGCCTCCGGGACGGCCGCTCCGGTATCCGATACCGGGAAGCCTACGAGGAGATGGGTCTGCGCAGTCGCGTCGCCGGGGTGGTTGACCTGGATCTGGAAGAGCACGTCGACCGCAAGGCGCGACGCTTCATGGGCGACGCGGCCGGCTACGCCTACGTGTCCATGCAACAGGCCATCGAGGATGCCGGGCTGACGCCCGAGCAGGTCTCGAACCCACGCACCGGACTGGTGGCCGGCTCCGGGGGCGGATCCACGGAGAACGTGGTCAAGGCGACGGACACGCTGCGCGAGCGCGGCGTCAAGCGGGTCGGGCCGTACATGGTTCCCAAGGTCATGGGAAGCACGGTGTCTGCCTGCCTGGCAACGCCCTTCAGGATCAAGGGCCTGAACTACTCCATCACGTCCGCCTGCGCCACCAGCGCGCACTGCATCGGCACCGCCATGGAACAGATCCAGCTGGGCAAACAGGACATCGTCTTCGCGGGCGGCGGCGAGGAGGAGCACTGGAGCATGACCATGCTGTTCGACGCCATGGGCGCGCTCTCCTCCAAGCGCAATGATGCGCCGGAAACCGCCTCGCGCGCCTACGACGCGGATCGGGATGGCTTCGTCATCGCCGGTGGTGGCGGCATGCTGGTGGTCGAGGAGCTGGAGCATGCGCTGGCCCGGGGTGCGACCATCTACGCGGAACTCACGGGCTACGGCGCCACGTCCGACGGCTACGACATGGTTGCGCCCTCCGGCGAGGGTGCGACCCGCTGCATGCAGCAGGCCCTGGCCACCCACGACGGTCCGGTGGACTACATCAACGCCCACGGTACCAGCACCCCTGCCGGAGACATCACCGAACTGGGAGCGGTACGCAATGCGTTCGGCGACACCATGCCGCAGATCAGCTCCACCAAGTCGCTGACCGGGCATTCCCTTGGCGCTGCCGGCGTACAGGAGGCGATCTACAGCCTGCTGATGATGCGCGGCGATTTCATCACCGCCTCGGCGAACATCGAAACGCTCGACCCGGAGGCCGAGGGTGCTCCGGTGGTTCGCGAGCGCGTGGACAACGCCGGCCTTCAGGCGGTGATGTCCAACAGCTTCGGATTCGGCGGGACCAACAGCTCGCTGATCTTCAAACGCTACAGCGGCTCCTGACACCGCGCCGGCGATCACCGGCACCAGCAGCAAAGAGGGCGGGCCCGCGTGCGGGTCCGCCCTCTTGCGTTCACGGGTACCGGAGATCGGTGTCGGCTACCCCTTCACCTTCGGATTCAGGGTATAGGTGCCGGTCACGGCGGCGCGATCCAGCACGTGGCCGCTGAGCGCCTGCCGGACGTCCTGCCCGGTGAATTTCCCGTCCACCGGACAGCGCTCCAGATCGGTTGCGTAGAGGGTGAACACGTAGTGGTGGAGCAAGGCATCGTTCCACGGGGGACAGGGGCCATCGTAGCCGAAGTATTCACCCGCCATGTCGGGGTTTCCGGCAAGGAAGTTGGTGAAGTCATTCAGGCCCTGGCGCAACCCGCCGGGCGCCTCCGGACCGCTCTTGCCCTTCGGCGTCACTTCCCGGGAAAACGCGCCCTCCTCCAGCTCATGGGTGTCCGGAGGAATGTCCACGAGCACCCAGTGGAAGAAGTCCACGCGCGGCAGATCCGCCGGCACCTCCCGGTCTTCCTTGTTGACGTCGTCGGCCTCGCTCGGCACGTCCGGGTCGTGACAGAGCAGGACCAGAGAGCGCGTACCCTCCGGCACACCGGACCAGGCCAGATGGGGGCTGTAGTTGTCTCCGAAACGCATGTGGGTCTGCGGATCGGGCACCCCGAACGCGTTCCGCTCCGGAACGGGCTGTCCTTCCCTCAGGCTGTGGCTTGTCAGCTTCATGAATGCTCCCCTTCCTGCTGTACAGGTTCCGATTAACGGTCCTCCATCGCTACATTGTAGACATGCCGGGACGGGGAATGTGAAGCGGGCGGTGGCTGCCGCAGGCCTCAGGCGGGCAGCAGGCGGGCAAGCAGCGGCAGGTAGTGGTCGACCAGTAACAGGCCAAACAGCCCCATGAGGTAGGTGATCGAGTAGGCAAACGCCCGCATGGGCAGCGTGTCGTCATCGGAGACCCACATGGCGATGGCGTAATAGAGAAAACCGGCGTTGAGGGCCATGACGCCAACCAGGTACAACAGGCCGCTCATCTCCATGGCGAACGGCAACAGACTGGCCGCCACCAGGAGCACGGTGTAGAGCAGGATCTGCACCTCGGTGAACCGCACCCCGTGGGTCACCGGGAGCATGGGGATATCGACCTTGGCGTAGTCCTCACGGCGGTGAATCGCAAGCGCCCAGAAATGCGGCGGCGTCCAGATGAAAATGATCAGGAACAGCAGCAGCGCGTGGGGGTCGATGGTCCCGGTCACCGCGACCCAGCCCAGCACCGGCGGCGCGGCACCGGCGGCACCCCCGATAACGATGTTCTGGGGCGTGGCGCGCTTGAGAAACAGCGTATAGACGAACGCATAGCCCATGAGGGAGAGCGCGGTCAGCAGGGCTGTCATCGGGTTGACCAGCCAGTAAAGCGTACCAAGCCCGATCACCCCGATCGTGGTGGCGAACACGATGGCCCGCCCCGTGGGCATCGCCCCCTGGGGGAGCGGCCGGCCCCGCGTCCGCGCCATGGCGGCATCGGCCTTCTCGTCGACAACCTGATTGATCGCGGCCGCGGAGGCACTGCTCAGACCGATGCCGATGCTGCCGAAGATCAACGCATTCCAGGGCACTTCCGCGGGCGGCGCCGCCAGCACCATGCCGACGATGGCAGTGAATACCAGCAGCGCCACAACCTTCGGCTTGCAAAGGGCGTAGTAGTCTTCCCAGTGTTGCGTGAGTTCCGCCATACCGTCGCGCGCGGCGCCATCCCGTTGCGTTGTCGTCGATGTCACTCCGCGGACCCCTGCCGGGGTGGCGCGGAAGCGGGCAAGGGTTGAAGGGTATGGTAAAGGGTCAGCACGCTCAACAGGAGAAGTGCGGCGCCCCCGTTATGGGCCACGGCTACGGACAACGGCAGGCTTGCCAGCACGTTGGTGATGCCCAGCGCCCACTGAAGGCCGAGCAGCGCCACACTCGCCGCGGCGATGGCACGAGGGACCGTAGCGAGAGTGGCCCGCCAGACCGCCAGCGCCAACCCGATGACGGCGATGGCCGTCACCACGGCGCCAATCCTGTGGACGAAATGCACGGCGACGCGGGCGGGATGGTCCAGCACACCGAACTCGTAGTCCACTCCGAGTCCCTTCCACAGCACGAACGCATCACCGTAGTTCGCGTCCGGCCACCACTGCCCGCCGCACCTCGGAAAATCCGTGCACGCCAGCGCCGCATAGTTGGTACTGACCCAACCCCCGAGCGCGATCTGCGCCACGACCACGGCGAGCACGGCAAGCACCCAGGGGCGCAACCGCTGTACGGGGTCGCGGGTGACCGCCGGAATCATCCGCCCTGTTCTCAGGGTCAGCCACCACAGGATCGCCAGGGTGGTCATGCCGCCCAGCAGATGCAGCGTCACCACCAGGGGCTTGAGCTGCCAGGTGACCGTCCACATGCCCAGTATCGACTGGGCGATGATCAGCCCCGCCAGGAACAGCGGCACTCCCACCGGCTGCCAGGGATCACGACGGTTCCGGACGGCGATTACGGCCATGGCGAACACCATGAGGCCGAGAATGCCGGCCGCATAGCGATGGATCATCTCCTTCCACGCCTTGCCAACGTGGACGGGGCGCTCCGGGTAGGCCAGGTTGGCCGTCTCGATCGCCTCATCGGTCTGCGGCACACCCAGCAGCATGCCGTAGCAGCCAGGCCAGTCCGGACACCCGAGCCCGGCATCCTCGAGGCGAACCCAGGCCCCGAGGAGAATGACCACCAGGGTCACGGCAGCAGCAGACAGGCAGAAGCGGAAGAATCGGATGTTTCCCATGGTTCAATCCCGGTCGGATAGGCCGTCAAGGCGTTCGATATCGACGTTCGACAGGCGGAGCAGATGCTTCATGTCGTCGAGCATGCCGGAGGGGGAGAAGGGTTCGCCGTACTCCATCATGCGGAAGCCGCGGCTATCGATGAGGCTCAGGGCAACCTCCGGCGCGTCCGCGCCCCGCGCCCACTCCGCCCCGCCGGTCACCACGTGGAGATCGGGGTGGCGCTCGAGAAACGCCTCGGACGGCGCATGATCCTCCGCCTCCAGAATCAGCACCCGCTGCGCCCGGTCAATGTTCTGGGCCAGGGCGCGACGGACCTGGCGTGTCTCCCGCAGCCTGTCCTGGCAGGTCTGTTCACACGGCCCCTGGAGCGCCACCAGCATCGTCCACTGACCGCGGAAACCGGGCACGCCACCCGGGCCGGCGATGGGGGTCAGGCCGGATGCCTCCACCTGCACCGGCGGATCCAGCAGCTCGCCGTGATTCGACGTGGCTGGCGGCCGCCAGCCACTGAAGAACAGCGTCCAGGCGATCGCCGCCGGCAGCAGAAACAGGGCCAGTAGCAACAGCAGGGCACGCCTGCCACGCCACATCTGTGCCTTGTCATTCCTTGTCATCGGACCCCATCCGTTTCGTGTTGACTACCAGGAAAATCACCGCGAGCGCCGTGGCCAGACCGAACCACTGGACCGCGTACCCGTGATTGCGCTCCGGCCCGTATCCCTCCCGAAACGCCGGCCCCCAATCCCGGGCAAAGCCGTCCGGCGCCTCCGGGTCAAGCCGGAGAACGCGGGGCATCAAATCGACGCCCAGACGCCCTTCCAGCTCTTCGAAATCCAGGTACTGGATGCGCAGAGGCCAGCCGGTCTCCCCATCCGCCATGCCGCCCAGGCGCAATCCGCTCGGCGGCCCCTGGTCGAGAAAGCCGGTGACCGACCGGCGCGCACCGTCGACCTGAACGTCGGGGAGTTCGGCCCGGCTGTCACCGGCCGGCACCCAACCGCGGTCCACCAGCACCACCGCGTCGCTCCCCTCGATGTGAAATGGCGTCAGCACGTGATAGCCGACCTGCCCGCGGTGGAACTGATTGTCCAGCAGCAGCTGCCGCTCGTCATCGAAACGGCCGTACGCCCGCGTGTTCCTCGGCGCCGCGTCACCCGCGGGCATCGACTCGGCGTTGAGGTCGACTTCCGGCCGTTGATCGCGGGTTTCGTAGGCGTCCACGATCGCCTGTCGCTGATCCGCCCGATCAAGCTGCCAGAACCCGAGCGCAAGCAGTGCGGGGAACACCAGCAGCGTTGCCAGCGTCGGCACAATGCGGGGCCTGAACTGATAACGCCCGAGGCGCATGCAATTCTCCGATGGGGTGTCAGGCGTCGTGTAACGCGCGTATACTCGGAAGACCCGTCACACGCGACGTGTGACCGCTCTCTGCAACCCGGGGTTCACACAGCCCCTGTCCTGGCAGGAACCCATGGAACTAGCCATCAAAATCGCCATCGTCCTGGCCATGATGGCCATCGTGATCAGCCTGTTCTCCGGCGCCATCTTCCTGGTTCGGGACAAGAGCGACTCACGCCGGGTCGTCCGCGCACTCACCTGGCGCATTGGCCTCTCGGTTGGGCTGTTTCTGGTCGTGGTGGGACTCATTGCCGCCGGGGTCATCGAAATGAACGATCCGTTCCGGCAGTAGACGCCGATTGGCCGCGCCGAGTTCCCGGGAGTGGTGTCGTGACCACCGCTGTGGTGGCCACGACAGCCGCTGATCAGATCAGGTACACGAAGACAAACAGGCCCAGCCAGACCACGTCCACGAAGTGCCAGTACCACGCGGCCGCCTCGAAGCCGAAGTGGTCGTCCGCGGTGAAGTGACCCTTGATCACGCGAATGAGGATCACGAACAGGGTCAGCGCCCCGACAATCACGTGCACGCCGTGGAAGCCGGTGAGCATGTAGAACAGGGAGCCGTAGATGCCCGTGTCCATGCGCAGGTTGAGGTCCTCCCAGGCATAGACGTACTCGTAGGCCTGAATGGAGCTGAACAGCAGACCCAGTGCCACGGTCAGCGCGAGACCGATGATCACCTTCTGCCGATGATTCTCCTTGATGGCGTGGTGCGCCCAGGTCAGCGTCACGCCCGAGGTCAGCAGAATCAGGGTGTTGATGGTCGGCAATGCCCAGGCCCCCATGGCCTGGTAGTCCAGGTCCAGCATCCCCGGCCCGGCCGTCGGCCAGGACAGCACCACCGAATCCCAGAGATACTGACTGGTGGCCGGATCACCGCCCCCCAGCCACGGAATGGAGAACACCCGCGCGTAGAACAGGGCGCCGAAGAAGGCACCGAAGAACATGACCTCGGAGAAGATGAACCACGCCATCCCCTGCCGGAAGGAGATGTCCACCTGTGCGTTGTACTTGCCCGACACGCTCTCGTTGACCACGTCGCGGAACCACATGACGGTCATGATGACGGTGATGACCGCCCCCAGAACCATCATGGGAACACCCCAGTCGCCGCCGTTCAGATACACGGAAAACCCGGCGGCGAGCAGCGTCATGCCGGGAATACCGAACACGGGCCAACGGCTGTCGTGGGGAATGTAGTAGCTGCCTTCTGCTTGGCTCATGCTTGTTTTTCCTCGTTTCTCGCCGCCCGATTACTCGGAACCGGCGTGCAACTGAGCATCTTCTGGATCGAAGTCGGGATCATCGCCGGCACCCAGATCGAACAGGGTATAGGACAGCGTCACCACCTGTTTCCGCTCATGCAGCCGCGGGTCAATGAAGAACGTCACCGACATGTCGCGGTTCTCGCCGGCTTCGAACGGCTGCTCGGTGAAACAGAAGCACTCCGTCTTGCGGAAATGCCGCCCGGCACGCCCGGGGGCAACGCTGGGCACGATCTGGCTGACCGTGTCCTCATCCTGCTCGTTGGTGGTCTTGAAGGTCACGGTGTAGAGCTCACCAGGGGTGACCTCCATGCGCCGGACCTCCGGGGTAAACTCCCACGGCCGGTTGTCGTTGACCGTGGCCACGAACTCCACCGTCACCTTGCGGTCGGGGTCGACCTCTGCGGCGCCGTCGTAATCCGCGGCCTGGAGATCCACCACGCCGTTGAGGCCGGTAATATCGCAGATCACGTCATACAGCGGCACCAGGGCGAACCCGAACCCGAACATGCCCACCGTCACCAGCACCAGCCTGGTCACCAGGTTCGTGTGGCGTTTGCTCGTGGTCTCGTCGCTCATAACCCCACCTGCAACAGGATAAAGATCAGGTATACGCCCAGGGAGATCCCGGCCAGAACGGCGGCGGTAATCAGAATGCCCCGCCGCCGTGCCCCGGTCTTGTGCTGGTTCTCGTCCAACGCTCCTCCGTCAACGCACAACCGGCGGTGTGTCGAACGTGTGGTACGGCGCGGGGGACGGCAGCGTCCACTCCAGGCCCTGGGCGCCATCCCAGACCTGATCGGTGGCCTTCTCACCGCCACGCACACACTTGATGATGATGTACAGGAACAGCAGCTGCGACAACCCGAACGCGAACCCGCCGATGGAGGAGATCATGTTGAACTCGGCAAACTGCAGCGCGTAGTCGGGAATCCGGCGCGGCATACCGGCCAGTCCGAGGAAGTGCTGCGGGAAGAACAGCACGTTCACCGAAATGGCGGACGCCCAGAAATGGATCTTGCCGAGCGTCTCGTCATACATGTGGCCGGTCCACTTGGGAAGCCAGTAGTAGACGGCTGCCATGATGGCGAAAACGGTGCCGCTCACCAGCACGTAATGGAAGTGGGCCACCACGAAGTAGGTGTCGTGGTACTGGAGGTCGACCGGTGCCAGTGCCAGCATCACGCCGGACAGGCCACCCACCGTGAACAGCACCACGAAGGCGATGGAGAACAGCATCGGCGTTTCGAACGTCAGGCTGCCCCGCCACATGGTGGCCATCCAGTTGAAGATCTTCACCCCCGTCGGCACGGCCACGAGCATGGTCGCGAACATGAAGAACAGCTGGGCAGCCAGTGGCAGCCCCACCGTGAACATGTGGTGGGCCCACACGATGAACGACAGGAATGCGATGGCCGCGGTGGCGTACACCATGGAGCTGTAGCCGAACAGCGGCTTGCGCGAGAACGTCGGCAGAATCGCGGAGACGATACCGAACGCTGGCAGGATCAGGATGTACACCTCGGGGTGCCCGAAGAACCAGAAGATGTGCTGGAACATCACCGGGTCACCGCCGCCGGCCGCATCGAAGAAGCTGGTACCGAAGTACTGGTCAGTGAGAAGCATGGTCACCGCACCCGCCAGCACCGGCATCACGGCAATCATGAGGAACGCGGTGATCAGCCAGGTCCACACGAACAGCGGCATCTTCATGAGCGTCATGCCCGGTGCACGCATGTTCAGAATGGTGGCAACGATGTTGATCGAGCCCATGATCGAGGAGATGCCGAGAATGTGCACCGCAAAGATCAGGAACGGGAATGCGTCACCAAGCTGCAGCACCAGCGGCGGGTACATGGTCCAGCCACCGGCCGGACCGCCACCGGGCATGAACAGCGTGGCCAGCAGCAGCACGAAGCCGGCCGGCAGCAGCCAGAACGCCCAGTTGTTGACACGCGGGAGCGCCATGTCCGGCGCCCCGATCTGGACGGGAATCAACCAGTTGGCCAGCCCGGTGAGTGCCGGCATGACGGCGCCGAAGATCATCACCAGGGCGTGCATGGTGGTCATCTGGTTGAAGAAGTACGGATCCACCACGTTGAGCCCGGGCTGGAACAGCTCGGCCCGGATGACCATGGCCATGGCGCCGCCGATGAAGAACATCAGCAGGCCGAACCCCATGTAGAGGACGCCCAGGTCCTTGTGGTTGGTGGTGAACAACCAGCGCGTAATACCCGGCGCGGGACCGTGATGATGGTCGTCGTGCCCGTGATGCGCGGTATCGGTTGTGGACGACATGTGTGTCTACCTCTTATCAGTCTTGTTCCCGAACCCGGCTAGCGCGCGTCGCGAATCTCGGACGGCTGCACCAGATCACCGGCGTCATTGCCCCAGGAATTGCGGATGTACGTCACAAGCCCCGCAATCTCGCGATCGTCCAGGCGGCCGCCGAAAGCGTTCATGGCCGTACCGGAGACACCGTTGATGATGACGTCCTTGACCGTCCCGACGTCGCCAGTGACGTTGTCATTGCCGGCCAGGGCCGGAAAGGCTGCGCCCATGCCGCCGCCTTCGGCGCCGTGGCAGGCAATGCACTGACTGCCGTAGATGTCTCCGCCCAGGCTCATGAGGTCGTCTTCGGACATGTCCTCCAGCTGCTCGTCGGCAACCTCATCAGCGCCGGCATCGGCGTCGACATCCACGTCGGCGGGCTCATCGGTGGCGGCGGCAACGTCGCCGTTCTGCTCCGCCACCCAGTCGTCGTACTCGTCCTGCTCCAGGGCGATGACAACGATCGGCATGAAGCCGTGGTCACGCCCGCACAGCTCGGCACACTGACCCCGGTAGACGCCCGGCTCTTCGATACGCGCCCACGCCTCGTTGATGAAGCCGGGGATGGTGTCCTTCTTCCAGCCCAGCTCCGGCACCCACCAGGAGTGGATCACGTCATTGGCGGTCAGCAGGAAGCGGATCTTCTTGTCGATGGGCACCACGAGCGGGTTATCCACGTCGAGCAGGTAGTGCTCCACGTCCTGCGGCAGAATTTCGGGGTCGCGCTGACGGGCCCGCTGGCTGTCGCGGTCGAGCCGGCTGAAGAAGCTGATGTCTTCATCCATGTACTCGTATTCCCACATCCACTGGTACCCGGTGACCTTGACGGTCATGTCGTAGCCACTGGTGTCTTCCATCTTGATCATGGTCTGGGTCGCCGGAACGGCGATCCCCAGCAGGATCAGGAAGGGCACGACCGTCCAGACCACTTCCACCGTGGTGTTGTGGTGGAAGTTGGCAGGCTTGGCGCCCTTGGAGCGGCGGAACTTCCAGACGGAGTAGAACACGCCGATGAACACGAATGCGCCGATGACGCAGACAATGTAGAACACCAGCATGTGCAGGTCGTAGGCTTCCCGACTAAGGGACGTGACCCCTTCGGGAAGGTTAAGCCCCCAGGGCTTGCGCCATTCGGATTCGCCGGGCATCGCCGCTGCAACCGGCAGTAGTCCAAGCAGCCCCACGGCGGTGAGGGCTCTCACCAGCATCTTCGAAGTCATTCCACGCGCTCTCCCAGATGGAATTGGCGGCTTTATCCGTTTCGTTATTGAGTTGCCCCCGGCCCCGTCCCGGAAGACGGGTGTGCCCCGCGGGCGGCCATGGGACCGATACAGTCCAGAAGTTCTCTTGCGAGGCTTTCGCGTTCCTCGTCGGTAAGAAACGCGCCGCACTCGACCTGATCACCGCCCGACCTGATGACCAGGCGGGCGGGGTACCAACGCAGCGGCGAGCGCTGCAGTTCCGCGGCAGACCAGGCGCGATCGAACTCCCAGGTCTGCTCGGGCTGACGCCGCCCTTTTTCGATCCGCACCCGACCGGGACTGACGCGAATGACTTCGCGGTAATCCCCCCGGCGCGCAGAGTAGTACAGCGCCGCCCCCAGAGCGATCACCTCCAGCCCGGCCAGAGGCAAGATGGGCCAGAAGCCCGCTAGCGCGAACGCGACACCGACGAGCAGGCAAACCGTGGAGAGCATCAGGAAGATCACCAGGGTTTGCCGCCAATAGATGCCGGCATTGGGACGCAGCTCAAATAAACGCGTCTGCTCGGCCGATTCGCTTCGGGTCACAGCCATGGTGGCTATACATCCCCCGGGCCTCATGGAGGCGACCCGGGAGGCCGGACCGGTGACGACCATCACTCCGGATCACAGTGGCATTCTAGAGGAGTTGCCCCCCGGAGAAAAGCGCGGCACAGCCCCGTATGCGGCCGGATTGTGGACTGCGTCACTCCCGGGGCAGGCAAGTCCCTGATTTACCGACACCGCCCCGGGGCGATGAACGTGCAATCCAGATGGCGTGCCCGGTCCGCGGCGCTCGCCTCCGGCGCCCAGGGCAGGGTACCGAGACAGGGGGCCGGCAGGCGCGTGCGCAACGTCTCGAGCTGTTGTTCGAGCCGGGGCTCCTGCGGGTTCATGATGTTGGCCACCCAGCCGGCCAGGTGCAGGCCGTCGCGTTGCACGGCTTCCGCCGTCAGCAGCGCGTGATTGATGCAGCCCAGGCGCACCGCCACCACCAGCACCACGGGGTAGCCGAGCGCAGCCGCCAGATCGGCGAACCCGACACTCCCGGTGAGCGGCACCCGCCACCCCCCGGCGCCCTCCACGAGCAGCAGGTCGGCCTCCGCCGCAAGCGCGCGGGCCGCGGCAGCGAGACCGGGGACATCCACAGTGATGCCCGCTTCGATTGCCGCCAGATGGGGCGCGATGGCGGGCTCCAGGGCCACGGGATTGACCCGGTCGTAGCCGTGCCGGACCGACGCCACCTCCATGAGCGCGAGCGCGTCCTCGTTGCGCAGCCCATTGGCGGTGCGCTCACACCCCGAGGCGACCGGCTTCATGGCCGCCGTGCTCACCCCGAGGGCATTCAATCCCGCCAGCAGGCTGCAGCCGACGACCGTCTTGCCCACCTCGGTATCCGTACCGGTGACAAACAGGCCCGCCACTCAGTCCCCTCCCTTGAGGCTGCTGCGGAAGGCGTCCAGGGACACGGTCACCGCGCCGGTCTGCTCGTCGCGGCGCTGGGGCATGCGGTCCGTGGCCCAGGCGTGACCGTAGACGATCTCCCAGGTGGCCGGAAGCCGGCCGTCGCTGTCGCGGTACCGGTCGTACGCGTCCACCATCCGCTGCAGGCGGGCGCGGCCGGTGAGCCCCGGGACGCGGCCGCCCGTGACGGTCTGTGCGCCGATCGCCTTGAGGTCGCGCATGAGATCGCCGGCACTGGCGTAGGTCATGTTGAAGTACTCCATGTCCATGACCGGGTCGGCGAACCGCGCCGACACCAGCGCGTCGCCGATATCGTGCATGTCCACGAACCGGTTCACGTGCCGGTAGCCGTCGGCATCGCTCCAGCTCTCCCGCAGCTCCTTGAGCGTATCGGGCCCGAAGGTGGAGAACATCAGCAGGCCATCGGGGCGCAGGACGCGCTGGCATTCCTCGAACAGCCGATCGAGATCGGCACACCACTGAAACGTGGCACTGGAGAAGATGAGATCCACGCTGCGGTCGGCGAATGGCAGCGCTTCCGCATCACCACAGACCGCGGGAACGGGCCGCAGCCAGCTGCCATGGCGGCGGCTGTGCGCCAGCATCGCGGTGGAGAGGTCGAACGCCACCACGTTCGCCTTGCGGTACCGCTTGCGCAGCGCCGCCGTGGCGTGGCCGGTGCCCGCTCCGATGTCCAGGATCCGTTGCGGCTGCAGACGGATGAAATCCAGCCGATCGAGCATGCGCCGCCCCACCTCGTGCTGGAGAACCGCCGCCGCGTCGTACGTCTCCGCCGCGGCATCGAAGGCCCGGCGAATCGCCGCCTTGTCCCGCTTGCCGGACTCTGTGCTCATGGGTGTCACTCCACTGGATTACATCGTTCCATGGTACTCCGTCCCGACACACCCATGCTGCGCCAGGAACGCCGTAATGGCGGTCACGCAGGCGTCCGTGTGACTCAGGAAAGGAGCATGTCCCGCGCCGCTGATGGCGGCCACGGTCGCCCCCGGCATGCGCGCGGCCGCCCAGCGGGCGCCAGCAACGTCCATGAGCGGGTCGGCCCCGCCCATGACCCAGAGAACGGGACAGGATACCTGATCCAGCCTCTCACGCAGGTCAAGGGCGGCCAGCACGTCCAACCCACCGGTCAGGGCCTCGGACTCCACACCGCCCGCCTCCTGCTGAGCCGCCCGGATGGTCCGCGCGACCGCTCTGGCGCCGTCACCCGCGCCTGCAAGCAGGCCGAGAAAACGCCGCCGGGCCGCCTCCGGACTCGCCTCACACGTCTGGCGCAGCACGCCCAGCGCCTCCGGCTCGACCCCGTGGGGCCAGTCGGTGGCGGCGGTGAACCGGGGGGACGTGGCCAGCAACACCAGCGCACGCGGAGGCCGCCGCAACGCGGCCTCCAGGAGAAGCTGCCCACCCAGGGACCAGCCCACCCAGACGCCAGAGGGGGGCAGCCGTTCCAGCAACGCGGTCACCACCGGCGCCACGGCGAATGCGCCCGGCATCGGGGCACCGTCGTGCCCGGGCAGCGGCACCGTCATCGCACCGGAGCCGGCCAGGGTTCGCCCCAGCGGGGCCAGCAGCGACGCCGGCATTCCCCAGCCGGGCACCAGGGCGACCGCGGGCATCGCCGTCACTCCGCCTCCAGCATCGGGCGAATGGCGGCAAGCCCGTCGAGCAGCCGGTCCACCTGCGCCTCGCCATGGGCGGCCGACAGGGTGATCCGCAGGCGCGCCGACCCCCTGGGCACGGTGGGCGGGCGTATCGCCGTGACCAGAAGCCCCCGGCGCTCCAGCGCCCGGCTGGCGGCCACCGCCGCCCCCGCATCGCCCACCACCACCGGCTGAATCGCGGTACGGGACGGCATCAGCCGGAGACCGAGGGCATCCGCACCATCCCGGAACCGGCGAATGAGCGCGTGCAGGTGCTGCCGTCGCCCGTCGTCGTCACGGATCAGCGCCAGGGCGGCCCGGGTCGCGGCGGCAACGGCCGGCGGCGACGCCGTGGTGTAGATGGCCGTGCGCGCCTTCTGCAGCACCAGCTCGATCCACTGGTCCGGCCCCGCCACGAAGGCCCCGGCGGTACCGAACGCCTTGCCCAGGGTGCCGACCAGCAAGGGAACATCGCACTGGCCCAGCCCGGCTTCCGCCAGCGATCCACGCCCCTGATCACCAAGCACGCCGAGGCCGTGCGCATCGTCCACCATGAGGACGCCTTCATTGCCGCGGGCCGTTTCCAGCAGATCCACCAGGGGCGCCACGTCGCCGTCCATGCTGAACACGCCATCGGTCACCACCAGGCGGCGGCGCGCCGCACGCTGCATGCAGTCGGCCAGGTGCGCGGCATCCGCGTGCCGGTAACGCTGCATACGGGCACCGGAGAGCAGGCCCGCGTCCAGCAGCGAGGCGTGATTGAGCCGGTCCTGGAGCACCAGGTCACCCCGCCCGAGCAAGGCGGCGATCACCCCCAGATTGGCCATGTAGCCGGTGGAGAACAGCAGCGCCCGGTCGCAGCCCAGCCAATCGGCCAGCTCTGCCTCCAGCGCTTCGTGCTCGGGGCGGTGCCCCGTGACCAGATGCGCCGCACCGCTGCCAACGCCACTCCGGTCCACGCCGGCGCGGAACGCCGCGACCACCTCCGGAGCGTGGGACAACCCCAGGTAGTCGTTACTGCAGAACGCAAGCAACGCGTTGCCGTCCGGCGTGCGCAGGGTCACCGCGTCCAGCGGCTCCAGGGCGCGGCTGCGCCGCTCCAGTCCGGCCGCCCGCAGTTCGCTCAACTCACCGTCGAGATCCCACATGCCACCGGCGGCGCTCAGGCGCTGGCGGCAACGTCGGGCTGCACGGCGTCAGTGGCGCACTTGGCGCCCTCGGCGTGGATGCCGAGGCGCCGGAACAGACGCTGGTCGTGCTCCACGTCCGGATTGCCGGTGGTCAGCAGTTTCTCGCCGTAGAAGATGCTGTTGGCGCCGGCCAGGAAGCACAGGGCCTGGGTCTCGTCGCTCATCTCCTCGCGGCCCGCGGACAGGCGGACGTGAGAGTGCGGCATGACGATGCGGGCCACGGCGATGGTGCGCACGAAGTCCAGCGGATCGAGCTCCTCGACATCCGCCAGCGGCGTTCCGGGGACCCGGATGAGCTGGTTGATGGGCACACTCTCCGGATGCGCCGGCAGGTTGGCCAGGGTGCGCAGCATGGAGGCGCGATCGGTGTCCGACTCCCCCATGCCGAGGATGCCGCCACAGCAGACGTTGATACCCGCATCACGGACCCGCTCCAGGGTATCCAGGCGATCCTGGTAGGTGCGCGTGGTAATGATGTCGCCGTAGAACTCCGGCGAGGTATCCACGTTGTGGTTGTAGTAGTCCAGACCGGCCTCCTTGAGACGCTCGCTCTGGCCTTCGTCCAGCATGCCCAGGGTGGCGCAGGTCTCCATGCCCAGCGCCTTGACCTCGCTGATCATCTCCGCGACACGCTCCAGATCCTTGCCCTTCGGGCTGCGCCAGGCCGCACCCATGCAGAACCGGGTCGCCCCCGCATCCCGCGCGGTGCGGGCGGCGTCCACCACGGCGTCCTTGTCCATCAGCGGCTCGCGCTCCAGACCGGTGGTGTAACGCGCGCTCTGCGGGCAGTATTTGCAGTCTTCGGGACAGGCGCCGGTCTTGATGGACAGCAGCGTGCTCACCTGCACGGCGTTGGGGTCATGGTGCTGGCGATGGACGGTCTGCGCCTTGAACAGCAGATCGTTGAACGGCAGATCGAACAGGGCCTGGATCTCTTCGAGGCTCCAGTCGTGGCGAACGCCCCCGGCGGCTTCGGACATGGCTTGGCTCTCTCTTGTCGTTGACATATCGTCCGGATGGTAGCGGGCGACACGGGACTGTCAACCAACAACCATGGATTCGGTTTACAGGATCACACAATGGATTGCCGCGGCGCTGCTGCCACCCACCTGCCTGTGCTGCGGCAGGCCGGGCGCCGCCGGGCTCGACCTGTGCGCGGGCTGCTACCGGGACCTGCCCCGGAACCGCCACGCCTGTCACGGCTGCGCCGCTCCGGTCGCGGCCGGCGTTCACCTGTGCGGGCATTGCCAGACGCACGCCGACCACTGCAATGCGGTGATCGCACCGTGGCGCTACGAAGCCCCCATCGACGGCCTCATTCAGGCGCTAAAGTTTCACGGCCAGCTGCCGGCAGGTCAGTTGCTCGGCGCACTGCTCGCCCGTGAGCTGGTACAACGGCACCCCCCGACAGTGGATGCCATCATCCCCATGCCGGCACACCCGCGTCGCCTGCGGGAACGCGGCTTCAACCAGGCCGCGGAGATCGCGCGGGCAATCAGTGCCGCAACCGGTATCCCGGTACGCCACCACTGGCTCCTCCGCCGGCGACATACGCGACCGCAAACAGGACTGGGCCGGACACACCGGGAACGCAACCTGCTGGGCGCGTTCACCGCACACCCGGCCGTGGCCGGGTGCCGGCTCGCCCTGGTGGACGACGTGGTCACCACCGGCAGCACCTCGACGGAAGCGGCGCAGGCGCTGAAGCGCGCCGGCGCAAGCGACGTCGTGACATGGGCGGTGGCGCGTGCGGCGCTACAGCTGTAGCGTGACCGCCCATGAGCGCGAGCATCGATCCAGTGGCCGCAACCCTCGCCATCGCCGCCCTGTTCGCCGTGGGCGCCGGCCTCGCGTTGTGGCGCCTGCGCATCGTCTTCGTTGTGGATATCACCGACGACGGCGCGCTCCTGCGCCGCGGGCGCGCTGCAGCCGGCTTTGTGGACGGCTGCAGCGATGTGGCCCGCCGGCACGGCATCACCCGCGGCCGAATCACCGGCGTGCGCGACGGCGCGTCGGTGCGCCTGCAGTTCTCACGGGACATCCCGGCACGCAGCCACCAGGCGTTTCGCAACGTCTGGACGCCTCCGCCACCCTCGGGCGGCCCCTCTGGCGGCGGCATGCGCGCCAGTGGTTGAACAAAAGGGGCGCAGCCATGCTGCGCCCCTTTTTTTCGTCCACCGGCTATTCGTTCTCGCCGTCGTCCGTGGGCTTGGCGCCGGGCTGCCTGTCGCCGGCGGGCTTCCCGGTGGCACCGGAGCCGGCATCCTGCACCGGCTTCTCCCGCCGGCTGCCGTCCAGCATCCGCACCTGCGCCGGGGGCGCCGAACCATCCTTCTCCTGGCCGAAGTACAGCGTCATGTGCGGGTACGGGATCTCGATGTCCGCAGCATCCAGGTGGCGCTTCACGAGCCGGTTGTAGGCACGCCCCACGGCCCACTGCATCCCCGGGACCGTCTTGATGCGTACCCGTACGCCGACGGAGCTGTCGTTGAACGCGGTCACCCCGAACACCTCCAGGTCACCGAGGATGACCTTGCTCTGCTCCTCGTCCTGCATGAGCTCATCGAACGCGTTCTGCAGGTGTTCGATCACCTGATCCGTGTCCTCGCGGTACGCCACCTCGTAGTCACCCAGGTGGTACCCGTAGTCGCGCATGAAGTTGGACACGGCATCGACGCTCGAGAACGGCACCATGTGGTACGTCCCCGCCAGGTCACGCAGCCCCATCGAGCGGATGGTGAGCTTCTCCACGGTACCGGACATGCCGCCAGCGGTGACGAAGTCACCCGTGTTGATGGCGTTCTCCAGCTGAATGAACACGCCGGTAATCACGTCCTGCACCAGCTTCTGGGCACCGAACCCGACCGCCAGGCCGAGCACACCGGCGCCGGCGATCAGCGGCCCGATATTGATGCCGATCTCGGAGAGCACGATCATCGCCGTCATGGTGATCAGGATGATGGCAAAGGCGTTGCGGAAGATCGCCAGCAGCGTCTTCTCCCGCGCGCCCGGCTCGGTGCCGCGGGCGTCCGGGTTGAGGCGCTGCTCGATCCAGCTCGCCACGCCAATCCACACCGCCACGGCAAACGCCAGGATCAGTGCCACGGTCACCGCGGTGGCGAGCGTACCCGCGCCCGCCTCGGAGGCCAGCCACGCGCCCAGGTCGAAGATGGCCCAGGCGTCCAGCACCAGGGCGAGCACCGTCACCAGAATCACCCCGCGAACAATCTTCAGCGTGGTGGGAACGAAGGCATTGAGCCGCTCCTCCAGGGACGGGAACCGCACCCGGGTCTCGGCGGGCACGTGGATGCGACGGCCGATCACCTGCGTCAGCAGCACCGACAGGAACAGCCCGCCACCAGCCGCGACCAGGGTCTGTACCGTGGCCTGGACCATGAACGGCAGCGCGTCTTCCGGGCGCACCAGCGTCGCCAGCGCCAGCGCGGCAAAGTAGGCGATGGCGAACAGGTGCCAGGAGCGCCCCAGCATCTGCAGAAGCGTGCGCGTGAACGCCATCTCGGCCGCGGAGGCCCGCTCTTCCAGACGCTCTCTCACCCGCTGGCGGTTCTGCATGATGATGGACAGGGCGTACAGGAACGCCGCCGCCATGATCAGCACCGCCACAACGCGGCCCAGCTCCACGGCCAGGTCGGCGTTGATGATCGGCACCACCACCATGAGGCCGTAGCCGATGAAGCCGGCGAGGCGGGCCAGCCAGAGATTCCAGTACGCCGCCTCCTCCGCCTGCATGGGCAGCAGCCGCAGGCCATCATCCCGGGAGGCGAAGATGATGCGGATCAAGGCCTTGAACACCTCGATGAGCAGGAATGCGTTCAGGAACAGTGCCTGGCGCATATCCATGGCGCCGGGCTCGCCCAGCACGAACAGCGCCAGGGCATAGCCCACGAGATAGGCCAGAACAATGACGATGAGGTCGACGATGGCCGCCCCGATCACGGCCACCGCCCGGCGCAGCAGCCCCATGCCGCCGGTCTGCGCGCCGGATTGCGCCCAGGCGCTGGCACGGGCGAACAGCGGCCTGGCCAACCGGCGCAACACCAGGAATGCGGCAATGGCCGCAACGATCACCAGCCCCAGCTCCAGCGCCACCGGCCCCAGGGCCGCCAGTCCGGCGCCCGTCTCGTCGAACCGGATGCCGCCGAGTACGGCCCCCGCCTCGCGGAATTCGGAGACGAACCCCTCGGCGATGCCCTGGGTGAAGTCGGCGACCTGCCGCGGCAGGGAGGCGGCCTCCCCGTCATCGGCCGGCTCCGGCGCTTCACCGGCGTCTCCCGCCGCACCCCGCAGCTCGCTGATCAGCCGCTCCCTGGCCTCGTCATCCTCGAGGATATCGGCGAGCCGCTGGGCTTCACTCTGTCCGCCCCCATCATCGGACGCACCGGCCAGCGCCGGCCCGGCGATCAACGCCAGTGCCAGCACGGCAGTCAACAGGCCGTACAGGCCCCCACGGAACGGGTTCAACAGCATTCGGGTTCCCCCCAACCACATGGATGGGCCGGCCCGCAGGCCGGCAATGTCGCCGCGGCTACTCCGCCTCGGCCGTGGCCGCCGTCTGTGCCACGGTGAGTGCGCTCATGTTCACCAGCCCGCGAACGGTGATGGACTGGGTGACAACATGCGCGGGTTTGTCGGCGCCGATGAGAATCGGCCCGACGGAGACGCCACCGCCCAGCACCTTGAGCAGACTGTAGGCGATATGCCCGGCGTCCACGCTCGGCATGATGAACAGGTTCGCCGCACCCTGCAGCCTTGAATCCGGGTAGGCGGCGTCGCGGATCTCCTGGGACAGCGCCGCATCGGCGTGCATCTCGCCATCCACTTCCAGGTCCGGCCGCTCGGCATGCAGGCGCTTGACCGCCTCACGCATGCGCTGCGCCGGCTCCGTGTCCATGGTGCCGAAATTGGACCGTGACACCAGGGCGATCTTCGGCGTCATGCCAAAGGCGGCCACCTGGTCCGCAGCCATGGTGGTCATCTCCACCAGCTCTTCGGCGGTGGGCTCGATGGAGGCGTGGGAGTCGCAGATGAAGAAGGTCCCGGCCGGCAGGATCAGTGCGGTGATCGTCGCCAGCGAATGCACGCCCGGCGCGACACCGATGACGTGGTTCACGTCCTGCAGATGGCGCCGGAACTTGCCCACGGAGCCGCAGATCATGCAATCCGCGTCTCCCTTGCGCACCATCAGCGACGCGATCACCGTGCCGTTGGTGCGCACGGCCGCCTTCGCCTCGTCCGGGGACACCCCGCGGCGCCCCATGATCGCCTGGTAGGCGCTGTGGTACTCACGGAACCGGGGGTCGTTGTCCACGTCCACGATGGTGACGTCCTGCCCGCTGCGCATGCGCAGGCCGAGCTCGCCCATGCGCGACTCGATCACCGACGGCCGGCCGACCAGCACCGGCATCGCCAGCCCCTCGTCCACGAGCTCCTGCGCCGCCTGCAGCACGCGGCGATCCTCCCCTTCCGCGAACGCAAGCCGGCGTGGCGACTGGCGCGCCCGCTCGAACAGCGGCTTCATCAACAGGCCGGACTTGTACACGAACTGGATCAACTGCTGGCGGTAGGCCTCGAAATCGTTGATGGGGCGCGCGGCAATGCCACTGTTCATGGCCGCCCGCGCCACCGCCGGGGCAATGCGCACCAGCAGGCGCGGATCGAAGGGGCTGGGAATGAGATAGTCGGCACCGAAACGGGACTCCGTGCCGCCATAGGCCTTGGTCACCAGCTCCGAGGGCTCGTCCATGGCCAGATTCGCAATCGCCTCGACGGCTGCCAGCTTCATGGCATCGTTGATGTCCGAGGCACCCACATCCAGGGCACCGCGGAAGATGTAGGGGAAGCAGATGACGTTGTTCACCTGGTTCGGGTAATCCGATCGGCCGGTGGCGATAATGGCGTCCGAGCGCACCTCCCGCGCCACCTCCGGCAGGATCTCCGGCGTGGGGTTGGCGAGCGCCATGATCACCGGGCCGTCCGCCATGCGCCGCACCATGTCCGGCTTGAGCACGTTCGGCGCCGACAGGCCCAGAAAGAGGTCCGCGCCGTCGATGACGTCGTCCAGGGTGCGCGCATCCGTCTCCCGGGCGTAGGCCGCCTTCCAGCGGTCCATGCCCTTGTCGCGCCCGGCGTACACCACGCCGTCGATGTCGGTGACGGTGATGTGCTCCCGGGGCAGGCCGAGCTTGACCAGCAGATCCAGGCAGGCAAGCGCCGCGGCCCCGGCGCCGGAACACACCAGTCGTACATCCTCGATCGCCTTGCCGGTCACCCGCAGCGCATTGGTGACGGCCGCGGCGACGATGATCGCGGTGCCGTGCTGGTCATCGTGGAACACGGGGATGTTCATGCGCTCCCGCAGCGCTTCCTCGATGACGAAACACTCGGGCGCCTTGATGTCCTCGAGATTGATGCCGCCGAAGGTGGGCTCCAGCCGCGCGACGGTGCTGATGAACGCCTCCGCGTCCCCCTCTTCCACCTCCAGGTCGAAGACGTCGATATTGGCGAACTTCTTGAAAAGCACCGCCTTGCCTTCCATCACGGGCTTGGACGCCAACGGCCCGATGTTGCCGAAACCGAGCACCGCGGTGCCGTTGGTGACCACGGCAACCAGGTTGGCGCGGGCGGTCAGGCGCGCAGCCTCCTCGGCATCGGCAAGAATCGCCTGGCAGGCCGCACCCACACCGGGGGAGTAGGCCAGCGAGAGATCGCGCTGGTTGGCGAGCGGCTTGGTGGGGGCGATTTCCAGCTTGCCTGGGCGAGGATCGCGATGATAGCGCAGCGCCTGTTCCTGGAAATCCTTGCTCATGAAACCCCCTCCAAAGTCTGTGTGGTCTGTCCCTGATAAAGCGTAACCGAGTCAACCGCCCAGTTCAGCCCTGTCGCGCCCTGTTCCCCGCGCATGCTAGCGCCCTGTCAGCCAGCTTTCCGGCCGCGGAATCGGCTTGTAGTCCCCCAGGCGGGACAGGCCGACGGCGCAGCGGGTGATGGTCCAGATCATCAGTGCCAGCAGGATCAGTACACCAATGAACACCAGCGACAGCACCCCGCCCACGAAAGCGGTCAGCAGCGCGATCCAGAAGGTGCGGATCTGGAAGGTGTAATGGGTCTGCACCCAAGCCGGTGCATCGCGCCGGTTGACGTACGCCAGGATGACCCCGATCAGCGTGGTGATTCCGCTGGTCAGGAAACCGACGAGATAGAGCACGTAGATCACCATGGGCATCTGCCGGCTGGCGCTGTCACCGGCCTGGGCCGACACACTGTTGCGGTCGTTCATGGGCGCAATTGCTCCGAATCCGTGAATGCGGACCGCAATTGTCACAGGGCCGGGGCTCCGCGCCAAGCGCCCCGCACTCGCGACACCTATTGCCGGCGTGCCTCCAGCTCCAGGATCAGCTCCACCTCGTCGCCGACCAGGCCCTCCTCGATGCCGTAGTGCATGCCCCAGTCGCTGCGGTTCAGCGTGCCGCGCAGGGAAGCGCCGAGGACGAACGGGTAGCCGCCGAAAAAGCCATCGCGGATCGGGTATTCGTCGATGCGGTTGATGGTCACGTCCAGGGTGACCGGGCGCGTGACGCCCAGCAGTTCCAGGTCGCCGGTGAGCTGGCCGCCATCATCGCTGTCGGGCTCGAACGACGTGGCAGTGAAGATCATCTCCGTGTATTCGCCGGTATCCAGGAAATCGTCGTCCCGCAGGTGCTCATCCCGCTCCTCGTGATTGGTGAAGACACTGTCGGTCCGGATCACCACCCGGCCGCTTTCCAGTTCCATGGCATCCGGGTCGTAGACAAACTCCCCTTCGGCATCCAGGAACATGCCGAGGACGCTGGAGAAGCCGATGTGGTCCACGAGAAAGTTCACGGACAGGTGCGCCTCGTCGATCACCCAGTGATCGGCATCTGCATGGGCCTGGTCGGCGCCGGCCAGGGCGGCAGCAAGCAGCGCACCCAGCAGCATGCGCCGGCGGGGTATGGCGGTGGTCATGGGGTGTCTCTCCTCCAGCAGGGCCGCCGGGACAGCAGCCAGCAAACGTCGGCGGCGAACGACCACAGCAGCAGCGCCAGGGCCATCGCCGCTGCCGTGGTCGCCACGGTGCCTGGCACCAATGGCACCAGGCAGCCCACCAGCACCACCCCCTGCACAACGCACGCCGCCTTGCGGCGAAACGCCTCCGGCAGGGGCCGGTTCAGCGCCGGCACAAGCCAGCCGGCAGCCACGAACCCGTAGCGCATCAGGCCAATCAACAGCACCCAGGCGCCAACCTGGCCGCTGTACCAGACGAGGACAGACAGCGCCAGCAGCAGCACCGCGTCCAGCTCCATGTCAAAGCGCGCGCCGAAGGCGCTGCTCGAGCCGGTACGACGGGCAACCCAGCCGTCGACCCCGTCCAGCACCAGCACCACCGCCGCCAGGCCGACAACCCACCAGCGCGCCACCTCGTCCACGCCCTGGGGGTGGAACACCAGCCCCAGCGCCGGCAGGCAAAGGACTGCACGGACCAGGGTGACGCGGTTCGCCGGCCCGAGCCCCGTGGCCATCCCCCGGCGCACTGCACGCTCCAGCAGCAGCGCCGCGCCGCCCACGGCAATGCCGCCAGCGGCCAGCAGTGCCTGGGGCGTAATGGCACCGGCCGCGTACACTGTCACCAGAACACCCAGGCCCAGCGCCAGGGCGACCCCGACCTCCAGCGCGAGCAGCCGGGGGAGGCCGGCAACCGATCCGCCGGGTGATGCGGCATGGAAGCCGTACATGTTAGGTCCACTTAATCGACATGTCTTGTATATCGTGAAAGCCTAGCAAAGAATGTGGGTGAATGCCGGTAGCGAAAAGGGATCCATGAGCGACGCCACCATGGCAAGACAGTTCCGTGTGCAAGCCCCCGGCAGCGGTATCATCCAGGATGTGCCGCTGGCCGGGCGGGCGCCGTCGGACGTGCTCGTTCGCATGCGCTACTCGGGCGTCAGCCGTGGCACCGAGTGCCTGGTGTTCCAGGGGCGTGTACCGCCGAGCCAGTACGACGCCATGCGCGCCCCGTTTCAGCAGGGCCGATTCCCCGGCCCGGTGGCCTACGGATACATGGCGGTGGGGGATGTGATCGAAGGCCCGGACAGCCTCCGGAACCGCCCCGTGTTCTGCCTGCACCCCCACCAGGACTATTTCGTCGTGCCGGCGTCGGCGGTCACGCCCGTGCCCGAGACCGTGCCCGCTGGTCGGGCCATTCTCGCCGCCAACATGGAGACGGCGGTCAACGCCGTATGGGACGGCGGCCCCGGCCCGGGCGACCGCATCAACGTCGTCGGCGGCGGCGTGATCGGCATGCTCGTGGCGTGGCTCTGCCAGGCCATCCCCGGCACGGCCGTGACACTGGTGGACACCAACCCGGAACGGGCGGGCACGGCCCGGGCGCTGGGCCTGTCGTTTGCGTCCGCCGCCGAGGCCGGCGCCGACGTGGTCTTCCACGCCAGCGGTCAGCCGGACGGCCTGGCAACCGCGCTGGCCACTGCCGGCACGGAAGCCACGGTCATCGACCTGAGCTGGTACGGCGACACCCCGGTCACCCTGCCCCTGGGCGAAGGCTTTCATTCCCGCCGCCTGAGGATTCGCAGCAGTCAGGTGGGCCGATTGCCGCCGGACAGGATTCCGCGCTGGGATCACCAGCGACGCATGCGCCTTGCCCTGGACCTGCTCGACGATCCGCGACTGGACGCGTTGATTACCGGGGAGACACCGTTCGACGCCATGCCGACGCTCCTCCCCGAGCTGTGCACCAGCCCCGGCAACACGCTCTGTCACCGCATCACGTACGCCTGACTCACCCCTGTCACGGAGCCTTCCATGTACAGCCTGACCGTTCGCGAGCACATCATGATCGCCCACAGTTTCCGGGGCGAGACCTTCGGGCCGGCGCAGCAGCTCCACGGCGCCACCTACCTGGTGGACGTCACCTTCCGCCGGCCACAGCTGGATGACGACAACCTGGTCGTGGACATCGGCCTGGCCAGCGAACAGCTCCGGGCGGTCCTGGCGCCGCTGAACTACAGCAACCTGGACGACGATCCGGCCCTGGCCGGGCAGAACACCACTACCGAATTCCTGGCCGGGCTGATTTTCCGACGCATGGCCGAAGCCGTGCAGGCGGGGCGGCTCGGCCCCCAGGCCCACGGACTCAGTCACATGGCGGTGGTACTGCACGAATCCCACGTCGCCTGGGCGAGCTACGAGGGCCGCCTGATTGCCGACAGCGGCGCGGTCGGGTGAAGGCCGCGCTGCACCTGCTGGTGCCGGGCCCCATCAACCGGCCCACCGGCGGCAGCCGCTACGACGCGAGAGTGGCGGAGGAGCTGCGCGCCATGCACTGGACGGTCACGGTGCATGAGCTCCCCGGCGCCTTCCCGGCAACGGATGCCAAGGCCCGGGACGCACTCCACGCCACTCTCGCGGCGCTGCCGGACGGCAGCCGGGCGATCATCGACGGGCTCGCCCTGGGCGACAGCCCCGACATCGTCGCAGCCCACGTGGCGCGCCTGCGCCTGCTCGCGCTGGTCCACCACCCCCTGGGTGACGAAACCGGGCTCGACCCCGCCCTGCGGGAGCGTTTCCTGGTCCGTGAAGCCCGCGCGCTGGCCGGGTGCGCGGGCGTCATCGTCACCAGCCGCCATACCCGGCGCCGGGTTGCGGAACTGGGCGTGCCCGATACATGCATCCGCGTGGTGGTGCCCGGCACCGACCCGGCGCCACCTGCCCGGGGCCCGGACCCGGGCGAGCCGCCCATGCTGCTGTGCGTGGGCAGCGTCATCCCACGCAAGGGTCAGGACGTGCTCGTGGCAGCCCTTGAACGGCTTCGCGACACCCCCTGGCAATGCCTGATTGCCGGCAGCACCGCGGCAGACCCGCCCTTTGCCGCGGCCCTCCACAACCGTATTGATGATGCCGGGCTCACCGGGCGCATCACGCTGGCGGGGGAATGCGGCCCGGCGCGGCTCGATCGCGCCTACGACCGCAGCACGCTGTTCGTCCTGCCCTCCCATTACGAGGGCTACGGCATGGTGCTGGCGGAGGCCCTGGCCCGGGGGCTTCCCGTGGTCAGCACCACCGGCGGCGCCATCCCGGACACCGTGCCGGAGACGGCGGGCCGGCTGGTCCCGCCCGGCGACACCACGGCGCTGGCCGGGGCGATCACCACGCTGCTGCACGACCACGGCGCCAGAGCCCGGGCGGCGCGGGCAGCCAGGCATTGTGCCGGCTCTCTGCCAAACTGGACGGAAACCGCCACCGTGTTTGCCAGGGCCGTGGAGGATCTGTCGTGAGTACGCAGTTCAGCGCTCACTGGCTCCATCTGCGCGAGCGGGCCGACCATCGGGCGCGGGCCGTGGCGCTGCTGCCGCCACTGACCGGGTGGCTGCCCGACCGGCATGTGCAGGTGGTGGACCTGGGCGCGGGCAGCGGCTCCAACCTCCGCTACCTCTCGCCGCTGCTGCCCCGTTCCCAGTCCTGGCACCTGGTGGATCAGGACCGGGCACTCATGACCACCGCCACCGCCCCCGACGGGACGGTCCGTGTCCACCGGCACGCCAGCGACCTGCGCCAGGGGCCGGTGCTGCCGGAACAGGCACCGCATCTGGTCACCGCCTCGGCGCTGCTCGACCTGGTCTCCCGTCCATGGCTGGAGCAGTTCGCCGCAGAATGCCGGGCGGCGGGGTGTGCCGTGCTGGTGGCGCTGACCTACGATGGCCGCATCCGCTGGCAACCGGACGACCCCGACGACGCGCTGCTCAACCGGCTGGTGAACAGCCACCAGCGCCGGGACAAGGGGTTCGGGCCGGCGCTGGGCCCGGACGCCGCGGATACGGCGGCGTCGGTGTTCCGCCAGAGCGGCTTCCGCACCTGGCTCAGCCCCAGCCCCTGGCGGCTCGGGGGTGCCGAAGCCCCCCTGCAATCGGCCCTGCTGGACGGCTGGCTCACCGCCGCGAACGAGCAGACCGACACCTGCCATGAGCGGCTGGCGCGCTGGGCGGCCCGACGCCGCCGCTATCTGGATGCCGGCGAGGGAGTGCTTACGGTGGGCCACCTGGACCTGCTCGCCCTGCCACCGGAGCCGGCGTGACACCGGCCCGCCGCTGGCTGCTGCGGCTGACCGCCAGCGTTACCCTGCTGATGGCCGTGGCGTGGTGGACCGACATTCGCGCGGTGACCGCACACCTGGCCGGCATCGACCCGCGCTGGGTCGCCGCTGCCCTGGTTCTGTCCGGCATCCAGATCCTGCTGTCAGCCTGGCGGTGGCGCTTTACCGCCGCTCAGCTGGGGCTGCCGCTGCCACTCGGTCTGGCCCTGCGGGAGTACCTGCTGGCCGGCTTTCTCAACCAGGTCCTCCCCGGCGGCGTCCTCGGCGACGTCTCCCGGGCCTGGCGCCACGCCGACGCCAGCGGCGCCACGGGTCGGGCAGTACGCGCCGTGGTCCTGGAGCGCGGCTCCGGGCAACTGACCATGGCGCTGATCGCCGTGCCCGCGCTGCTGAGCCTCTCGGGGCTGGCCTCCGCGTCCGTATCGTGGGGGGCTGCCGCGGGGGTGACGGTGGTGATTCTCGCGGCTTCCACGCAACTGCGCGCGCCCGCCGCCCAGGCGCCATCCGGCCTGGTCACGGACACACGCCGCGCGCTGCTCACGCCGGCGGCGTTGCCGCTGCAGCTGCTGAGTTCCGCCGCGGTCGTGGCAACCTATCTGCTGGTCTTTCTGGCGGCGGCGCGGGCGATCGGCGCGGAGCTGCCCGCCGCCCAGCTGCTGCCACTGGTGCCACCGGTGCTCCTGGCCATGCTGATCCCGGTGACCATCGCCGGGTGGGGGCTACGGGAAGGTGCGGCGGCCGGGGTCTGGGCCATTGCCGGGCTCGACCCGGCCCAGGGCGCCGCCATCGCCCTGACATACGGGGCACTGGTCCTGGTGGCGGCCCTCCCCGGGGCGCTGTTCATGGAGCGGACTCCCGGTGCACGGCGCGACCGCGGGAGAGCGCCCGATCAGGAGGGCACGTCCGGCGACAGCCTGAAGTCGAACAGCACGTCGTGACCCATTGGAAACTGCCGGCACTCGGGACGCAGCGCCTCGTCCATGGTGTCGATGGCAGGCAGCACCAGGCCGGGCCGGCCGGAGCCAATCACCAGCGGCGCCACGGTGACGTGCAGCCGATCGAGCGTGCCCGCGGCCAGGAAGCGCGAGACGGTCTGTCCGCCACCTTCCACCAGCACACGCCGCAGCCCGCGCGCCGCCAGCCGCCGGAGAACCGCGCGGGGCTCGAAATCGCCGTCGGCAGCCGGCTCCTGCAGCACTTCGACGCCCGCTGGCGGGGCCGTATCGTCACTGCGGAACAACAGGGTCGGTGCATCCCGGTCCCGAAACAGGCGATAATCCCCGCTCAGACGGTTGCGCGGGTCGAGCACCACGCGCACCGGGTGCCGGCCGGAAACCTCCCGTACCGTCAGCCGGGGATCGTCGGCGGCGACCGTTCCGGGGCCCACCACCACGGCGTCCACCAGTGCACGCAGCCGATGCAGATGGCGGATGTCGTCGGCGCCGGTGACGTAGCGGGAATGCCCCGACGCCGTGGCGATACGGCCGTCCAGGCTCTGCCCGAGCTGGGCGATGGTCAGCCGCGGTCGCACCACCAGGGGCAGGTAAAGGTCAAACAGGTGGCGCGCGGCGTCATCCATGGGCACCATTGGTGCCCATGAACCATCGTCGTGCATCCGGAGTACGGCACGTCCGTCCAGCGCCATGACGCCGTCCGGAGGCCGTTCCGCCTCGGCCCGGTAGCGCTGCAGCAGCGCCCAGGCCGGATCCACCCCGAGCGGGTCGGTATCGGCGGTGACGCCGGGCTCGTCTGTCACGGTGACCATCTCCGGTAGCGCATCGGATTACACTGCAGTATATCGCTACAAGCATTGGACAGCACATATGCAACAAGCAGAGCGCGCCATTTTCGACCTGCGCCGGGGCCAACCCATCCGCGTCACCAGCGACGGGGACAGTCCCGACGCCGTGGCCACGGCCGTGGAGACCCTGACACCGGCCACCCTGGATTACCTGCGCACGCTCGCACCCGGCGGACACCCGGCGTTGATCATCACCCCCAACCGCGCCCGCGCGCTGGGTATGGAGCCGGGCAACGCCCCCGCCATCCGCCTGCCGCTGCGGGACGACGTGGCCGTGGCCGACGTCCGCAGCCTGGCCACCGTGGTCTGTGAACACGATCACCACCGGGCAAGCGCCGACCTGGAACCCGCCGACGAAGCCGAGTACGCGGCCCTGCACCTGGCACGCGCCGGCAAACTGCTGCCGGCGGTGGTGGCCATTCCCGTCCCCGCAACGGAAAGCGACACGGTCGACCGGCTGCAGGCCGACGGCACGATTCTCGGCGTCGACGCGACGCCGGCTCTCGCCGTGGCCGCCTCGCCACGGCTGGAGGTTGCGCACGTGAGCGACGCCAGCGTGCCCCTGGAGGATGCCGACGCCACCCGGTTCATCCTCTTCCGTGAAGCGAACGGGCTGCTGGAGCACATCGCCGTGCTGATCGGGGACCAGGCGCAGTGGCCCGACCCGCTGCCGATCCGCATGCACTCGTCCTGCCTCACCGGGGATCTGTTCGGCAGCCTGCGCTGCGACTGCGGCGAGCAGCTCCGCAACAGCGTGCGCACCATCGACCAGGCCGGGGGCGGCATTCTGCTGTATCTGGCGCAGGAGGGGCGCGGCATCGGGCTGGCGAACAAACTGCGCGCCTACACGCTGCAGGACTCCGGCATGGATACGGTGGAGGCGGACTGCTCCCTGGGCTTCGGCTCCGATGAACGGCGCTACGAGGCCGCGGTGGAAATGCTCCGGCACCTGAAGGTCAGCCGCGTCTGCCTGCTCACCAACAATCCGCTGAAGATCGAGGCACTGGAGGATGGCGGCATTACCGTGGTGGAGCGGCGACCGCTGCACGGGTCCCTGAACCCGCACAACGTGCGCTACCTCAATACCAAGGCGGAGCGTGCCGGCCACTGGCTCGACGAGCTGCTCTCCCGGGCGTTGCCCGGGAAGTAGCGCCCGTTACCGGAGCGTCTCGCCGCCCAGGGCGTCCAGCGGGAAACCGCGGGTCTCCTGGATCAGTGTCGCCAGCACGCCACCGAAGTGCGCCACCAGCCGGGCACCGGTGTCGGCATCGGCGCGGCTGGCGTCGCCGGTCACGCCGGCGAGGTTGAGATCCTCGGCCAGCCAGGCAAACGCCCCCGCCCCCTCCGGCCCCAGGTAGCGGCAATCCCGCTCCAGCGCCTCTCCCAGGGACACCGCGTGGAACAGGTGCTCCCGCCTGACGGCGTCGGGCGCCAGATGCAGCATCATGGCCGTCTCCAGCGTCCCGCCATGGAGTCCATGGCGGAGCTCGTGGGCATCCAGCGCGGAGGGCTCCGGCTGCGGGAAGCGGAAGTAGCTCGCCTTGACCACCAGCAGCCCGCACTCCTGCCGCAGCCGCAGAGCCGCCACGTCCATGGCGGCGCGGTTGCCGCCGTGGCTGTTGCTCAGCACCAGCCGCCGCACGCCGCTGGCGGCCACCGCCCGGCCATGGGCGCAGATGACCTGGATCAGCGTCTCCGCATCCAGGCTGAGCGTGCCGGGAAACGCCCCGTGCTCGCTGCTGGCACCCACGGTGATCGCCGGCAACACCCAGGCGGGAAACGTCCCGGGGAGTTGCCGGAACGCCTCACCGATCAAGCCGTCGCCAATGATCCGGTCGGTCTCCAGCGGCAGGTGCGGCCCGTGCTGCTCCACGGCGGCGAGGGGCAGAATGGCCACGGGGTCCGCCGCAACCGCATCACGGATCTCCGGGGTGGTCAGCGACTGCCAGTAACGCACGGTGTGATTCACGACTGCCTCCTGTGGTCGTCATGCACTGCGTAGATGTCACCGGAGGCGATCCCGTCGGCGCCGCGCCGGAGCCAATCGGCCATGGCCTCCGGCCCGCACCACTCCGGGAACCGGAACACGCGCCCCTCCCCGGGGATGACGTTGTAGAGGTACGCCCCCAGTCCGCTCAGCCGGCCCAGGCAGCGCTCGGCCTCGCCCAGGGCACCGGCGACGAACTCGAAGGAGAGCGCGGCCAGTGGCCGGCTGAGGCCCTCCAGTACCGCCGCCTCGAACCCCTCCACATCGATCTTGCAGAACGCCGGCTCGCCATGGCGCGCAATCAGCACATCCAGGGTGGTCACGGACACCTGGACGCCATCCTCCCAGGCCACCCGGCGGAAACCGGCGTTGCCCGAACGCACCGCCTGCTGCCATGGGGGGCTCAGGGATGAGACGGTGGGGTTGGCGGCGCTGACCGACAGCCACGCCTCCCCGGGCACGGCACCCACCGCCTCCCCGCAGACCGTGATACCCGGCCGCCGCGCGGCGATACGCATCAGCCAGCGGCGCACGTGCGGCTGCGGCTCCAGGGCAATGACACGGGCGCCCAGATCGGCGAATGCGGTACTGCGATCGCCCAGGTGGGCGCCAATGTCGAAAACCAGGTCGCCGGGCGCGACGAACCCGGCATACAGGCGCCGCAACCGCGGCTGCCGCCAGGGACGCCAGTAGACCACCAGCGACCGGGCCAGCCCGGCCGAGCGGCGCAGACGAGCACGCACATCCGGGTTCATGCCACCTCCTGGTCATCAGGCCATAATCCGCGACTGTGTCACAGGTTGGAGGGCGGGGGTGAATTATGCTGCTCCCCATCAGACAAGGGACGGAACCTGATGAGCGACGACACCCCCGAACCCCGCCGTGCCGCAACGCCAGGAAGTGCGCTGGGCATCGTCGGCCTGCATCGCGCCTGGCGCCAGGTGGGCCGGGACGCCGCGGGCATCACCGCATTTCGCGAGAAGGCCGGCCGGCTGGCAGAGACCGCCCGGCGCGACGGCCAGCGCAAGACCGCCGAGCTGGCGCTCATGGTGGAAATCATGTGTGCGCCCATCGAAAACGGCGAGGAGCCGGTCACGGACGAGTTCCGCAACATCGTCGGCAACTACCTGTCGGCACTGGACCGGGTGCAGGAGGAACAGGGCACCGAAGTGGTCGCGGACACGCCGTCCCACGGCGACGTCTACCTGCTTGCGGACCTGAGCGAGCCGGGCATGCAGGAGCTGCGCCGGCAGCTGATCCACTTCGGCTACCAGACCACGACCCTGTCCAGTCACCGGGCGCTGCGCGAGGAGGTGGCCCGCCACGCGCCGGAATCGGTGATCCTGGACCAGGACAACCTCCCGGACGGGTTTTCCCTCGACAGCCTTATCGGCGAGCTCCGGGCCGCCACCAGCGAGAAACCGCAGACGCTGGTCATCAGCTCCAGAGGCGACATGGGCAACCGGCTCCGCGCCGCACGGGTGGGGGTTCAGGCCTATCTCGTGAAGCCGGTCAGCGCCCATGACCTGATCGACCAGCTCGACAAGTTCGCGCCGGCACGCATCCCGGAGCCACTGAACATCATGCTGGTGGAGGACAGCCGTACCCAGGCCACCTACTTCGGCGGCCTGCTCGAGCAGGCCGGCATGCGGGTCAACATCGTCAGTGACCCCATGAACGTGCTCGACGCCCTGGAGGAGCAGGCCACGGACCTGATTCTCATGGACATGTACATGCCCCAGTGCGATGGCAACGAGCTGGCCAAGGTCATCCGGCAGGTACCCCGGTACGCGAGCATTCCCATCGTCTTTCTGTCGTCGGAGACCCAGGTCGACCGCCAGCTCGACGCCATGAGCCGCGGCGGCGACGACTTCCTCACCAAACCCATCGAGCCGGCCCACCTGATTCGCTCGGTGGCGATCCGCGCCGAGCGCGCCCGGCAGCTGCGTTCGCTGATGGTCACGGACAATCTCACCGGGCTGCTCAATCACACGCGGATCAAGGAGGAGCTGGAAAACGAGGTGGGCCGCACCAGCCGCCGCGAGGGCAAACTCGCCTTCGTGATGCTCGACATCGACCACTTCAAGAGCGTCAACGATACCCACGGCCATCCGGCGGGCGATACCGTGATCCGCAGCCTCGCGCGGGTCCTCCAGCAACGTCTGCGCCGCACCGACTCCATCGGCCGCTACGGAGGCGAGGAGTTCGCCATCATCATGCCGGACGCGACCGCGGAACAGGCCACGCGCACACTGGACGGCATCCGGCGCAGTTTCGCCAGCATTCGCCAGGAGGCCGGCGGCGAGCAGTTCACGGTCACGTTCAGTGCGGGCGTGGCGGCGTTCCCCGACTACGCAACCCCGGAGACCCTGACCATGGCCGCCGACTCCGCCCTGTACAAGGCGAAGAACGCCGGCCGCAACCGGGTGATCATTACGTAGCGTCCGCCACCAGCGCGTCACCGGGGAGCACCAGCGGCAGCGGGAACTGCAGCGATACCGTCACCACCCGCAGCAGTTCCGCCACGTTGGCACCCACGCCATCCTCCCCGACCACGACCGCCAGCAGCCCCGTGACCAGGCAGCGCTTGCCGTCTGCGTCCAGACCCTCCAGCGACCTCAGGGAGCCCGTCAGCGCGACTACCCAGTCATCGGGTACGTGGAATGCGGGCGCGCGCGGCACCAGCATGGCATCCATGCCACGGGCATACGCCTGCTCTGCCAGCGTGTGATCGCCGGCGTGGGCGTGCCAGGCGAAGAGAGCCATCACCACGGCCGCGCTGTCCAGCACCCGGTACAACGGCGAGGCATCCGCGCGGGCGTGTCCGTGAGCATGCGCCTGCAGCCGGATCTGCAGCAGTCGCAGCAGTGCATACGCGTGTACGCGAATGCGCCCGTCAATCCGGTCGAGTCGGGCAATCCGGGCGGCCGCGGCGATGAGGCGGCGGGCGTCATCCTCCGGGACATCCGCCAGCGTCGGGAGCGCCAGCTCCAGCAGCGGCAGGCGATCCCGGGGCTGGACCGGGCGCCCGTACTCGGCGAGCAGCGCCGCAACGGTAGCGCGGACACCACCGCCCAGACACGACTCCACGGCGTCAAGCTGCTGCCGGCGGATGACCGCGTCATCGGCAAGCAGCAGACAGAGCACCAGCGCCGCCACCTCGTCCCTCGACCGGGCGGCCGCGCTCAGGCGGCCCGGCACACCGGCATGCAGCGCTCTTGCCTGATCACTGCCCGCCACCAGTGCGCCGGTTGCGGCCGCAATCAGCGCCGTATGCGTCACCGTATCGGCGCCCGGTGCGAGTACCGATTCCGCGGCGGGCGTCGCGCGATCGTCCGCCTCTTCCCCGGCCTCCTGCGCGCGGCGGCGCATGGCGTCCAGCATGGCGTCACGGATCGCGTCCAGGTCACCGGCGTCGAACCGCGGGTCCAGCGCCTCGATCCGCCGCGCGACGGGCGGATGGGAGGCCAGCAACGGCGGCCATTCGTCGGCGAAACCGAGCCCGGGCGCGAACAGCATGTGGCTCACCTCCCGGCGACGCGGGGCCAGCAGGGCCGACCCCAGCCGGCGTCCGGCCGCGATCTTCTTGAGCGCGCCGGCGAGGCCTTCCGGGTAACGGGTGTACTGCACCGCCGCCGCATCGGCCAGCCACTCCCTCTGACGGACGATCGCGGCCTTGACCAGGCGGCTGCAGAGCACCCCCAGCAACCCGGCAACATAGGCCGCCCAGCCCAGCACCAGCGTCGCCGGCGGGCGATGGCCTCCATGGCGAGCGCCAACGTGATCGCCACTGCTGATGGCCAGGGCCTCCAGCCCGTGAACGATGGCGATGAGCAGCGTGTTCAGGCGGGTGTCGCCGTTGACGATATGGCTGAACTCATGGGCGACCACGCCCTGCAGCTCGTCACGCTCGAGACGGTCGAGTGCGCCGCGGGTCACCACGACCACGGCGTCGCTCGGCGCAAAGCCGGCAGCAAAGGCGTTGATGCCCGGCTCCCGCTGCATGACGTAGACCCCGGGGGCGATTACGCCGGCAGCCAGCGCCATTTCCCCGACCACGTTGCGCAGGCGGCGCTCCGCCGGGTCGGTGGTTGCGGCCTGCACCGCGTCCGCACCCATGTCGACGGCAATCACGCGGCCACCGGCCCGCAGCCGCAGCGCCATGCGGGCGGTGAAGAAGCCAAGCCCCAGCAGGGCGACACCGGTGGCGACCGACAGGACCGTGGCGTGCCCGGACACGGCCTCGCCCATGCTCACACCCCGGGCACCGCCCATGAGCAGGGCCGGTTCCAGCGCGAACAGCAGGGCGCCGTTCAGCACCACCAGCAACCCCAGCACCACACCGGTGAACAACAGCAACAGGTAGGCGGTTCGCCACCGCGCCTGCTTCTGACGCTCGAAAAACGCCGTTGGCATCTGTGCCCTCCCTGGACAACCCCGCTTCCCAGTGAAGCCTCCAGTGTGCTTTGATTCGGCGTCAATGCAACTGTCAGCGGCCAGCGGGGCGCCCATGAGCGACAACAACCCACCGCCTTACGATGTGGACGCGGCGCGGGTCGAGCTGGCCCGGGAGGATCCGCCGCTTGGCACCATCATTGAACGGGTGGGCGCCTACCGGCTGGTACTGCGCGACACCAGTGATCCGTTCCGGGGGCTGTTGCGCGCCATCGTCTACCAGCAGCTCAGCGGCCGCGCGGCCGGGACCATCCATGAGCGGCTGAAGGCCCTGTTCCCGGACCACCACCCCGCGCCGGAGGCGCTGCTGGCGCTGCCGGAGACCGCACTGCGCGGCGCCGGGCTGTCGGCGGCGAAAACCGCGGCGGCGCGGGACCTGGCCGCAAAGACCCTGGACGGCACAGTGCCTCCCGGTGACGCCATGGATGACCTCGACAACGACACGCTCATCGAGCGCCTGACCCGCATTCGCGGCATTGGCCAGTGGACCGTGGAGATGCTGCTGATCTTCAACCTCGGGCGCGCCGACGTGCTGCCGGTCAACGACCTGGGCATCCGCAAGGGATTTGCGGTGACCTACGGGCTGGATGCGTTGCCGAAACCGGCCGCGCTGAAGGCGCACGGCGCACGCTGGGCACCCTGGCGGTCGGTGGCGAGCTGGTACCTCTGGCGCGCCTCGGAACTGCCGGACTGAGTCACGAACACAGCAGCCGCTGCGCCTCCGGCCGGCCCACCTCGTGGCCGGAGGGCAGCGCGCCGCCGATGTCGCGCAGCCAGGCGTTGATGTCGGCGTGCACCTGGTCGGCCCCCGTATACCGGGTGAGCATGTGGTACCCACCGGGGTAGAGCACCATGCGCCAGGGTCGGAAATCCGGATCCGGCAGCTTGCCCAGCATCAGGCACACCGGATCGGCGGGAATGATCTGATCCTCGTCGCCATACAGGATCAGCGCCGGGCCGGGCAGATCGGCACTGGCCACCAGGGCCTCGTCCATCAGCTCGGAGAGGCTTTCGATGGTGTCGATCCGCGCCTCCCGCTGCACCATGGGATCGGCCTTCAGCGCTTCCAGCACCGCATCGTCATCGGTGGGCTCGTTGCCCAGCGCCTGGGCCAGGTCCACGGACAGGCGAATCCCCGGCGTCAGGGTCTCGCCCAGCCAGAGGCCGAACTGCTGGTACCAGGGCATGGTCTCTTCCCCCCAGACCGCCGGGGCAATCAGCACGCTGCCGGCAACCACCGGCGCATGGTCGTCTGTCAGGGTGAGCATGACCACGGCGCCGCCCATGCTCTTGCCCATGAGAAAGAGCGGCTTGCCGGGGTAACGCTGTGCGAGCAGCTCGGTGGCAGTAATGGCGTCGTTCACCAGCAGGTCGCGGCCGGGCCAGATCCCGCGTGGTTCCGAGCCGCCGAAGCCGCGCTGATCGTAGGCGTAAAGCGCCATGCCCTGCTCGTTCAGGCCATCGGCCAGCACCCCGAAGGCGCCGCCGTGATCGTTGAAACCGTGCAGCGCGAGCACCACCGCCCGGGGCGCCGTGTCGGGCAGCCACCGGTGCAGCGGCAGCCGGTAGCCGTCGGCAGCGGTGATGGTGTCGTCGTTGAGCTGCGGCGTCTCCGGGCCAGGCCCGACCGGACGCTCGACCGAGCCGGCGCAGGCGGCCAGAAAGAGCACGATCAGCAGTAGAAACGCCGCGCGGGGCATGGCGCCCGCAAGCCGCTCCCGTTCATTCAACTGGAAACAGCTCCCGGTAACGCGATGCATCGAAGATCGTCTCGATCCGCGTGATGCGGTCGTTCTCCACCGTCGCCCAGTGCACCAGGTCGACCTTGAACTTGTCGGAGATCTGGATGGTGAATTCCATGACATGGCAGACGTCCGCCCCGTCCGCGAACACCTTGCGCACGCGCACGTGATGCACGATGCCGCTCGACATGAACGACTGATTCACCAGCGCTTCGGCACACTCCAGCGTCTCGATGGGGCTGCGGTAGTGGAACCCCGTGTCCGCCAACCAACGCCGCGCCTCGCCGGGGTCCCGATCCAGAATGGCTTGCAGGTAGGCATCAACAACGTCTCTGGGGTCCATGCAGTCGCGGTCTCGTCGTCGGTGGCGGGCTCTCCCTACAGTTTACGCGGCGGTGCGCGCTTCGTCGCCCCGGCTCAGGCCACGGCGGCGGCACAGGCGCGCCCGGCGGAACGCCCCGAGAACAGGCACCCGCCGAGAAAGGTGCCCTCGAGTGAGCGGTAACCGTGCATGCCGCCGCCACCAAAGCCGGCCGCCTCACCCACGGCGTAGAGGCCGGGGACGGGCGCGCCGTCAGCGCCGAGGACGCGCGCCTCCAGGTCCGTCTCCAGCCCGCCCAGGGTCTTGCGGGTGAGGATATTGAGCCGCACCGCAATCAGCGGCCCGTGCTTCGGGTCGAGCATCCGGTGGGGCCGCGCCGTGCGGATCAGCTTGTCGCCCAGGAAGCGCCGGGCGTTGTGCATGGCCATGATCTGGAAATCCTTGGTGAACGGGTTGGCCAGCTCCCGGTCCCGGGCGGCGATCTGGTCGCGCATGTCGGCGGCGTCCAGGAGGCCGTCGCCACTGAGCTCGTTCATGCCCGCCACCAGGGATTCGATGGAATCCCGCACCACGAAATCGGCGCCGTGCGCCTTGAACGCCTCCACCGGCCCCGTGGCCTTGCTGCCCACGGCACGCTTCGCGGTCATGCGCCAGCTACGCCCGGTGAGATCCGGGTTCTGCTCGGAGCCGGACAGGGCAAACTCCTTGCGGATGATGCTCTGGTTGAGCACGAACCAGCTGTAGTCATACCCGGTGGACTGGATGTGGGCGAGCTGGCCCAGGGTGTCCGAGCCCGGATACAACGGCGCGGGGAACCGCCGCCCCCGGGCGTCGAACCACAGCGACGACGGCCCGGGCAGCACGCGGATACCGTGCCGGGGCCAGATCGGGCTCCAGTTCTGCAGACCTTCCACGTAGTGCCACATGCGGTCGCGGTTGATCACCCGGCCACCGGCGGACTCGGTGATGCCGAGCATGCGCCCGTCCACATGGGCGGGCACACCGGAGACCATGTGCTCAGGCGGTGTCCCGAGGCGGTCGGGCCAGTTCGCACGCACCAGCTCGTGATTGCCACCGATACCGCCGGCGGCCACGATCACGGCCTGGGCATTGAAGCTGAATGGCTCATTCTCCTCGCGGGAGGTGGGCTCGCCGCGGGCGGCGCTGTCGGCGGCCAGCACGGCGCCGCGCACGCCGTGGATGGTGCCGTTGGTGGCAAGCAGTTCATCCACACGGTGGCGGAAACACAGCCGGATGAGCCCCTTGTCCGCGGCGGCGCGCACCCGCCGTTCGAAGGGCTCGACCAGGCCGGGGCCGGTGCCCCAGGTGATGTGAAACCGGGGCACGGAGTTGCCGTGCCCGGTGGCATCGTAACCGCCGCGCTCGGCCCAGCCGAGCACGGGGAAGCTGCGGTGCCCCATCTGCCGCAGCCAGGCGCGCTTGTCACCGGCGGCGAAATCCACGTAGGCCTCCGCCCAGCGGCGGGGCCAGGCATCCTCGTCCCGGTCGAACCCCGCGGTGCCCAGCCAGTCCTGCCAGGCCAGCTCGCGGGAGTCGCGAATGCCCATGCGGCGCTGCTCAGGGGAGTCGACGAAGAACAACCCGCCGAACGACCAGAACGCCTGGCCGCCCAGGCTCTGCTCCGGCTCCTGGTCGACGATGATCACGCGCCGCCCGGCATCGGCCAGCTCCGCCGCCGCAACCAGGCCGGCCAGCCCGGCGCCCACGACCACTACGTCGGCATCGTATTGCATGCCTCTCCCCCGTTGTTGTTGATGCGCTTGTCAGCCGTACTCTGGCGGCGAACACCCTCCGGAGGCAAGAGGCCTTGTCACATCCGCGTGCGTCACCCCTCCGCCGGCAGCGCCCGAAGCGCGTCGGCCACTTGGTCCGCCAGGGCGCCGAGGTCGTCCAGGGGCTCCAGCAGCAGCGTGGTGCAGACATTGGCCAGCATCAGGTTGAGGCCACGGTCCTCGGAACCGCGGAAATCTGTCCGAATGCCGATGATGGGCATACCCCGGGCGTAGGCGTAGCCAAGCTCCAGGCTGGTGCCGGAATCCGCGTCCGGACCGTCGAGAATGGTCACCACCACGTCGCTGGCGTCGATCATGGCAATGCAGTCCGCGAACATGCGCGCCGACCAGTCCTCAAGGTGCAGGAACTGCGCCGCCCGCTCCTGGGGGAGGATGAATTCCACGCCCGGGTACCGGGCACGCACCGCGTCCGTGAGCTCCCGGTTGAACCGCTTCTCGGCCAGATTGAACAGGGCCCCGGCAAAGTAACAACGCATGCTGTCCGCTCCTTGTCAGTCGCACATGAAATGGACAGATCAGTATAACCGCTGATACAGGCCCAAAGGACCTGTCGCCAGCTTGCGGCAGACGCAGAAATACTGGAGGATCGGTCAGTACAGAATTAACGATCAAGACATGCCATGAGGGGTTGGCGGGCTCATTCATGACTCACGATCATCTGCGTGACAGTAGTCATCCGCTTGCCGCCATCGGCATCGATGACGCCTGGCAGTTCATCCGGGACCTCTGGAACCACTTCCCGGAAAACATGTTCGTCATCCGGGTGGCCGACAACGGCGACTTCCTGGTCGAGGCGGTCAACCCCGTCCAGGAGGCCATGCTGAACCTGCCACCCGGGGCGTGCATCGGCAAACGCATCGACGAACTCATGCCGGAACCGGGATGCCGGGACATCATCGCCCGGTACCGCCGCTGCGTGGAGCGCGGCGAGCCCATGCGCTACGAGGAGCGGGGCGTCTACGACGGCATGGACGGCACGCCGCAGGACGGCTACTGGATCACCCTGCTCATGCCCATCCGCGCCCACGACGGCGTGATCCGCCACCTGTTCGGCATCTCCCAGAACGTCACCGACATCCACCGGGCGCGTGTGGCACTGGAACAGCAGAACGAACGCCTTGAGCAGCGCGTGATCGAGCGGACCCGCGAACTGGAAGCGCTGAACCGGCAGCTGGAAGAGCAGGCCAATCGCGACGGCCTGACGCACGCTTTCAACCGCCGCTACCTGTACGAGACGGCCGCCGGCGAGTACCAGCGGGCACGGCGCTACGGCACCAACCTGTCGGCCATCATGCTGGACGTGGACCAGTTCAAGGCGTTCAACGACGAGCGCGGGCATCATTACGGCGATATGGTCCTGGTGGACCTGGTGCGCACGGCCCAGTACGAGCTGCGCAGCAGCGACCGGCTGGGCCGCGTCGGCGGGGACGAATTCATGATTCTTCTGCCGGAAGCCGATCTCGCCCGCGCCCACGCCACGGCGGAGCGCATCCGCGAGGCGGTGAGCGGTCGCGCCCTGTGCACCGTCAGCCTGGGTGTGGCCGAACTGGCACCCGGTGACGCGGCGGTCGACGCCGTGTTCCACCGCGCCGACGCCGCGCTACGCCACGCCAAACGCTCGGGGCGCGCACGCACGTCGGCGCTGCCAGCGGCTCACGCGTCGCCAGGATCCGGCTGATGGGCCAGCAGACCGCGCGCCTCGTTGTACGACAGCGCCCGGATACCCGAGCGCTCCATGGACGTACCCAGGGAGTGGGCCAACGCATAGGCGAACGCACGCTGGTAGAACGGCAGCCGCGATTCGTGCACCGGCAGCGCGTCGTCCAGGGTCTCCGCTGACTCCAGCGTCTCCTCGAAGCGCGCCCGCCTGTCCTCCAGGTAGGCCAGGAACGCCTGGTCCTCGGCAACCTCGTCGGCCAGCATCAGCGTCCAGCTCATGTCCGTCTGCAACCGGCACTCACCGATGTAGCGGCCGTAGACTGTCGGCGACCACTCCTGCGGCGGCACCGGCGACAGCCAGAAGCGGCCCTCTTTCTGGTACAGCCAGTAGGTATTGCCGGGCACCGGCTTGAAGTTGAAATCGCTCTCCAGCACGAACAGGGAGGTGAACAACTCCACCGACACCTGCTCGATGTGCTTGGGTGGCACCGCGGCCGTGGCGTGCCGGTTTTCCGTCAACGCAGCCAGCACCGGCACCTGTCCCTTGCCCTGCGGATTCGGATTGTCACTCATAAGGTGTTGATTCGTGGTTCGCGTGGCGTGAGGCGAGAGCAGGCAGTCTACGACAGCCACGCCGCCTTGTCACAGCTCCCGGGAAGGGGAAGCCCGCGCCACGGGGCTCCGGTCTTCAGCCGTGCCTGCTCCCAGGCGCCCCACGGGAGGTGTCCAGTGCTTCCCTAGCCCGGCAACAACCCCGACTGACGCGCCTGCTGCAGGAGCCAGTCGCGGAGCAGGCGCAGACCGGGCTCGTTGCGGCGGCTGCTCTTGTAGGCGAAACGGAAGGTGTCTCCGGTATACACGGTGTAGCAGGGCAGCCGCACCAGGTCCGGATCGTCGGCCGTGTCGATCATGTAGTCGTTGGTGAGCGCAATCCCCTGGTGGTGGCGGGTCGCGGCGTGCGCCATGAGCATGTGGCTGAAGTGCTGCATGCGCGCGGTGTCGGGCAGACGGACGCCACCGGCGGCGAGCCAGGTCTGCCAGTCCTCGCCGGGCTGTCCCATGATGCTGGACGCCGACAGCAGGGGATAACGGGTCAGCCACGCCGGATCAAGGCGTTGCGGCACGTCATCATCGATCAGGCCATCCTGCCGCAGGTCCGCGCACACCCGCTGCCAGAACCCGCGGCTGCAGATGGGGAACAGCCGCTCGCGGTAGAGCGCTTCGGTGGTGAACCCGCGCTGCCTGGCGTGCAGCGTGATGAAGGCGTCGGCGACCCGTTCGGACAACGCCGGCGCGTCATCCATCATCTCCAGCATCAGTTCCACTTCCGGGTGCCGGCGCTGCAGATCCTGCATCCGCGGAATCAGCCAGCGAACGGCGAAAGAGCTGTGCGCCGCCAGCCGCAGACGCGTGCCGCCCCGCCCCTGCAGCTGCTCGCTGGCCCGTTCGATCTGACCGAGTGCAGCGCTCACCGTCTCCAGGTAGGCGCGCCCCTCGTCCGTGAGAGAGAGCCGGCGCCCGCCGCGCAGGAACAGGGCTTCCCCGAGATAATCCTCCAGCTGCCGGATCCGGTGACTGACCGCACTCTGGCTGACGCGCAACTCCTCAGCCGCGCGGGAAAAGCTGTTCAGCCGGGCTACGGCTTCAAATACGGGCAATGCCTTGAGCGGTGGCAGCTTCATTATTCAATAATCTAATACCATGACAATTTAGATCATTATACAAGATGCTGTTTCCCGCCTATGATCCGGCCACCTGAGATCCACACCACCGAAACCGGAGCCACCTGGCGGAGACGCTGCATTCATGTCGGGGAAGACCGTTCACAGCGCCATTGTCCTGTTGGTGATCGGCAACCTGCTGGCCATCTTCTCGGACATCATCATCAAGGCCCAGGGGGGTGACATCCCCGCCCTGCAGTTCGTGTTCCTGCGCGTGCTCTGCACGCTGCTGTTGTTGCTACCGTTTCTCGCCATGGTCGATCGCGGCGCGCTGTTCCGGGGCACCCGGATCCACGTGGTGCGCGCGCACATCAGTCTCGTCGGGGTGTTCTGCATGGTGGTCGCGCTGGTGAACCTGCCGCTGGCAACGGCCAATGCGCTGTTCTACGCCGCGCCCCTGATCGTGATGGTGCTGGCCGTGGTGGTGTTCCGCGAGCGTGCCACGGGGCTCAGCATCGTCGCCGTGATCAGCGGCTTCATCGGCATTCTCGTGATCCTCCGGCCCATGGAGTTCTCCTGGCAGGGCCTGAGCGCGCTCGGTGCCGCGGCGGCACTGGGCCTGAACGCGCTGCTGGTGCGCAAACTGCCCCCCGGGCAGTCCATGGCGCACACGCTGATTCTCACCCACGTCTATGCAGTACCGGCCGCCTTCGCGCTGGCGGTGTGGGAGGGAGCGCCGTGGGACTGGTCACTGCTGCCGGCGGCCATGGGCTCGGCGCTGTTCATCCTCGGCTACAACGGTTCCGTGATCCTCGCCTATCGCAGCGTTGCGGCGAACCAGGTCACCAGCGCCGAGTACACCGGCCTGATCTGGGCCATCGCCTTCGGCTGGCTCTGGTTTCACGAGGTTCCGGATGTGTGGTTCGTGGCGGGTTCGGTGCTGATTGTCGGCCCGCTGGTGTTGCTCAGCCTGGCGGAGAAGCGGCGGTTGCGCCGCGACAGCGCTGCCTTCGACCCGTCGCTGTCAGGCTGAGCGGTTCACAGGCCGCGCACGCTGCTGAAGATGTCCCGGGACTCGCCATCGTCCCCGGAAGCGTCCCCTGCAGAACCGGCCTGGCGGCTGGTCTCCTGCCCCGTCAGCTCGGCATCAAGACGGGCGAAAACGGGGCGCAGCGTCTTCAGCTTCACCGGTAGCTGGAGCGTGTATTCGGCCTGCTCGGACGGCGTTCTGCTGCACCAGACCAGCGTCTCCGCCGGCGCGGACTCCCACGTCCCTTCCGGCGCGGCGTCCACATCCAGAAACACCAGCTGCGCATCCTCGGCAGGCACTTCCTGCCAGCTCATCCGGCCATCGGCCTGAAGCAGGTTGATCAGCGAGCGGAGAACGGCGCAGTCGTTGTCGCTCAGGTGCAGCGTCGCGTAGTTGATGGCGTCCATGGCCCGGTCCGAATCAAGGATGTCGGCACACGATTCCCACAATGCACAGCGGGGGCACCCGGATCGGGTGCACATGCGTTGCGGAAATCCCCAAGTCTCGGCTCAGCTTGGCTGCCGGAACCGCAACCGGACTGCGACGCACTTCACAGTTCAGCAACTCGGCCGCTCATGCAGTGGCCGCATCGGGCTGCCGCCTCACCTCGACCCGGTGGGCGTCGGTGAGCACCAGGCGCCCCTTGGCCGTGGGCCGCAGCAGATAGATGATCTCGGCCGCCTCCAGCTCGCTGGGGCTGGCCAGGATCGGCACGAAATCCTGCGAGGCAGCCAGGTCGAGAATGGAGCGGACGTTATTCGGCGACAGCGCCGCGACCTCGTCCAGGTAGAACGGCACGGTCACGGGCTGGCGCGCTTTCAGCAACCCCCGCAGCAGCAGCAGGTTGATCACCACCTTGATGGTCACCGTGGTGCCATTGGACTGGATCTGACTCAGCTGCGCATAGGAGCGCGACTGCCCGTTCGGCAGGGTGACGTCGAAGGCCAGCTCGTAGGCATCGGCCAGGCGGATCTGTGGCCGCTCGCGCAGGGCGTGGTCGACGCGCTCCAGGGCATCGTCCAGATCCAGCGCGTCGTCGGCACCGAAGGTGAAACTGCCCTGATCCTGCCCCTGCCGGCGCAGGGCGCTGAGCTGGGCGACCAGGTCGCGGTTGCGTTCCACCCGGACCTCCAGCCCCTGCAGGTTGGAGATGCTCAGTTCGCCAATGCGGGCATTGAGCTGGTCGCACTCACGCTCCAGCACGTCCAGCCCCTGCAGGAGCTGCGCCGCCTCCTGCCCCAGCCCCTTGAGCAGCCCCTGCCAGCGCTGGCGCAGGGCTTCGCGCTCCTGGTCGAAATTGTCCAGACGCTCGCGCAGCTCGCGCAGACGGTGCGCCTCCGGGCCATCGCCCATGAAACGAACGTGGTGGGGCTGACTGGCGATCCGCTGCAGCGCCTCGGTGACGCGGCGGCTGAGCGCCTCCTCGTCCTGGAGGATCTGCTCCACGGCCTCGCGCCCCTCGCGCGCGGACTCCAGCTCCCACGCCAGGGTGTCCGCGTTCCAGTCAAAGCGCTCCGGGGCCTGGTTCATGCGCTCGAACAGCGCCTCGTGGGCCGTGCGCAACTCGCCCTTCTCGGCACCCAGCTGCTTGAGCTGCTGCACGCTCTGCTCGAGATCCTGGCGCAGCTGATCCGACTCCTCGCGCAGGGTCTCCTGCTGCTGGCGGAGCGACTCGGCCTGCGCCTCCAGCTCCCGCTGCTGCACGCGCCAGTCGGCGGCCTGCTCGCGCATGGCGGTCAGCTCGGCATGGGCGTCCAGACGCTTTTCCGCCTGCCGGCAGGCCGCCTCCAGCTCCTGCCGCTCGGCTTCGAGCGCCTGGCGGGACTCCGCGGCCTGCAGCGCGGCCTCGTCCCGGGAGATGGCCGCATCGAGGTCACTCAACCGCGCCTGGATCGCCTCCGGGTCGCTGAGACCGGCCAGATCCGCCTCCGGCAGCGCATACAGGTGAACGGTCACGGCGTCTCCCTGGAACACGCCCTGGGCATCGATCTTCGCGAGCAGATCGTCCAGGCGCTGATGCAGGGCCTCCCGGTCGTGAACCGTGACCCCTCCGTCTCCCAGAACCTGCCCCAGCAGCGCCGGGTTGACCAGCCGGAACAGCAGCTCCAGCTGCGCGTCGCTGTACACCTGCCGCAGATCGGCGGCAAGCAGCTGGCGGGCATTCTCCAGGCGGTGGGCCAGATCCCTGCGGGCGGCACGATTGTGCTCCAGCCGCCGCTGCACCGTCTCCGCGGCATCGGCGGACTCGGCGGCATACAGACGCCGCCGGCACGCCTCGAGACTGGCCTGCTGGGTGGACAGGGCCTGGCGCTCGAAGGCTTCATCGAAACCGCTGAACTCGCTGGCGCGCTGCTCCAGGGTCTTGAACCGGGACATCACCTCGCCGAGCCGCCGGTCCACGGCCTGCTTCTCCTCGCCCAGGGCGCTGATCCGCTCCGCCGTCTCCGTCTGGCGCTGCTCCAGCGCCGCCTGTCGGTTGCGAACACGCGCCTGCTGGTCATCCAGTGACTCGGACTCCGCTTCGAACAACGCCTTGTACCGCTGCCAGGCGGGCAGAAGCTGGCCACGCTGACGGGAGCGCTCGCCGTCCGCGGCGATGGCTTCCTCGATGCTCACGCGCACGTGCTCGAACGCCTTCTGCGTGTTGGTATCGCGACGAACGGCGTCGAACATGGAGCCGTAGCGCTCCGCCAGGTTGATCTCGGTGGCGGGAATGTGATCCCGGGCGATCTCGATGAAGAGGTTCTTCAGGTCATGCTGGCGCACGCGATCCAGGTGAATCAGATTGCGGAACACGCGCAGGAAACGGCTGTAGTTCTCCGGCTGGCGGACCGGCACGATACCCAGAAGCGGCACGCCCGTGCGCCGCCCCTGCCCGGTCAGGGCCTGGCGCAGCTCGCCCGGCTGCACCCGGCGGGCGCCGCCCTCGGACTCCAGCGTAGCGATGACCTCCGCTGCCGGTCGCACGGTGGTGCCGTCGACATAGTGCTCGCGCCGGAACGGGCCGTCGTAGATCCAGCGCTGGTAGCCGTGCATCTGCGCCGGCCCCAGTCCCTGGATGAGCACGCACTTCACGCCCTCCGGCGTATTCGCCTCGAAGACGATGAAACTGCGGTCGCTGCCGAAGTAGAACTGCCGGGTGGTTTCCTGATCCTCGGCGAAGTGCATGTCCTTCTGCTCGGAGACGTAGAGAAACTGCAGCACCGCGATCAGGCTGGTCTTGCCGACGTTGTTCTCGCCCACCAGATGGCCGCTGCGATCCAGCGCCACTTCGCCGTAGTCGTAGGGCCCGGAGTTGATCAGCACCAGGCGGGTCGGTCCGAGCCGCTTCATGCCTGCACCTCCCGGACCGGAACCTCGTCGGCGGCCTCGGCATGCAGCCCCTCGGCGACCTCCCGGGCGATATCCAGAAACCGCAGCGCCGGGGCACGGAAGCGGAACCGTTCATCGTCGTTCCAGGCGGCAAAACCGAAACGCACCAGCCGTTTCACTTCGTCGCGCAGCAGGTCTTCGTCGGGTGTGCGGTCGAGCTGTTCCATGATCTCCACGTAGCGTTCGCGCCCCAGGTGCGGCAGGTCGGCAATGCTCCAGCTGCGCTCCATGACCAGATCCTCCAGCGGCTCTGCGCCGCCCTCGTCCGCCCACAGCGCCTCCACGAGAATGAGAAAGAACACGGCGGAGCGCCGGGTCTGCCCGCTCACGGACTGCGTCTCCTGCGCCTGGAAGTAATAGAACCCCCGCTCGTCGGCCTGCAGCCGGTAGCCGAGCCGGTCGAACAGCTCCTCGAAGGCCGCTTCGTGTTCCTGCAGTTCGTGGTACAGCCGGCCATCCTCGGCGCAGAGGTGGCGGCCGCGGGAGAGCTCACCGAAGATCTCGGCAAGTCCGGGCAGATCGAAACGGCCCTCGCCTTCAGTCGCGCTCATGATCGGTTTCCATGGTCTCGTTGGTCAGGCTGCGCGGGTAGGAGCGCAGCGTGTAGTCACCAAACTGATAGTCGCGGGGCTCGCTGCCGGGCTGCGTCTCCAGGCGACGCACGGCCCGCCCGAAGACCGTCAGCAGATCGCGCACGGAGCCGCCGCGGTCGGCCAGGGAGTCCACCAGCCACGCCAGCGCGTCATCGGGCTGCGCCGTCTCCAGCTCACCGAACAGGCTGGTGAGATCCACCCGGTTGATGGGCTCGCCGCCATCCTCCAGCGCCGCATCCAGCTCCACCCGGCCCCGGGGCTGGTAATCCGCCAGGCGGTAGAGATAGGCCTTGGCCGCCAGGTCACCGAACAGGCCCTCGTGCCGGCTCACCGGCGCGCCGACGCGGGCCTCCAGCTCCAGGCTGCCGGCACCGTTCCGGCGAATGTGATCCAGCACGCGGCTGACATCCCGCGCCGTCTCGCTTTCACGCATGGCCCGCTGGTACAGCGGCTGCAGTTCGAGCATGGACTCGCGGAAGTCGTCAACGATCTGCCGGCGCATGCGGTACAGGCGCAGGCGGTTCTCGCGCACACCGCCGGCCAGATCCGGGCGCCCGGCAGCCAGGACGCCTTCGGCATCCAGCATGCTGCGATCCAGGCTGTTGAGGTGCTGCTCCATGACCTGCTCGGTGTCGATCAGCTCCTGCACCGGGACCAGGTAGCGTTCCCAGAGCCAGATCACCCGCGCGTAACGCGCCTGCAACGAAAGGGCGTCGGGGTTGGCCTGAAAACGGATCACGGCGTCGGTGATCGCGTCCTTGTTGCCCGCGATGTCGTGGCGGATCTCCTCGATGCGTGCGGTGAGCTCCTCGAGCACGAACGGCAGATCGGTGGATTGCGGCGCGGCCACGGCCGTATTGAGCTCGGCTTCCAGGCGGGTGATGTCGGCGACGTAGCTCTCAAGCTGGGAGGCGGAGGTGAGGTGATGCTCCCGGTGCAGGTAGCGCAGAAAGCGCTCCAGCGGCTGCGGAAACTCCAGCGCGTCGGTTTCCGGCCGCCGTTCCAGAAACCCCATGGCGAGCAGATTCTCGCGGATAGTGGACGGCTCCGGATCGGCCGGGCGCCGGTGTCGCCCGATCACGGCCATGAGTTCGGCTTCGGTCACGGCCCCGGTGTCCAGAAGCTCCCTGAGCAGGGGATACTGCTCCGCCGCAAACCTGAGAAAGCGTTGGGGGGTGATGGGTGCCATGCGTGATCGGGTCCTTTCTAAGTCGCTCGGCTGCCCTGACCGTGGTGGCGTGGCGGCATCATCCAGCGATGGGTGCCCATCATAGACGCAACGCCGACGCCAACAATGTCGACAGGTTCACTCAAAGGGGAATCAGCGCGACGCCACGGCCCGCGTACCCGGGGAATGACGCCCGACATCACCGGTTATGCACCGCCGCCGGTGCGGCGGATGAACTCCTTCTCCGTGGACTCCCAGATGATCCACGCCCAGACCACCCCGCCCACGGGGAACATGGCCAACGCCAGCAGCAGGTTGGGCAGTGGTTCAAACTCCGGCGCGATCAGCCACATGACCAGCGTCCAGACCACCGCCGTGGACACCCCCCAGCCCAGGGCACCGTTGATCAGCAGAAACCGCCGCCGGCCCTTCTGCCGCGTTTCGCCCCAGTGGGCCAGTCGCTGTCGCCGGGATGTAATCATCCTCTGTCTCCAACGGGTTGCAACGCCTCCGCGGGGCAGTCTAAAGGAAACCGTACCCAGTGCGCACTGGTGCCACGGCCCGGGCGACTCCCACCGCTTCGGCCACGGCACCGGTGCGGGTACACTGCGGGCCGCAGCCACGGAGACCGCCACCATGCACGCCGACAGTCCGCCGCCGGTTCCGGCCCTGCCCGACGGGGTCCGCTCCCGTCGCATCGCCAATGGCAATGGCCTGACCATGCACGTGCTGGAGGCGGGCCGCGCCGGGCAGCCCCTGATCGTGCTGCTGCACGGCTTCCCGGAACTCACCTACACCTGGCGCCACGTGCTGCCGTCACTGGCGGCCGCCGGTTACCACGCAGTGGCGCCGGATCAGCGCGGCTACGGCCACACGACCGGCTGGGACGGCGACTACGACGGCGACCTGGCCAGCTACCGGCCTCTGAACCTGGTACGCGACGTGCTGGGCCTGACCGCGGCACTGGGCTACCGCTCCGTGGCGGCGGTGGTGGGCCACGACATGGGCTCGACCGTGGCTGGCTGGTGCGCCATTGCACGGCCGGACGTGTTCCGCTCCGCCGTGTTCATGAGCGCGCCGTTCGCCGGCGCGCCCGCCTTCCCGTTCAACACCGCCGACACGCCGCCCCGGCCCGCAGACGCGTCGGCGCCGGACCTGGACGCCAGGCTGGCCGCCCTGGACCCACCGCGTCGGCACTATCAGCACTACTTCCGGGGCCGCGCCGCCGACACCGACATGCGCCGCTGCCCCCAGGGGATCCACGCCTTTCTGCTGGCGTACTTCCACATGAAAAGCGGCGACTGGGACGGCAATGCGCCGCGGCCGCTGGCGTCCATGGCCGCGGCAGAGCTCGCCCGCATGCCCGGCTATTACATCATGGCGCGCGATCACACCATGCCGCAGACCGTGGCGCCGGCCATGCCGTCAGTGGACGCCATCGCCCGCTGCCAGTGGCTGCCGGATGCTGCCCTGGCGGTGTACAGCGATGCGTTCGAGCACACCGGTTTCCAGGGTGGACTGCAGTGGTACCGGGCCTTCGCACTGCCCGCGTACCAGGCGGAGCTGTACACCTTCTCGGGCCGGGCGGTGACGCAGCCGGCCTGCTTCATTGCGGGGGATCGTGACTGGGGCGTCTACCAGGCACCGGGTCGGTTCGAGCGCATGCATTCCCGGGGCTGCACCGACATGCGCGGCTGCCATCTCGTCCCCGGAGCGGGGCACTGGGTGCAGCAGGAGGCGCCGGACGCCGTGAATGCGCACCTGCTCGCGTTCCTCGGCGACGCAGTACCGGCAACAGCCTGAGCAGGGGCGGCGCTATTGCCGCTCCTGCCGCTCGCGGCGGCGGCGCACCAGGTACTCCAGCGCCGGCCCACCGATCATCCACAGCGGAATACCGAACAGAAAGGCGCCCATGAAGGCGCTGCCGATGCTCTGGTGCCCCCAGAAGAAACCGATGACGGCGCCGATGAAGAAGGGATTCACGAACAGCCGCATGCTGTCTCCCGCCGGTTCAGGGACGGCCACCACCGCGACACCGGCCCGGTGATGGATTCAACGGTGAATGATCGGCCCATGATGCGACGGCGGCAAGCCCTGTTCGTCGGTTGTCAGGGTGACCCGGCAGGCCTGGGACAACGCCTCGCGGTCCGCGGCGGACACCGCCGTGCGTCCCGTGTTGTCACCGCCGAGATAGGGCGCCATGACAGCGTCGGCATCGGGGACGTGGCCGATGCCCAGGGCGTGGCCCAGCTCATGGGCGAGCACCAGCCGCAGCTCGTCCTGGTCGTCCGCCTTGAACACGCGAATCCAGCGCTGGCTGCCACGCCGCTCGTACTGCCCCATCTCGAAGCCGGTGGCCGCGTGGGCCTCACGGTTGTGCACGTCCACCTGGTGATTGAACGCCTCCATCTCGCGCACCAGCACCTGCTGCTCCCGGTTCAGCGCCTCGCCGCGGCGCTCCAGCTCGCGGCGCTCGTCATTCAGGGCGTCCTGGGCCTCCGAGAGCGCCTGCGAGGCGTCCTGCAGCCGCTCGCGCTTCTCGGGGGTGCGCTCCATGTCACCGGCGTTCCACGCGGTCACCTCGCGCTCATGGGCCTCCACCCGCTCATTGAGCCGGCGCTGCCGTGACTCGAAGTCGCGGCTCTCCGCGGTCAGCGCCTCGTGCCGCTGCTCCAGCTGCTGCCGGTCCTCCCGCAGCTGCCGCTCCACCCGAACCAGATCGTCACGCCGCCGCTGACGGGCCTGGGCGCCGGCCTGGCGCTCGTCATAGACCAGGCTCACGGCCACGCCCTCGCCATCACGCTTGCGGAACAGGGTATCCTCGCTGGCGTCCTGCCACATGGCCATGGCATCGCGCAGGGCGGCACGCACCTCGGCACGATCCAGTTCGAAGCGGTCGTCCACGGCGTCCAGGTGGACGGTGACGGGCGCCTCGCAGGTGCGCGCCCAGAGCCGCTGCAGGCCGTCGGCCGCGGCTGCCGACGGGGCCGCGATCACCGCCACCACGAGACCGGCCAGCGCGAGCGGACGCAACCGCGCACGCATCCTAGAACCTCACCACCAGAAAGATCGCCACCATCGCCACACCCAGAGCCACCTTGGTCGCCATGCCGAGCAACAGGCCCAGAGTTGCGCTCCAGCCGGCACGACCAGCCGCCGGAAGACCGCGCCGGGCCCACAGCTCACCCAGCACGGCACCAATGAACGGGCCCAGCAGCAGGCCGATCGGCCCAAAGAAGACACCCACCACGGCACCCAACGTGGCACCGGCCACCGAGCTGGGCGAGGCGCCGCTACGCCGGGCGAACAGCGCCCCGGCGAGAAAATCGGTCAGCGACGCCACCGCCGCGAGCACACCGATGAACACCAGCGGCGCCGCGCCCACATGGGCGAACCCTTCCAGCCACGCCGCCATCCACAGCCCCGCGAACAGCAGCAGCGGGCCCGGCAGCACCGGGAGAACGAGCCCTGCCACGCCGACAGCGATCAGCGCCGCAGCGACAATCCAGAGAACAACCGTCATCGTGGCGTCCAAGCCCGGCGGCGCGGTTCGGAAAACCGGTGCAGGGCCTATTCCTCCTGGATCACCTCGAAGCACTCCAGGGCCGGGGCTTCCATGTAGATGTGGCGGTGGTCGCCGGCGTTGCGGTGGGCTTCCTTGAACGCTTCGGAGCGCGTCCACGCGTCAAAGGCGTCACGGGACTCCCAGGTACTGTGGGACGCGTAGAGCGTGTGGTCATCGTGCGCCGGCCCGCGTAACAGGTTGAAGGCGATGAAACCCGGCACGGATTTCAGGTGGGAATCGCGCTCGGCCCAGATGCGTTCGAACTCGGCTTCATACCCCTTGTGGATGCGGAAGCGGTTCATGGCGATGAACATGCGGCGTACCTCGTCCGTTCGGCGGTGGGTGTCGGATGGGCGCCATGATGACGCAGCCGGCGACGGAACGCCACGGCGCCCGCAGGGAACATCCTGATGACACGTGCAAGGACGCTCCGGTTCCGACAGCGTGTCGGCGGTGCTCAGGCGTTGTACCGGACCGCGCCGAGCCCGGTGATGTCGTAACCACCCATTGCGGCCGCCCGCCGGCCCAGCCGCTCGCTGCGCGCGAACGCCATCAGACGCTGTATCGGTGGCTGGAAGTAGCTGCGACGGCGCATGGCCAGGTCGAAGGCCTCTTCATGCAGGGGGATGAAATCCAGGCCGTGACGCCGCGCCGCTGCCTCCACCGCCAGGCCGGTCTCCGCTTCACCCTCCCGCACCGCGAGGGCAAGATCGTCCTCGCTCAGGGATGCGTGGGGCGTGAAGTCCAGCTGCGACGCGTCGATGGCCGACCGCTCCAGCAGCGAGCGAAACAGGGCATCGGCCCCCGCTTCCCGCTGCCGGTGCGCGACCCGGACGGACTGCTCCGCCAGATCGGCGAGCGTCCGGATGCCGCGCGGGTTGCCCGGCTGAACCAGCAGCCCCTGCCGACGCCGCCCCCAGTGAATGATCACCAGATCGCGCATGCCGCCCAGGCCGAGGGTCACCGGATCGTTGTACCGCCCCGTGCCGTGATCGATCACGTGCAGCCCGGCGACCAGGGCCTCGTCACGCAGCAGGCGCCGGGCACCGTCGCCGCTGCCGTGGCAGAGCAGGGCGAGATCCGACCCGGCCTCGCGCACGGCCCATTCCAGCAGCGGATCCTGGCTGCCGGCCAGCACCGCCGGGATGTCCCGCGACGGCGCCTGGTCGCCTTCCAGGTGACTCATGACCCACAGGTCGACGCTCTCCCGGGGGAACAGCAGCTTGCCGGTGGCGCGCGAACAGGGGATCACCCCCTGCTTCACGAGATCGTAGACCTTGCGCTCCTTGAGCCGCAGGTAGGCCGCCACCTCCGCCGTGGTGAGATAACGCTCCGGGGCGTGCTCGCCGTTTCTTGTCATTTGACTGCATATTTTCCGGAAACAGGTGCATCGAGTGTACGCCGTGCAGACAATGCCGGAAAGATAACGACGCGCGGAACACCATGGACAACGCCTTTCAGGCCGCCTTCCGGTTGATCGCCGAACGGGATCCGGTGCTGGTGGAAATCGTCACGCTGTCGCTGCAGGTCTCCCTGACCGCGGCGCTCATTGCCAGTGCCATTGCCCTGCCGCTGGGCGCCGCCATCGCCCTGTGGCAGTTCCCCGGCCGCGGACTGCTGATCGTCATCCTCAATGCCTTCATGGGGCTGCCGCCGGTGGTTGCGGGGCTGATGGTCTACCTGCTGCTCTCGCGGGCCGGCCCGCTCGGCGAGCTGGGGTTGCTGTTCACGCCCACGGCCATGGTGATTGCCCAGGTCGTGCTCATACTCCCCATCGTTGCCGCCCTGTCCCGCCAGGTGATCGAGGAGCTCTGGGGCGAGTACCGGGAACAGCTCCAGTCCCTTGGCGTCTCCAGGCTGCGCGCCATTCCCACGCTGCTGTGGGACGCCCGCTTCAGCCTGACCACCGTCGTTCTGGCCGGGTTCGGGCGGGCCAGCGCCGAGGTGGGCGCCGTGCTCATCGTCGGCGGCAACATCGCCGGCGTGACCCGCGTCATGACCACCTCCATCGCCCTGGAGACCAACCGTGGCAACCTGCCACTGGCCCTCGGGCTTGGCATCATTCTGCTGCTGTTGGTGGCCACGGTGAATGGGGTGGCGTACATGGTCGGTGAGTCGGCCAGGAGGCGGCTGGGATGAGCCGGGCCGAGCCGTTGTCGCTGCTGCCGCTGGAACTGGAAGGGGTCGCGTTCCGCCATCGCGGACAGACGCTGCTGCACCCCCTGGACCTGCGCCTGGAGCGTAACGGCAAAACGTTGATCATGGGTCCGAACGGTGCCGGCAAGAGCCTGTTGATGCGCATCTGTCACGGCCTGTTGTCGCCGACGGCAGGCACCGTGCGCTGGCGCGGCGGCGGCGCCACACCGGACACCATCCGCCGCCGGCAGGCCATGGTGTTCCAGCGGCCGGTGCTGCTGCGCCGTTCGGCGCTTGCGAACGTGCGCCACGCCCTGGGCGCCCAGGGCGTACCGCGGCGGGAGCGCGCCCGGCGCGCCGACGAGGCCATGGAGCAGTTCGGTCTGCAGGCGATCGCCCACCGGCCCGCGCGTGTGCTCTCCGGCGGCGAGCAGCAACGCCTGGCCCTGGCCCGGGCCTGGGCGCTGCGCCCGGAGATCCTGTTCATGGATGAGCCCACCGCCGCGCTGGATCCGGCGGCGATCCGGGCGGTGGAAGAGGCGGTGGACGCCTTCCACCACAACGGTACCTGCATCGTCATGAGCACCCACGACCTTGGTCAGGCCCGGCGGCTGGCGGATGACGTGGTGTTTCTGGTGAATGGAACACTGGTGGAGCGCTCGCCGGTACAGCAGTTCTTCGAGGCCCCGCGCTCGGCGCAGGCGGCGGCATTCGTGCGGGGCGATCTGGTCTGGTGACGGGAGGCTGGCAGTGAGGAAACCGGGACCACGGGCGCTTTTTGCGGCGATCGCCCTCGCCGTCACCGGCGGGGTGCAGGCCGGTGGCGGGTCCATCACCCTCGCCTCTACCACCTCTACCGAGGCCTCGGGTCTGTTCGACCACCTCGTGCCGAAATTCCGTGAGGCGACGGGAATCCATGTCCGGGTGGTTGCGGTGGGCACCGGCCAGGCATTCGAGATCGGTCGCCGCGGCGATGCGGACGTTCTGCTGGTCCACGACACGGCCGCCGAGGAGGCCTTCGTCGGCGACGGCTACGCCGCGGAGCGGCGCCATGTCATGTCCAACGACTTCGTGCTCGTCGGCCCGGCCGATGACCCGGCGGACGTCGCCAGCGCCGACAGCGCCCTGGACGCCTTCCGCCGCATCGCCGACGGGGCGCATCCGTTCACGTCCCGGGGCGACGACAGCGGCACCCACCGCGCCGAACGCAACCTCTGGCAGGATGCCGGCATCCAGCCGCGCGGCCGCTGGTACCGGGAGCTGGGCAGCGGCATGGGCGGGACACTCAATACCGCCGCGGCAATGGACGCCTACACCTATGCCGACCGCGCCACCTGGACCGCCTTCGGCAATCGCCAGAATCTGACCCTGCTCTTCGACGGCGACGACGTGATGTTCAACCCGTACGGCAGCCTGCTGCTCGATGCCGACCGCCACCCCCACGTGAAGCACGACAAGGCCCGCCGATGGCACGAGTGGCTGCTCTCCGACGAGGGACAGGAGGCGATCGCCAGCTTCAGGGTGCGCGGGCAACAGCTGTTCTTCCCGAATGACGCCACGCCGCCGGAGCCTTGACGCCCCGGCCCGCGGCATCTGAGTCTTGCACCAGCCGACCCCATCCACCGGACGTACAAGCCCATGGCCATGCACCGCCCCGCTGTCACCCTGCTCGTCTGCCTCGCCGTCGCCCTGGCGGGCTTCGCCCCCGCGGCCAGTCAGGCGGATCGGCCCATCATCGCCGCCGCGTCCGACCTCCAGTTCGCGCTGGAGGAGGTGGCGGAGCGCTTTCACGACGAGACCGGGCGCTCGGTGCGCCTCAATTTCGGCTCCAGCGGCAACTTCCGGCGCCAGATCGCCCAGGGCGCCCCCTTCGAGCTCTACCTGTCGGCCGACGAAGAGTACGTCTTCGCGCTCGAGCGTGACGGGCATACCGAGGACGAGGGCACGCTCTACGCCATCGGCCGCATCGTGGTGATCGCCCCCGCCGGCGACCCGGCCGATATCGTCGACGGGTCACTGGACAAGCTCGCAGAGCGGCTCGAGGCGGGTGACATCACGCGATTCGCCATTGCCAACCCCGACCACGCACCCTACGGGGTCGCCGCCATGGAGGCGCTGCAGTCGAAGGGGCTGTGGCAGACGGTCCGCCCGCGTCTGATCCAGGGCGAGAACGTGTCCCAGGCCGCCCGCCTGGCCTTGTCGGGCGAGGCCCAGGGCGGCATCGTTGCCTACTCCCTCGCCCGCGCCCCGGGCATTGCGGCACGCAGCGACCATGCGCTGATCCCCGAGGAGGCGCACACGCCGCTCCGGCAGCGGATGGCGCTGGTGGACGGTGCGGGCGAGACCGCCCGCATGTTCTACGCCTACCTGCAGGAGGAGCCCGCCCGGAATATTCTGGAAGACTTCGGTTTCGCCCTGCCGGATGATTAGGGAAACTCACCCGCCGAAGCGCCGGGACACACTCTCGAACGCCAGTCGGAACGTGTCGTGCACGCGGGCCACCGTCTCCTCCTCGTCGGCCGGGGCCACACCGAACTCGGCCCACCACTCGCCGAAGGTCTGGTTGCTCTCGGTCACCGGGAACAGGCGCATCTGGGCGACGTAGTCCGTGACCGGCAGGCCCGCCTCGAGAATGCGGTAGCAGCACAGGTACTCGCGGTCCGAGAGCGACAGCAGCTCTTCACGGATGACGCCACCGTCGTGGTCCTTGAAGTTGCGCACACAGCCGACCTGGTCCGCCGGCTTGCCCCCCTCGATGGTGCTGGTTGCGAAAAACGGGTGGTAATCGGGCAGCCCGTTGAAGTCGCGCAGCACGCCCCAGGCCTGATCGATGGTCGCATCCAGCACGGCACTCACGTAGACCTTGACCATGGTGTCTCCTCCTTCCCGTTGATGTCGTTGTGGATCTCAGCCCGTCTCCGCCCGCCGCTCCGGACGGGAGGCGACGGTGTCATCGATGGTGCGCGGCCGCAGCGCCTGGTCCAGCTTGCCCACGATGCCCTCCCGGAACAGCAGCACGCAGGCCATGAAGACCACGCCGACGATCACGGTGACCCAGGCGCCGAACGGATCCAGGTAGCGCGTGAGCAGCGAGATCAACACCGCGCCCGCGGCCGGCCCGAACACGGTGTTCATGCCGCCGAGCAGGGTCATGAGGATGACGTCGCCGGACATGTGCCAGTGCACGTCGTTCAGGGCGGCAAGCTGGAGTACCAGCGCCTGCATGGAACCGGCCAGGCCGGAGAGGGCGGCCGAGATGGTGAACACCATCACCTTGTAGCGCGCCACCGGGTAGCCCAGCGAGATCGCCCGCGGCTCATGCTCGCGGATCGCCCGCAGCACGGCGCCGAAGGGCGAGTTCACGGTCCGCCACACCACCCAGAGGCCGGCGGCGATCACCGCCACCACCACGAAGTAGAGCACCACGTCGTTGCGCAGGTTGAACACGCCGAACAGCGTCCCGCGCGGGATCTGCTGGAGCCCGTCCTCCGCTCCGGTGAAGGGCGCCTGCAGGTAGAAGAAATAGACCAGCTGCGACAGCGCCAGCGTGATCATGGCGAGATAGATGCCGCTGCGGCGTATCGCCAGAACACCGAACACGGCCCCCAGCCCGGCGCCCACGGCGATGCCGGCGAGGATACTGAGCTCCGCGGGCAGCAGCAGAAACTTGGCGCAGTAGCCGGTGACGTAGGCACCGCTGCCGAAGAACGCCGCGTGGCCGAACGACAGGATGCCGGTGTGACCCAGCAGCAGGTTGAAGGCGCAGGCGAACAGGACGAAGCACAGGGTCTTCATCACGAACACCGGGTAGACGATGTGCGGCACGAACGGCACGGCCAGCAGCGCCACCAGCCCCACGACGGCGAGAATCATGAACAGCGTCCGCATGGCGTTATCCCTCCGCTCGCCCGAACAGCCCGGCGGGCCGCAGCAACAGCACCGCCACCATCACCAGAAAGACGATGGTCGACGAGAATTCCGAGTAGAACACCCGGGTGAACCCCTCGACCACGCCCAGCGCCAGTCCGGTAACGATGGCGCCGACAATGGATCCCAGCCCGCCGATGACCACCACGGCGAAGATGATGATGACCAGCGTCGACCCCATGGACGGATTTACATGGAAGATCGGCGCGGCCAGCACGCCGGCGAACGCGGCAAGCCCCACACCGGCCCCGTACGTGAGTGTCACCAGCAACGGCACATTGATGCCGAACGCCTGGGTGAGCTCGGAACGCTCGGTGGCGGCGCGCAGGTTGGCGCCGAGCCGGGTGCGCTCGATCACGTACCAGGTGACCAGGCAGACCGTGAGCGAGGCGCCCACCACGAAGGCGCGGTACTCCGGCAGCATCATGAAGCCGAGGTCGATCACGCCGCGCAGCGCCTCCGGCGTCGGATAGGCCTGTCCGGACGAGCCGAACGCGACCCGGAAGCCGCCTTCGAGCACCAGCACCAGGCTGAACGTGAGCAGCAGGCCGTAGATGGGATCCAGCCCGTAGACCCGGCGCAGGAACAGGTACTCGAACAGCATGCCGATGCAGGCGACCACCAGCGGCGCGAGAAACAGCGCCACCCAGTAATCCATGTCCAGGTAGTTGCCGGCCATGAAGGCGACAAACGCGCCCAGCATGAAAAAGGCGCCATGCGCGAAGTTGACGATCTTGAGGACGCCAAAGATGATCGCCAGACCAAGACTCAGCAGCGCGTAGAACGAACCGTTGACGATACCCAGCATCAGCTGGCCGAACATCGCCTGCAGGGGAACACCGAAGATATCCATAGGGCCGATCCGGAATTGGGTGTGATCACTGCCGGGGCCGGACCGTCACCGGCCCGGCCCCGGCACCGGTGGCTTAGTTGTCGAGGAGCTCGCAGGTGCTGTTCTCCAGCGGCTGGAACGCGTCCTCGCCGGAGATGGTGGCAACCAGTTCCATGTAGTCGTAGTCGTACTCCGAGTCCCCCGGAGCCTTCACCTCCCACATGTACTGGTCGTGCACCATGCGGCCGTTCTCGCGGATGTAGCCGCCCTGGGCGAAGAAGTCGTTGATCTCCAGCTCACGCATCTTCTCCGAGACCGCATCCGGGTCGTCGGTGCCGGCCGCTTCCACCGCGTTGAGGTAGTGCATGGTGGAGGAGTAGTTGCCGGCGTGGGCCATGTTCGGCATGCGCCCGGTGCGGTCGTAGAAGCGCTCGGAGAACTCCCGGGTCTCCTCGGTACGATCCCAGTAGAAGGCGTTGGTGAGCAGCAGCCCCTCCGCCGCATCCAGGCCCAGGGTGTGGACATCATCGAACCACAGCAGCAGCGCCGCCGGCTGTTGATCCGGGGTCACGCCGAACTCGGACAGCGAGTTGATGGCGTTGATGGCGTCGGCGCCCGTGGATGCGATGCCGATGATCTCGGCCTGGGATGCCTGCGCCTGCAGGGCGTAGGACGAGAAGTCGGTGGTGTCCATCGGGTGGCGCGCGGCACCGACCACCTCACCCCCTGCCTCGCGGACCACCTCGGTCACCTGCTCTTCCAGCCCGTGCCCGAAGGCGAAATCGACGGTCAGGAAAAACCAGGTCTCACCGCCCTCGTCGACGATGGATTTCCCCGTGCCATGAGCGAGGGAGTGGGCGTCGTAGGTGTAATGGGTGGCGTAGGGCGAGCAGTGCTCGTTGGTGATATCCACCGTGGACGACGAGTTGACGATGGCGTGGCGCTGACGCTCCTTGGCGATGGCGGCCACCGCGTTGGCAACGCCCGAGTTGGACAGATCGTTGATCATGTCCACACCGTCGTTGTCGTACCACTCCCGGGCACGGCTGGCGCCGACGGACGGGTCGTTGCGGTGATCGGCGTAGATCACCTCGATGGGCGTGCCGTTCACCTCGCCACCGAAGTCCTCCGCCGCCATACGCACGGCTTCCACCGCCGCTTCGCCGGAGAGATCGGTATAGATGCCGGACATGTCGGTGAGCACGCCGATGCGCACCACGTCATCCGAGAAATCGCCATCCGCCAGTGCGGTGGACACACTACCGAGGCCGATGCCGGCCGAGGCCAGCGCTGCCGTGATCAAAGCACTCTTGCGTTGCATGGGGGTCTCCTCCTCCGTCTTATCGTGCTTTTCTGTGTTATCGCTATGTAATCGGTATTACCGCCTCCCGGTCCCGGGTTGCTCCCGCCGACCTGCGTGGCACGCCGCCACTAGACACCCAGGCGCGCCATGAGCGCGTCGAAGTTGTCGGCAAAGGACGTCTTGTCGTGGGTCTCCACCACCTGCCCCTGATCCAGCACGAAGTGCCGGTCGGCCACGGTCATGGCGAAGCGGACGTTCTGTTCCACCAGCAGGATGGTGTAGCCCTGCTCCTTGAGGCTGCGGATGGTGTCGCCGATCTGGCTGACGATGCTCGGGGCCAGGCCCTCCGTGGGCTCGTCGAGCAACAGCAACCGGGCGCCGGTACGCAGGATCCGGCCGATGGCAAGCATCTGCTGCTCGCCGCCCGACAGGTTCGTGCCGGCGCTGCGCAGCCGGCCGCGCAGGTTCGGGAACAGGGTCAGGACCTCGTCGGTGGTCAGACCGCCCTCGCGCACCTGCGGCGGCAGCTCCAGATTCTCGGCGACGCTGAGGGTGGCGTAGATGCCGCGGTCCTCGGGGCAGAAGGCCACGCCGCAGCGGGCGATGCGGTAGGGCCGCTTGTGGATGGTCTCCTCGCCCTCGATCCGGATCGACCCCTGCCGGCGCGGGACAATCCCCATGACCGACTTCAGCGTCGTGGACTTGCCCGCGCCGTTGCGGCCCAGCAGGGTCACCACCTCACCCGGGTAGACGTCCACGTTGACCCCGTGCAGCACGTGGCTCTCGCCGTACCACGCCTGCAGGTCGGCGATGGTCAGCATCGGCTCCGCGGCTTGCGGGTCCAGGGCGCGTGCGGCATCAGCCATGACCACCTCCTCCGATGTAGGACTCGATCACCCGCTCGTCGCGGGCGACGGTGTCGTAGTCGCCTTCCACGAGAATCTCGCCGCGGGCGAGAACCGTGACGCGGTCGCACAGCTCCGAGACCACGCCCAGGTTGTGCTCCACCATCAGCACCGTGCGACCGGCAGCGACGGTCTGGATGAGCCGGGTGATGCGACTGACGTCCTCCGTCGCCATGCCGGCGGTGGGCTCGTCCAGGAGCATCACTTCCGGGTCCATGCCCAGGGTGGTGGCGATCTCCAGCGCCCGTTTGCGGCCGTAGGGCAGTTCCGCTGCCGGCGTGTGGTAATCGCCGTTCAGCCCGACCTGATCGAGCAGCTCTTCGGCACGGGTACGGTCGGCGGCGAGCTTCTTTGGCGAGTTCCAGAAGTCGAAGGACTCGCCGCGACGGCGCTGCAGGGCCATGCCCACGTTCTCCAGCGCCGTCAGGGAGGCGAACACCGCGGAGATCTGAAAGGAGCGTACAAGCCCTTCGCGGGCGACGCGGTCGGGCTTGTAGCGGGTAATGTCGCGCCCCTTGAAGCGGATTGCACCGCTGGTGGGGGCGAGAAACTTCGACAGGAGGTTGAAACAGGTGGTCTTGCCGGCCCCGTTCGCACCGATCAGCGCATGGATGGTGCCCGGTTCGACGTTCAGGGACACCCCGTTGACGGCGTGAAACCCTTTGAAGTTCTTGACCAGGTTCGAGGCCTGTATGATCGGTTCGCCCATCCCGGAGCTCCCTTGATCCGCTTTACGGAGGGAGTTTGCATAAACGGTGCCAGAGCCGGGAGAGTGGCTTGCAGCAAGCGCTGGGGTGCCATGGGATGGTGCGTGCGCAGGGGTAAAAACGAGTAATATCAACCCGTTATTACCCCGTTTTGCTCAATATTGCCCACGACCGTACGGTCGTGGAACGGACGCTATCCCCGGTGGAGCCGATCCACCGTCTCGACCAGTCGGGCGCAGAGCTGATCCAGCCGCTGCCGGTTGCCGTCCTCGACAAAGCCCCCGGTTTCGTCGAACGCCTGGCTGGCCCGCGGCACGGCGAGCTGGTCCGGCAGCACCGTCACGCCGAGATTCACCAGCAGCTGCCGCGCCAGGGCAAGGCTGCGCATCCCGCCGAAGCCGCCGGGGGACGCCGACACCACACAGGCCACACGCCCCTGAAACAGCGCCAGACCGCTCTCCTCGCCATCGGGCCGGGAAAGCCAGTCGAGGGTGTTCTTCAGCAGCGGCGTGATGAACCCGTTGTACTCGGGCGAAGCCACGATCAGCCCCTGGTGCTCGGCGAGAAGGGCCTTCATGCGCCGGGCGTGCTCGGGCACTCCCGACGCCTGCTCCAGATCGCCGTCGTAAAGCGGCATGGGGTAGTCACGAAGGTCCACGAACGTGGCCTCGCCTCCCTGTTGCTGCACGCTCGCGGCGGCCATCCTTGCCAGGCGCTTGTTGAAGGAGTCGGCGCGGGCACTGCCCGAGAAGACGAGAATGCGGGTCATGGGGTTCTCCGGCTTATGTTGATCAGTGATTGTGGTGGACCTGAAGGTCCACCCTACGCCAAGCCTGTGCCATTTGTACCGAACAGCTCACTCCGGGGCCCGGGTCCGCTTTCGCGGCATGACCCGGCCGGCCCAGGCCGGTGACTCCTCGACCTCCACGTCCTGGGGGCGGAGCTCCTGGCCGCACTCGCTGCAGGTGAGAACCGCGCGGGTATAGCAGCCGCAGTTGCGGTGCCGGTGGCGGACCGGCGGGCCGTTCTCATCCACCATGTGCCGGTCACCCCAGTGCACCAGGGAAAGAATGACCGGGTAGAGATCCCGTCCCTTGGCGGTGAGCCGGTATTCCTCGCGCCGCGGCCGCTCCTGGTACGGCCGCTTCTCGAGGACGCCCGCATCGTGGAGCTTCTTCAGCCGGTCGGACAGGATGTGGCGGGTGATCCCCAGGCGCGCCTCGAAATCGTCGAAACGGCGCACGCCGAGAAAACAGTCGCGCAGGATGACGAGCGTCCACCGATCGCCAATCACGGAGAGGGTTCGGGCCAGGGAGCAGGGCTGTTGATCCAGTTCTTCCCAGCGCATGGCGACTCCTGTTGGGTCATCAACCGACAGATTGACAGGTTCCACAAAAGAACCATACATTCCCAAGCCGGATTCCAAAAAAGAACCTGACAGGAGAACGCCCGTGAACAAGGCGGCAGTGATGGTTGGAGCAGGCGGCGGCGCGCTGAACGGTCCGTCTCAACCAGACAGGGAGCAGACATGATGGCGTCCGCCCCGGAGGCTCACCCGTTCGACCAAGCCGTCGCACTCACGCCCCGCGGCGACGGGGGTCACACCGGCCACACCACGGCCGCCTACGCCAACATGGTGGGGCCGTTCGGCGGAGTGATCGGGGCAACACTGCTGAACGCGGTGATGACGGACCCGCAGCGCTTGGGCGACCCGATCTCGCTGACCGTCCATTACGCGGCGCCGATCGCGGACGGCGCGTTCTCCGTGACCGCCCGGGCCATGCGCACCAACCGCAGCACCCAGCACTGGCTCGTGGAGATGGTCCAGGACGAGCAGATCGTCGCCTTCGCGACCGCGGTCACGGCGCTGCGGCGGGAGACCTGGGGCGCCACCGACGCGCTCTTCCCCGAGGTCCCTCCGGCGGCGTCTCTGGAACGGGCAACCCCTGTCGAGCGGGCGCCCTGGACCCGCTGCTACGAGATGCGCTTCGTGGACGGCGCCATCGGCGGCAGGCCTAACGACGACATCCCGTCCCAGAGCCGCCTGTGGCTGCGCGACAATCCGCCCCGCCCGCTGGATTTCGTATCGCTGGCCGCCCTGTGTGACGCGTTCTTCCCGCGCATCTTCGTGCGCCGCGGCGCGTGGACGCCCATCGGTACGGTCACCCTGACCACCTACTTCCACGCCGACGCCGCACAGGTGCATGAGCAAGGCACCGGCTTCCTCCTCGGCAGCGCCCGCGGACTCAACTTCGGCAAGGGGTTCTTCGACCAGAGCGCGGAGGTGTGGAGCACCGACGGCAGTCTGCTCGCCTCCAGCCATCAGGTGGTCTACTACAAGGAGTAGCAGCGACAGGCCGGGAACGCCCGCCGGCCTGTCGCCACTCACGATCCAGTGAACGAGCCGGAATCACGCGCCGGCGAAGATGTTCTTCTTGAGTATCCCGTGAACACCCCAGTTTCCGTCGACGATCTGGGTGATCCCGAAATCCACGCCGATGCTCATCAGGGAAATCGCCTCGTCTTCGTTCAACCCCTGGGTGGTCATGAGAAAGTGGCGCATCTTGCGGTAGGCATCCCGCATGGCCCGGTCAATGGACGACTTCTCGTAGATGACACTCTGGGCATCACGACCGAGTTCTTCCAGATAGTTGGCATAGCTGAACCCGTGGATCACCCAGTCGTCCTGGGTCTCCATCAGCGGATACTCCAGCCCCTCGAGGCGCGTACCCTGCAGATCGGCTTCCTTGTGGACGATGATCTGGAAAGTCCCGGTCAGAGAGCACTCGATTGCCGTGCCACACAGTTCCGAATCGCCCTGCGAGGCGTGCGGGTCGCCCACGGACAACAGGGCCCCGTCCACCGCCACCGGATAGTACATGGTCGCGCCCTTGCCCATGCGCCAGTTGTCCACGTTGCCACCAAAATAGCTCGGCGGAATGGAGTCCACCATGTCTTCTTCCCGCGGTGCCACGGCAATCGCCCCGAAATGCGGCCGCACCGGGATGCGGGCGTTCTCAAGCACGCCGTGGCGTTTCTCGATGGTGTCGTGGTCGACGGGGACGCCGGGGTAGTCGATGGTCTCGTGATCCACACCGAACGGGTCGGTCTGGGTGGTCCAGCGGTAGTTGTAAACCGCTTTCGCCCAATTCCTGTGGGCGCGGGCATCCAGTTCGTAGATGGTAATGACCTCTCGGGGCTTCGGCTCCTCCAGAAGATCGTCGTAGTGGAACCCCCACCAGGCGGCCGCGTTACTGCCGAACGTCTTGCCCGCATACTCCGGATTGCCTGACGGACGCGGCTTGGCATCGACAATGCGCACCTCCAGCACATCGCCCGGCTCCGCACCCTTGATGTAGACGGGCCCGGTGAGAATGTGAACGCCCAGTCCTTCACCTGCGCCGCGACCGAACAACGAGGCATCCATGGGCCCTGCGCCGCGTCGGTCAACGCCCTTGCCCTCGCCGTCCCAGTGGAAGATCCCCTCAACCCCGGGGTCGCCCTTGATCATGCGGTCGAAGTCGTCGTAGGCGTGATGGGTCACGGTCTCGATGGTCACGAAATCACCTGATTCCGCTTCGACGATCCCCGGAAGGTTCTTGCTGAAATAGCCCCAGTGAACTGTGTCTCTGGTCGCCGGCAGATAGTGATGCTTGCGTGCACCGACCTCGGTGAAGCCATTGAGGCCCTCCGCCTGCGCGGTGGTCACGTAAGGCAGGCCAGCCGCCGCCGCCGTCAACGCCCCCGCCGCACCGGTGGATTGCACGAGGAAATTTCTGCGGCTCCGGGAGACACCGTCGTCGTGCTGGTGCGCATCATCGTGTCCACCATGACCTGCGCAGCAGTTGCCGTGGTTGTTATTGTCGGTCATCGAACCATCCTCACTGGTCGGGAAACCCGGAGGAGAGGATGCAAATCGCTGACCAATCGGTACTTTATTGAAAAAACAACGGGTTGCTGAAACACTCCCGCGTAAAATACCAACCCGGTGGCGCATAAGAATGCACCACCTGCCCGAGCGCACCATCCGGGCGCATTGCTGGCCGGTTTGGCGAATTGAATCCCTCACCTACCCCGGCAACGGCACATGCTCGTCCCGGTCCGTGGGCGGGAGATCGAACAGGCCTGCGCCCCATTGCTCGGCCTGCCACTGGCGTTTCGCCTCCTCGATGCGCTCTTTCGAGGAGGCAACGAAGTTCCACCAGATGTAGCGCGGCCCGCCGAGGGTGGCGCCGCCGAGAATCATCAGGCGAGCCCCCTGCTCACCGGCCGCCACGGTGATGCGATCGCCGGGCCGGAATACCATCATCTGCGCGCGATCGAACTGTTGACCGGCGATGGTGATGGCGCCATCGATCACGTAGATCCCGCGGTCCTCGTGGTTGTCGGGCAGCGGGAAGAGCGCCCCCGGCGCCAGCTGCACATCCGCGTAGAAGGCTTCGGAGTACAGGGTGGCCGGCGCCCGCTCGCCGTAGGCATCACCGAGCAGGAGCTGAACCCGGACACCGTCGTCCTCGATGACCGGGAGCCGGTCCTGACCGTGGTGCTCGAAGATCGGCACCATCTCTTCCTGACCTTCCGGGAGTGCGACCCAGGTCTGGATGCCGAACAGGTTGCTGGCCTGCTCGCGACTCGCCACCGAGGTGCGTTCCGAATGGGTGACGCCCCGCCCGGCCACCATCCAGTTCAACGCGCCGGGCCGGATGACCTGGTCCGTGCCCAGGCTGTCCCGGTGGTGAAGATCACCGTCGTACAGGTAGGTGACCGTGCCGAGGCCGATATGCGGGTGGGGCCGCACGTCGATGCCACTGCCGGTGAGAAACTCCGCCGGACCCACCTGATCGAAGAAGATGAACGGACCAACCATCTGCCGTTTCGGCGCCGGCAGGGCGCGCCGCACCTCGAAGCCACCCAGATCCCGCGCCCGCGGGATGATCAGGGTCTCGATGGCGTCGACGCCGATTTCGTCCGGGCAGCCGGGGGTCAGTGCGGGATTCCAGCTCATGGCGCTCTCCTTCCAGTGGCATGACGGCGCGTCCCGGTACAATGCGGTTGTCGCCCGTCTGATGAAGTCTACACCCCTGCAGCCGCCCCGGCCGGCGAAATGCCGGCCGGGGCGGCGGGCTAGGAGGCTTTCCGGGGCACGAGCCGGTTGTGGCGGAAATCCGCCAGCGCCTGCTCGATCTCGTGCTCGTGATTCATCACGAACGGCCCGCGGGCCGCCACCGGCTCACCGATCGGCTCGCCGCTGAGCACGAGCAGCCGTGCTTCGTTGTTGGCCTCCAGGGACACGGCACTGCCCTCGGTGGCCAGGATGGCCAGGTCGGCATCTCGCAGCACCCCGTCGTCGTTGACCATCACCGTGCCGTCAACAACGGCCACGGCGACGGGCCAGCCCTCGGGCAGGTGCAGGGTCGCACGGCCATTCCGCTGCAGGCGCACATCCCAGACCTGCATCGGGGTCTGCGTCTGCGCCGGCCCGGCTCGATCCGCCAGGTCACCCGCGATGATGCGCACGGTACCTGCCCCTTCCGGCAGCGCCACCTCCGGGATGTCGCCGGCACGAATTGCCTGGTATCCCGGCTCCATCCCCTTCGCTCTGGCCGGCAGGTTGACCCACAGCTGCACCATCTGCAGCGCCCCTCCCGCCTCGGTGAAGGCATCGGAGTGAAACTCCTCGTGCAGAATCCCGGCACCGGCAGTCATCCACTGGACATCGCCCGGCCCGATCACGCCGCCGTGACCCGTGGAGTCCCGATGCGCCACCTCGCCCTGGTAGACGATGGTGACGGTCTCGAAGCCCTTGTGCGGATGCTCGCTGACACCCCGTGGCCTGGTCGCGGGCTGGAAGGTCGCCGGGCCGGCATAATCCATGAGCAGAAACGGATCCAGGGCCTGGCCATGGTCGTGGTGGGAGAACAGCGACCGCACCGGGAAACCGTTACCGACCCAGTGGTGGCGGGGTGCCGCGTGCACGCTGCGAATGGCCTTCATGGTGACCTCCTGCGCTACTGGTTGAATAGGTTACACAGGATATGCGCGAGACAATCAAACCAGTAGCCCCCGGAACTGCACCAAAGCGTTCACCAAGTGGAACGATAACCCGGGCCGGCAGTGGCCGCCTGCAATCTAACCGGAACCGGCCTCCTCGCCGTCCCGCCAGTTGGGGGGCACCATGCCGTGGCGGCGCATGCGCCGGTAGATGGTCGGGCGGGACAGGCCCAGCTCCCTGGCCACGGCGGTGATGTTCCAGTGCGTACGCATCAGCGCCTCGTGCAGTATCGCGGCGTCGCCGGTGTAGCTACCCGCCTGGGGCCGGTGCACGCCGGGGCCCCGGGACGCCAGCGAGGCGGGCGGGTGCTCGTCGGGCAGGTCGCCGGCGGTGATCTCGTCACCCGGCGCGGTGGCGAGCGCGAAAGCCAGTGCATTGATGAGCTGGCGGATGTTGCCCGGCCAGGGGTTCGCCAGCAGGGCGCTGACCGCATCCGCGCGCAGGCGCGGCGCATGGGGCCGGTTGCGGGTGAGATCCGCATACACGCTGTCGATGACGTGCTGCTGATCGGCACGTTCCCGCAGTGGCGGCAGCCACAGGGTTGCCCCGTTCAGGCGGTAGTAGAGGTCTTCCCGGAACGCCCCCGAGGCGATGAGCCGCCGCAGATCCTGATGGGTCGCCGCAACCACCCGCAGATCCACCGGCACGGGGCGCTCGGTGCCCAGGGGCTGGATCTCCCGCTCGGCGAGCACGCGCAGCAGACGGGTCTGCAGGTGCAGCGGCATGTCGCCGATCTCGTCCAGAAAGAGCGTGCCGCCATGGGCCTGCTGCACCAGCCCGGCACGCCCCTTCTGGCGGGCACCGGTAAAGCTGCCACCCTGATAGCCGAACAGTTCACTTTCGATCAACGACTCGGGGATGGCCGCACAGTTCAGGGCAACAAAGGCGCCGTTGGCGCGCGCACTGGAGTCGTGCAGGGCCCGGGCGAGGCGCTCCTTGCCAGTCCCGGTCTCGCCGGTGACCAGCACGTTGATGGGCTCGTTGCGCAGCCGCTTGGCCATCGCCAGCGTCTTGCGCATGGCCGGGTCGTCTGCCGCCAGCTGATCGAGTGCGGGCACGTCCTCTTCGGCCATGCCCGGGCCATTGGTGCGACTCCGCGGCAGGGAGCGGCTGGGCTGGATCAGGGTCGCGAAGTACACCTCGCTGCTGCGTCGCGTGCGGAAGGCGCGGATCTGGTCCTCGCTGCGGTAGGGAAGATCCCAGAGGTCGCGCAGCTCGCAGTCCAGCACCGCCGTGATCGCGGTGGCACCGGCGCCGGCCGGTCCGCCGCCAGCGATGAGCTCCCGCCCCGCCGTGTTTGCGGCCAGGATGGTGCCGTCCTCTTCCAGGGCGATCAGGTAACGGCCGCTGACACGCACGAACTCACGGGAGGTGTCACAGCGCAGCAGATAGCTGTTGCGGTAGCGACGCAGGAAATACGCATCCTCGATCATGCGCGCGTACAGCGTCACCAGGTGGTGACCGAAGGTCTGACTTTCCGGACCAATGGGCGAATCCAGGGCGGAGATGTTGAGTACCGCAAGCGGTCGGCCGTCGGGATCGCGGATGGGCGCGGCGGTGCAGGTCAGTCCGATGTGGGTGGCATCGAAGTGATCGGTGCGGTGACAGCTCAGGGACACGTTACCCTGCAGACAAGTGCCCACGGCGCAGGTGCCTGCGTAGTCCTCACTCCAGTCGGAGCCCAGATAAAGCCCCGCCTTGCGCAGCCTGGCATCCCGGTGCCGATCGCCCAGATACTGCACGGCGATGCCGCGATCATCGGTCAGCAGCAGCACGTAATCCAGCTGCGCCGCCTGCTGGTAGAGCTGATCGACGCCAGCACGGGCGACACCGAGCAATTCGTCGGAGCGGTCCTGATGCTCGCGCAGCACCTGGTTGGTAACGATGCGCGCCGGGCGCGGACGGGTCGGGTCGAGCCCGTACTCGGTGATGCAGCGCTGCCACGACTGCCCGATGACCAGCGTGTTCGGCGCCTGTGCCACCGGGCTGCCCCTGCCTTCCGCGTACTTGAGAACGGCGTCGATGTGCTCGCGCTGTTCGCGGCGAAGGCCCATGTTCTCCTCCCGGCGGCCGTTGCGACCACCGCTGTCATGACCGGCCGGAACGGCCTTGTTGTCGGGTCAACTCAGCACACCCGACGAGGGGTGTCAACACAGTGTAACGGCCGGCTAATCAGGGTGTTACACCTGTAACGCACGAGCGTCACAGGTGTAACGACGGCTGCGCCCCGGCGCACGTCGGGCCACCACACTCACCACGAAAAAACCGTCTCCGAATCAGGTGATTGCGCTTGTGCCCGAGAGAATGCCCGTCGCTGGCACGGCATCTGCTATAGCGCCTCTGAAGGCCCGACACACAGGGCCGTTCCACAGAACCAGACCCACATGGAGGAGAAACACATGTCGGTGCAACAGAACACCCCCGATCAGCAGGTCTCGGACTGGCTCGTGGACCTGGACGCCGCCCTGCGGCAGCGTGATTTCGATGCCGCCGCAGCCCTGTTCCACCAAGAGGAATGCTACTGGCGCGATCTGGTCACCTTGACCTGGAACATCAAGACCGCCGAGGGGCAGGACGCCATCCGTGCCATGCTGGCGAATACCGTGCCGGAGGCGCGCCCGGAGGCGTGGACCCCGACCGGCGAGGCCACGGAAGCGGACGGCGTGGTGGAGAGCTGGTTCAGCTTCCGCACCGGCGCCGCAGAGGGGCAGGGCCTCGTGCGCCTGAAGGACGGCAAATGCTGGACCCTGCTCACCGCCATGGACGGCCTGCGCGACCACCCCGAACCGCGTCGCCACCAGCGTCCGAAGGGCGCCGAGCACGGCGCGTCGAAAGCGCGGGAGACCTGGCTCGAGTCGCGTCGGCGGGAACAGGAGGAGCTCGGCTACACGCAGCAGCCGTACTGCGTGATCGTCGGTGGCGGCCAGGGAGGCATTGCGCTGGCCGCCCGGCTGCGCCAGATGGACGTGCCCACCATCGTGGTGGAGAAGAACCCGCGCCCGGGGGACTCCTGGCGCAACCGCTACAAGTCCCTGTGTCTGCACGACCCGGTCTGGTATGACCACCTGCCCTACCTCCCCTTCCCCGACAACTGGCCGGTGTTCTCGCCCAAGGACAAGATCGGTGACTGGCTGGAGATGTACACCCGGGTGATGGAGCTCAACTACTGGGCGTCCACCGAGTGCGAGAGCGCCAGCTACGACGAGGCCACCGGCGAGTGGACGGTGAACGTCAACCGCAACGGCGAACGGGTCACGCTGCGGCCGAAACAGCTGGTCCTCGCCACCGGCATGTCCGGCATGCCCAACATGCCGGACTACCCCGGCGCCGAGACGTTCCAGGGCGAGCAGCAGCACTCCAGCCAGCACCCCGGGCCGGATGCCTACCGCGGCAAGAAGGTAGTGGTGGTGGGCTCCAACAACTCCGCCCACGACATCTGCGCCGCACTGTGGGAAAACGACGCCGACGTCACCATGCTGCAGCGCTCGTCCACCCATATCGTCAAATCGGACTCGCTCATGGATGTGGTGCTCGGGCCGCTGTATTCCGAGGACGCCGTGAACAACGGCATCACCCACGACATGGCGGACATGATTTTCGCGTCGATTCCGTACAAGGTCCTGCCGCAGATGCAGAAGCCGGCATTCGACACGATCCGGGAACAGGATGCGGACTTCTACAGGACGCTTGAGGACGCCGGGTTCCTGCTGGACTTCGGCGCCGACGACTCGGGGCTGTTCCTGAAGTACCTGCGCCGCGGCTCCGGCTACTACATCGACGTGGGCGCCAGCGAGCTGGTAGCCAACGGCGACATCAAACTGCACAGCGGCGTGAGCATCGAACGGATCAACCCGCACTCGGTCACGCTCACGGACGGCACGGAGCTACCGGCGGACCTGATCGTCTACGCCACGGGCTACGGCTCCATGAACGGCTGGGCGGCCCGCATCATCTCCCAGGAGGTGGCCGACAAGGTCGGCAAGTGCTGGGGCCTGGGTTCGGACACGCCCAAGGACCCCGGCCCCTGGGAGGGCGAGCTGCGTAACATGTGGAAACCCACGCAGCAGGAGGCGCTGTGGTTCCACGGTGGCAACCTGCACCAGTCACGCCACTACTCCCATTACCTGGCACTGCAGCTCAAGGCGCGCAAGGAAGGAATCCCGACGCCGGTCTACGGGCTCCAGGAGGTCCATCACCTGGCATGATGGTGGCGACACCACGGCGGCGGGACTCCGTCCCGCCGCTACCGGCCACCGAAGCCACCGGCGTCGTTCTCGACGTAGAGGTTCGTGTCGGAGGCCGCCCGCCCCGGGGCCATCGCAGGGCTGTATCGAAGCCCGGCTCTGTGCCATCCTGCGCGCCATGCGCATTCTGATACGAACCTTCTTTCGCGGTGTCCGCCTGGTGCTGACGCCTTTCATGATCGTCGGCAACCGGCTCACCATGCCCCGGGGCATGGAACGCGAGCCCGATGAGCAGGCGCGGGTGGATGAGCGCACCCGTTCCCTGGCGCTCTACCACTTCCCTGCATGCCCGTTCTGCATCAAGACACGCCGGGCCATGCAGCGCCTGTCGCTGAACATCGAGCTGCGCAACGCCCAGCATCCGGGAGAACACCGTGAGGCCCTTGAGCGCGAGGGCGGCAGGGTGAAGGTCCCCTGCCTGCGTATCCGCGAGGCCGACGGTACAGACCGCTGGCTCTACGAGTCCGACGCGATCATCGCCTACCTGCAGGCGCAGTTTGCCCCCGCCACGGAGGCATCCCGGCACTGATCCGTCGCTGGCTCCCGGACAGCCCTCCGTCCAGCCCGCGAATCAGAAGCACCCCCGGCCCTGCGTCAGGGCCTGTACATGCGGAAGCGCTGGGAGGCATCGACGCCGAAGTAGTCCGCCGGACCGCCGGCGCGCAGGATCGGCTCGGCAGCGGCAGTGTCGTAGATGCCGTCCTTGAGCAGGTCCTGGCGGATGTGGACCCCCACCACTTCGCCGAACACCATCCAGCTGTCCACCCGGGCACCGTCGGCGCCCTGGAGCTGCAGCACCTGGGTCACGACACACTCGAACGACACCGGCGTCTCCGCCACCCGCGGCGCACTGATCACCCGGGACGGCGCCGGCGTCAGCCCGGCCAGCGCGAACTCGTCCACCTCGGGCGCAACGGCCGCACAGCTGGCATTCATGGCCTCGGCCAGAGGCCGGGTGGCCAGGTTCCAGCCGAACTCGCCGGTGTCGACGATATTCCGTACCGAGTCCTTGTAGCCGATGCTGGCGAAACCAACGATGGGCGGCCGGTAATTGAAGGCGTTGAAGAAACTGTAGGGCGCCAGATTGAGCCTGCCGTCGCCGTCCCGGGACGAGATCCACCCGATCGGGCGCGGCGCCACCATGGCGTTGAAGGGGTCGTGCGGCAAACCGTGACCGTTGGCCGGTTCATAGAAATACATGCTGTCAGCCATGGGGGGCACCCTCTGTTGCTCGGCCCCGCGAGCTTACGCAGGTTTGCGCGCGGAACGCCAGCCTTTCCGGGCGGTTTTTATGCCGAAAAAGCACAATGAACAACGACTTATCGACCCGAAAATTCTAAAAACACCGTAGCCAACCCGCCCTCGTGAACCACACTTCGGGAAGGGACACGCTGATCACCTTTGCACAACGGAGGAGGGGTGGTCATGAAACTGAACCGGTATTTTTTCATCAGCGATGATCTGGATGATCTGGAACGCCTCGAAGAAGACCTGGAAGCGGCCGGGGTCGTCACGCCCCAGATCCATGTGCTGAGCCTCAAGGACAGCGCCGTGGAGCGCCACCACCACCTCAACGCCGTCACCGATCTGATGAAGACCGACCTGGTGCACTCGACGCTGATCGGCGCGGCACTGGGTGTGTGCGCCGCCGCCCTGGCACTGCTCGTACCCTGGGCCATGGGCTGGACGGGCACGGAAGCGGGCTGGCTGCCCTTCGTCTTCCTCGCCATCGTGCTGCTCGGGTTTCTGACGTGGGAGGGTGGTCTGCGCGGCATCGAGACACCCAACGTCCACTTCCGGCGCTTCGAATCGGCGCTGAAGAAGGGCCAGCACGTCTTCTTCGTCGACCTGGAGCCCGGGCAGGAGGACATCCTCAACCGGGTGCTGCACCGCCACCCCACCGTGAAGGAGGCGGGCACGCAGGCCGGGGCACCCCATTGGCTGATCGCCATGCAGTTCCGCATGAAGCGGTTCTTCACGGAGACGTTTCCGTAACGGACTGCCGGCGGACGGTTACTGGCCGGGCTCTGGCGCCGTCGCCGCCTGGGCGCTGACCCGGCCCGGTGTCAACGGGGCGGCATGACGCCGGCCCGGCATACCAGGGTGAGTGGCCATGGGCGTGGTCATCGTTCTGATCGTGGTGGTCGTGGCCTCGGTCGTGTTCCACCTGGTGAGCCCCTGGGGACTCACCGAGCTCGCATCCAACTGGTACTCCATGGATGTGATGCTCCACCTGTCGTTCGCCGTCACCGGCGTGGTCTTCGTCGCGGTGATGGCGTTCATGATCTACGCGCTGGTGAAATACCGCCACCGGCAGGGCCAGCGGGCCGCCTACACCCCCGACAACCGGCGCCTGGAGTGGTGGCTTCTGGGGCTGACCACGGTCGGCATCGTCGCGCTGCTGGCGCCCGGCCTGGCCGTCTACAACAACTTCGTCAATCCGCCCGACGACGCCATGGCCGTGGAGGCCTTCGGCGAGCAGTGGCGCTTCCACTACCGCTACCCGGGCGAGGACGGCGAGTTCGGCCGCACCGACATCCGCCTGATCAGCTCGGACAACCCGCTCGGTCTGGACCCGGACGACCCGGCCTCCCGGGACGACATCGTCATCGCGGACGGCGCCCTGCGCCTGCCCGTGGACCGCCCCGTGCAGATGCACCTGCGCTCCCAGGACGTCATCCACGGCTTCTTCGTGCCGCAGTTCCGGGCCAAGATGGACATGGTGCCCGGCATGGTCACCCACTTCTGGTTCACCCCCACCCGCACCGGCGAGTTCGAGGTGCTGTGCACCCAGCACTGCGGCATCGCCCACTACCGCATGCGCGACGACGTCATCGTCATGGAGCAGGACGATTTCGATGCCTGGCTGGCGGAGCGCCGCACCTTTGGCGACCAGATGGCGGCCCTGGAGGAGCGTGAGGAAGACGAGGACGTGCGCTGGGGGCGGGAACTGGCGGACTCGGAAGGCTGCATGGCCTGCCACACCGCCGACGGCAGCCGCAGCGTCGGCCCCACCTGGCTGAACCTCTATGGCAGCGAGGTCACCCTGGACGACGGCTCCACCGTCACCGCCGACGACGCCTACCTCCGACGCTCCATCACCGACCCGCGGGCACAGCTCACCCAGGGGTACCCGCCGGCAATGCCCGCCTACGACTTCGAGGACGACGAGCTGGACGCGCTGGTGGCGTATATCCGCAGCCTCAGGGACGACGACGCACCACCCCCCGAAAACGGCACCGGAGACTGACCGGGAGACTCGCCATGGCCTATTCCGCTTCCGCCGACAGCCATGCCCACCACGAGCCGCACGGCTTCGTGCGGAAGTACATCTGGAGCCAGGACCACAAGGTCATCGCAATCCAGTATTCGGTCACTGCCATCGGCGTGGGGCTGGTGGCGCTGGTGCTCTCCGGGCTGATGCGCATCCAGCTCGGTTTTCCCGACTCGGGGCTCATCGACGCCGAAGCGTACTACCAGTTCATGACCATGCACGGCATGATCATGGTGGTCTACCTGCTCACGGCGCTGTTCCTGGGCGGCTTCGGCAACTACCTGATCCCGCTGATGATCGGCGCACGGGACATGGTGTTTCCCTACCTGAACATGCTGAGTTTCTGGTTCTATTTCCTGTCCGTCATCGTTCTGATGGCGAGCTTCTTCGTGCCCGACGGGCCCACCGGCGCAGGCTGGACCCTGTATCCGCCCCAGGCCATCACCGGGGGCACGCCGGGTGCGGACTGGGGCATTCTCACCATGCTGGTGTCCCTGGCGATCTTCATCGTCGCCGCCACCATGGGCGGGCTGAACTACGTGGTCACGGTACTGCAGGCGCGCGCACCGGGCATGACGCTCATGCGCATGCCACTGACCGTCTGGGGGATCTTCGTCGCCGCCATCATGGCACTGCTGGCGTTTCCGGCGCTGTTCGTCGCCGCGGTGATGATGATCCTGGACAGCACCCTGGGCACCAGCTTCTTCATGCCGGCCATCATCGCCATGGGCCAGCAGATGGACCACGAAGGCGGCAGCCCGCTGCTGTTCCAGCACCTGTTCTGGTTCTTCGGGCACCCGGAGGTCTACATCGTTGCCCTGCCCGCCTTCGGCCTGGTGTCGGACCTCATCAGCACCCACGCCCGGAAGAACATCTTCGGCTACCACATGATGGTGTGGGCCATCGTCATCATCGGCTTTCTCAGCTTCTTCGTCTGGGCGCACCACATGTACGTGAGCGGCATGAACCTGTCGTTCGGCTACTTCTTTGCCATCTCCACGCTCGTCATCGCCGTGCCCACGGCCATCAAGGTCTACAACTGGGTACTCACCCTGTGGAAGGGCGACATCCATTTCACCGTGCCCATGCTGTTCGCCATCGGGTTCATCGTCACCTTCATCGTCGGCGGGCTCACCGGGCTGTTCCTGGGCAATGTGGTGGTGGACATCCCCCTGGCCGACACCTACTTCGTGGTGGCCCACTTCCACATGGTCATGGGGGTTGCGCCCATCCTGGTGGTCTTCGGCGCCATCTACCACTGGTACCCCAAGATCACCGGCCGGATGATGGATGAGCGCCTGGGACACATCCATTTCTGGATCACGTTCCTGGGCACCTACGCCATCTACTTCCCCATGCACTATCTCGGCGTGCTGGGAATGCCGCGGCGGTACTACGACTACGATTACGACTTCATTCCGCAGTCCGCCCACGACCTGAACACGTTCATCACGGTGGTGGCCCTGGCCGTGGGTGTCGCCCAGGTGCTGTTCCTGTGGAACATGGCGTGGAGCGCCGTGCGCGGCAGGCCGTCGGGCGGTAATCCGTGGAACGCCACCAGCCTCGAGTGGCAGACCCCGGAGACCCCGCCGGGACACGGCAACTGGGGCGCCGAGCTCCCCGAGGTCCACCGCTGGGCGTACGACTACAACGTGCCCAGGGCGCCGCAGGACTTCATTCCGCAGACCGAACCGCGGCCGACCAGCGCCCCGGATCACGGCCACAGGGAGGACTCACCATGAGCTTCTGGGTCCGGCGAGAGCCCGAGCGCGGCAGCCTGGAGCCGAGCTCCGGCATTGGCCACTGGCAGGGGCCGGTGAGCCGGGGTCCGGCCCTGCGACGGGGCCTGTACACCTTCCTGCTGCCGCTGGCATCGCTGTTCGGGCTGGTGGTCATGGCCTACGTCATGCGCCGCCATATGCCGGACTGGCAACCCGTGGCGCTGCCGTGGCAGGTGTGGCTGAGCACGTTGCTGCTGCTGGCCAGCAGCCTCGCCTTCGAGCAGGCCCGCAAGGCCGCGCGCCTGGCGCGTCTGCCCGCGCTCCGGCGGGCGGTGCTGGCGGCCGGCGTGCTGGCGCTGGCGTTCCTCGGCAGCCAGATCTGGGCATGGGCGGACCTCCAACAGCAGGGCGGCCACCTGGCGGCCAACCCCGCCTACAGCTTTTTCTACCTGATGACGGCGCTGCACGCCCTGCACCTGCTGGGCGGGCTGGTCGCCTGGTCGCGGCTACGCATGGCGTCCCGCCTGGGTACGGACCGTGCGGCGCTACAGCTCTCCATTCAGCTGTGTGCCATTTACTGGCATTTCCTGCTCGCGGTCTGGCTGGTGCTGCTGGGGGTGCTGGTCATCATGGCATGAGGATCGGGTAATGGCGGTGGAATCCGGACAGCGACACGAATCCACACAGCCCGGCCGGGGCGAGTCCGGCTGGCAGAGCCTGGTCAGCGACTGGGCGGCGGACCGGGCGACGTTCCGCAACGTCTCCTGGGGCAAGGCCATGATGTGGATCTTCCTGCTCAGCGACACCTTCGTGTTCACGCTGCTGCTGGTGGGTTACATGGCCGTGCGGCTGACCACGCCGCTGGCGTGGCCGGATACCAGCGAGGTCTTCGCCCTCACCATCCTCGGCCACGAGTTCCCGCTGCTGCTGATCGCCATCATGACGTTCATCCTCATCACCAGCAGCGGCACCATGGCCATGGCGGTGAACTTCGGCTATCGGCGCAACCGCCGCATGGCTGCGCTCTTCCTGCTGCTCACGGCCCTGCTGGGCGCCACCTTTGTCGGCTTGCAGGTCTACGAGTGGACCGACCTCATCGGCAAGGGCGTGCGCCCGTGGGAGAACCCCATGGGCGCTCCGCAGTTCGGCGCCGCATTCTTCATGATCACCGGGTTCCACGGGCTGCACGTCTCCATCGGCGTGCTCTACCTGCTGATCGTGGCGATCAAGGTGCTCAAGGGGCACTACGACCGCAGCGGCGACTACGAGCCCGTGGAAGTGGCCGGGCTGTACTGGCACTTCGTGGACCTGGTCTGGGTGTTCATCTTCGCGTTCTTCTACCTGTTGTGAGGTGCGGTCATGGCCACGCAAGACGAACACAAGCAGCCCCCCATCGCCCTCTACCTGCAGGTCTGGGGCTGGCTGTTCGTGCTGAGCTTTCTGTCCTACCTGGTGGATTACAATGACCTGCAGGGATTCTGGCGCTGGTTCCTGGTGCTGCTGTTCATGCTGGCAAAGGCGGGGCTGATCGTCGCCATCTTCATGCACGTGCGCTGGGAGCGGCCATCACTGGTCTATGCGATATTGATACCGCCGCTGGTGCTGCTGGTGCTGGTGCTGTTTCTCGCCATCGAGGGCGAGTACATCACCCTGCTGCGCAGCCAGTATTTCGGCCAATAGGTCAGAGCCGCTTCAACCAGCCGAAGGAGGCGCCCAGTACGGCACCATAGATCAGGTGCGACAGCAGCGTGCCGAACGGAATCAGGGCGCCGAACCCCATCCCGAACAGGCCCGACCCCGCCAGGGGAAACAGGACGACCATGACCAGCAGCCACGCCAGTACCCCGAAGATCAGACCCCGCGCCAGATAGCCGCCGCCGGGCAGAAACCCCGCCAGCAAGCCGAACAGTCCGCCCCAGAGCAGAACCCCCACCACGAAGTGGATGAACCAGCCAAGCACATCCACCGCCACCACGTTCATGGCCGTCTGCGCCGCCAGGCTCATGACCTCGATGGGGTTGAACCAGGGCATGATGCCGGCCGCCAGCCGGAACACCATGAGAATCGTCATGACCAGTGTGGCAACCAGCCCCGCGATGATGCCGCGTCCCAGGTCCGCCATGACACACCTCCATGCCCGTCGCCTTGTGGCTTCTTTTCCCTGGAGTATAGCGGTCCGTTGGCGGGTCTGACGGTATACTGGTCGCCCTGCACCACCCAATCGGAGTGACAACCGACCATGTGCGAACTGCTGGCCATGAGCGCCAACACGCCAACGGACCTGTGCTTCAGCTTCACCGGCCTGCGCCAGCGCGGGGGCGGCGCCGGGCCGCATCGCGACGGGTGGGGGGTCGCCTTCTACGAAGGGCGAGGGGTGCGCGTGTTCCACGACCCGGAGCCAAGCGCCAGCTCGCGCATCGCCGAGGTGCTGGAGACCCACCCCATCAAGAGCGAGGCGGCAATCTGCCATATCCGGCAGGCCAACGTGGGGCGGGTGGCGCTGGAGAACACCCACCCGTTCATCCGCGAGCTCCGGGGGCGCTACTGGACGTTCGCCCACAACGGGCAGATCGAGGGGTTCCGGGCCCGGCCGGGCATCTACGAGCCCGTGGGCGATACCGACAGCGAGCACATCTTCTGCGATCTGCTCAACGGCATCCGCGCCGAGCTGGCCCCGGACGTCGGACTGGATACCCTGCTGGCCGAGCTGGTCACCCGGGCCGGGAGCTATGCCCAGCGCGGCGTGTGCAACCTGCTGGTGAGCAACGGCGACTGGCTGTTCACGTTCTGCAGCACGCGCATGACCGCCATCACCCGCCGCGCCCCCTTCGGCCCGGCGCGGCTGAAGGACGCGGATGTCACCGTGGACTTCGAGCCGGAGACCACGCCGCGGGACATCGTCAGTGTCATCGCCACCGAGGCGCTCACCAGCGACGAGCGCTGGGACGACTACCTGCCGGGCGAGTGGCGCCTGTGGCGTCAGGGCGAGGTCTACGCCAGCGGTCGCGTGCCGGTGCCGGACCTGGCGCATCCCACGGCCACACCGACGATCTGAGCGCGGCGGTCTACGACCGCGCTCCTGCCCCCTCCATGGCGGAGCCGCCGTGGGGCCGGCGCTCCGTCCACCACATCCAGATCAGCGACACCACCGTCACGCCGAACAGCAGCATGAAGACGGTGCTGCGCACGCCGGTGATGTCCACCAGCGCGCCGAACATGATGGGCAGCAGGAAGCCGCCCAGGCCGCCGGCGAGGCCGACGATGCCCGACACCACGCCGATGTTGCGGTCGAAGTCGTCGGAGATGTACTTGAACACCGACGCCTTGCCGAAGCCCCAGGCCACGCCCACGACGAACAGCAGCGCGGTGAACAGCCAGATGTTCAGCCCCAGGTTCAGGGTCAGGGTGCCGCCATCCACCGTGTCGATGATGACGCGGGTATGGGGGTAGGCCATGAAGAACAGGCAGATGGCGCTTGCCCACATGCACCACCAGGTCACCGCATGGGCGCCGAAGCGGTCGGAGAACCAGCCGCCCAGGGCGCGGATCACGCCGGAGGGCAGCACGAAGATGCTGGCGACCAGTGCGGCCAGCTGGATACCGACGCCGTACTCGGCGATGAAGTAGCGGGTGAGATAGAGCGACAACGCCACGTAACCGCCGAACACCACGGAGTAGTACTGGCAGTACTTGAGCACGCGCGGATCGCGCAGGACCTGCAGCTGCTCCCGCATGGACGGGACGGTGGCCTGGTCGTCACGGACATCATTCCAGGTGAAACACCAGAACAGCACCACGGTCACCAGCATGGCGATGGCGTAGACCGTGGGCACGAACTGCCAGCCGAACATCACCACCAGCGTGGGCGCCACGTAGTTGGTCAGTGCTGCACCGGCGTTACCGGCGCCGAAGATCCCCATGGCAAAGCCCTGGCGCTCGCGCGGGAACCAGCGCGCCACGTAGGCGATACCCACGGAGAACGACGCCCCGGCAAGGCCCACGAACAGGCCCAGCACCAGCAGCTGCCAGTAACTGGTGGCGTACTGCAGCAGGTAGATGGGCAGCACGGTGGAGAGCATCAGCAGTGCGTACACGGGACGGCCGCCGAAACGGTCCGTCAGCATGCCGATGGGCAGGCGCGCCAGGGAGCCGGTGAGAATGGGCATGGCCGACAGCAGACCGAACTGCGTCTCCGACAGCCCCAGCTCGTCGGCGATGGGGTTGCCAATCACCCCGAACATCACCCAGACGGCAAAGCAGATGGTGAAGCCGAAGGTGCTCATGCCGAGCACCGTGTTGCGTTTCGTGACCTGGGATGTCATGGGATCACCTCACTCCGTGAGCACTGCTGTACCGGCCGCGGTGGCGGCCAGTGTCGTGTCGTCGGCGGCATCGACCACCCGGCCGATGAGAGTCAGCGCAGGGCTTGGCAGCCCGGCACGAGCGGCCCGGTCGGCAATATCCCGGAGCGTGCCGCGCACCACCTGCTGCTTGCTGGTGGTTCCCTCGGCGATGACGGCCACCGGCCAGTCGTCCGGCAGGCCGTGCCGGCGTAGCCCGTCGCAGAATCCGGCCAACGGACCGAGACCCATGTACACCACCAGGGTGCGGTCGGCCTTGGTCAGCGCGGCCCAGTCATCGGGGCTGCGCCCTTCCCGGTCGTGGCCGGTGAGAAACAGCACCGAGCGTGAATGGTCCCGGTGCGTGAGGGGAATCCCGGTGGCGGCGGCGCAGCCGAGCGCAGCGGTGACACCGGGCACCACCTCGCAGGGAATGCCGGCAGCCCGCAGGGCGTCCTGCTCCTCGCCGCCGCGGCCGAAAATGAACGGGTCACCGCCCTTGAGCCGCACCACGGTGAGGCCCTGGCGCGCATAGCGAATGAGCAGCTCCTCGGTTCGGCCCTGCGGGACGTGGTGGTCACCGCACTGCTTGCCGGCGTAGATGCGTTCCGGCCCCGGGCCGGCCAGCGCCAGGATCTCCGGAGAGACCAGCCGGTCGTGGAGAATCACGTCGGCCTCGCGCAGCACGCGTTCGGCCTTGCGGGTCAGCAGCTCCGGGTCACCGGGGCCGGCGCCGACGAGATAGACGCGGCCGGGTGTGCGTTGTGGTTCACCGGAGGGGTCGCGACTAACGTCGCTCCTACGGCGGGTTCCGGCAGAATCCATTCGAGGTGCCCGTAGGAGCGACGTCAGTCGCGACCGAAACAGCCCGTCAATCAGACCACCAGACATCATGCACTCCTCCTGTTCATCGCCGGGGCGTGCTGCAGGATCAGGCGCTGCACCTCCGGCACGCAGCTGCCACAGTTGCCACCGGCCTGGCAGGCGGCCGTGACGGCGGCTGGATCAACCGCCCCGGCGGCGATGGTGTCGATGATGGTGTTCTCGCCCACACCGAAGCAGGAGCACACGGTGCGGCCGGTATCCGGCGTGCCGGCCGGTGGCCGTCCCGACAGCAGCGCCATGCGTTCGGCCGGGTCCAGCCCTTCGGTCTCGAACAGCCCGGCAAGCCAGGTCCGGGCGGGCAACGTCTCCAGCGGCCCCATGAACAGGCACCCCATCAGCCGCCCCCGTCCGTCGAGCCAGGCGGCCCGGTAGCTGCCGCGGGCGGGATCCTCGAATTCCAGCCAGTCCTCACCATTGCCCAGGAGCGTCCGCGCCACCGCCGGCAGACTGCCCGCATCCTCGTTGCCGGCAAGCTCGTAGCGCACGAAACCGTCACCCCGGGCGAACGCCCACCAGGCGCACTCCGGGTGCGCCACCGGCGCCTCGCGCAACAGCATGAAGCCGTACCACGCGGCCTGGGCCGGGGCGATGGCAACCGGGGTGTGCTTGAATTCCGGTTCCCCGGAGAGCGGATCCACCTCCGGGTTCACCACCGCATCCGCACGCCCCCTGGCGGCGTACTGGGCGTTCCAGTGCATGGGTACGAAGACGTTGCCCCGACGCTGGCCGCGGTCGAGCACCACACGGCCAACGAAGTGCCCCCAGCGGCTGCCCACCCGGGCGAGACCACCCTCTTCCAGGCCGAATACGCCGGCATCATCCGGGTGGACCTGCAGGAACGGCTCCACGGCGTGCGCGGACAGCCGCGCCGCCTTGCCGGTGCGGGTCATGGTGTGCCAGTGATCGCGCACCCGGCCCGTGTTCAGCACCACGGGGAACTGCGGGTCGGGGCGGTTGACCGGCACGCGCGGTTCCACCGCCACGAAGCGGGCGCGACCGGAGTCGGTGAAGTAGCGCCCATCGTCGAACAGGCGCGGCGTGTCGGCGCCGTCGGCGCGCACCGGCCACTGGCGGGGGGTCATGGCGTCGTAGGCGGCACGGTCCATGCCCGCGAGGCCAGTGATGTCGAAATCCCGCCGGCCGTCGTTCTCGAAGGCGGACAACCGCGCATGCTCGTCGAAGATGTCATGCGGGGCGGTATAGGGGAATGCCGCGCCGAAGCCGAGCCGCTGCGCCACCTGCGACAGCGCCCACCAGTCCGCCCGCGCCTCGCCCGGCGCCGGCAGGAAGGGCCGCTGCCGGGAGATCCGGCGTTCGGAGTTGGTCACCGTGCCGTCCTTTTCGCCCCAGGTGAGGGCGGGCAGCAGCACGTCCGCCACATCGGCAGTATCCGTGTGGGCCATGGCCTCGGAAACCACCACCAGCTCACAGTCCGCCAGCGCGGCGCGCATGCGGTCGGCGTCGGGCAGGCTCACCGCCGGGTTGGTGGCCATGATCCACACGGCCTTGATCTCGCCACGCTCCACCGCCTGAAACAGGTCCACCGCCTTGTTGCCCGGGCCGGTCACCAGGTTCGGGGCATCCCAGAACCGGCGCACCCGGTCCACATCGCCGGGCGCGAAGTCCATGTGCGCGGCCAGCTGGTTGGCCAACCCGCCCACCTCGCGACCACCCATTGCGTTGGGCTGGCCGGTGATGGAGAAGGGGCCCATGCCAGGCCGGCCGATGCGGCCGGTGAGCAGGTGGCAGTTGATGATGGCATTGACCTTGTCGGTGCCGGCACTGGACTGGTTCACCCCCTGGGAGAACAGCGACACGGTCTTCTCGGTGCGCGTGAACAGGCGGAAGAACTGCATCACGTCACCTTCAGGGAGGTCGCACTGGGCGGCCACGTCGGGCACCGAGCCGCCCTCGCGCGCCGTCTCGATGGCCTGGCCAAAGCCTTCGGTGTGCTGCTCGAGAAAGGCGTAGTCCACCTGGCCGTCACGGGCCAGGTGGTGGAGCAGCCCGTTCCAGAGCCACACGTCCGTCCCCGGCGCCAGGGGCAGATGCAGGTCGGCGATCTCGCAGGTGTCCGTCCGGCGTGGGTCGATGACCACCACCTGCATGTCCGGGTTGTCCGCCTTGGCCGCTTTCACCCGCTGGTAGAGCACCGGATGGCACCAGGCAAGATTGGAGCCGGCGAGCACGAGCAGGTCCGCCTGCTCCAGGTCGGCGTAGTTGCCGGGCACGGTGTCCGCGCCGAAGGCACGCTTGTGACCCACCACGGTGGAGGCCATGCACAGCCGCGAGTTGGTGTCCACGTGGGGCGTGCCGATGAAGCCCTTGAACAGCTTGTTGGAGACGTAATAGTCCTCGGTGAGCATCTGACCGGAGCCGTAGAAGGCCACCGCCTCCGGGCCGTGCTCGGCAATCACCCGGCGCAGCCCTTCGGCAACCGTCTCCAGCGCGGTGTCCCACGCAGCCCGCTCGCCGTGCACCACGGGGTGCAGCAGCCGACCGTCCAGATCCACGGTGTCCCCCAGGGCGGCCCCCTTGGAGCAGAGCCGTCCGTAATTGGCCGGGTGCTGCGGGTCGCCCTGGATCGTGACCGTCCCCCCGGCGCCGGGCGACGCCAGCACGCCGCAACCGACGCCGCAGTAGGGGCAGGTGGTGTGTACCGTTTGCGAGTGTTGGTCGTGCATGGTGACACCTCTTCGGGCTGCGCGTGTTGGAGCCGGTATGGGGTGGCGGAGTTTGCCTTCGACGCCTGGTCGCGGCTTGCGCCGCTCCTACAGGGTTTTGCCATGGCCCGCCGTAGTAGCGGCGCAGGCCGCGACCACCGGGGTCTCAGCTCACCGGCTGCGGATTGAGGTACAGCGCGCCATCCTCGTTGCGCACCTCGAAGCGCGGCACGCAGCCCACGTCCGGGGCCTTCGCCTCGCCCTTGTCGAGATGGATGTTCCAGGCGTGCAGCGGGCAGGTCACCAGACGGCCGTGGACCTGCCCCTCGGACAGCGGCCCGCCCTGGTGGGGGCAGCGATCCAGCAGGGCGAAGACTTCGTCGGCGCCGTTACGGAACACCGCCACGGGGCCGTGGTCGGTCTCCACCACCCGCGCGCCAAGCCGCGGAATCTCCTCCAGGCGGCCCACGGGGAGCCAATCGGCGGTGTTCTGGGTTGTATCGGGTTGTGCGCTCATGGGTTCACCTGTGTTGCGTGTTCTGGTTGGTGGTCGCGGCTCGCGCTGCTCCTACAGCCATCGCGACGTAGGAGCGGCGCAAGCCGCGACCCACCCTGACGGAACTCAGCCCGCCTTCTTCAGGGGCTCGAACTTCTCCTGGTGGTTCTTGCTGTAGAACTTCCAGGGATCGTCCTGGGCATGCTTCTGGGAGGCGTGGAAGCGTTCGGCCAGGGTCTGGCGGCCCTCGGCGTCTTCGACCACGCGGTCCTTCACGTAGCTGAGTCCCACCCGCTCGATCCAGGGCGCGGTGCGCTCCAGGTAGCGGGCTTCCTCGCGGTAGAGCTGCAGGAAGGCGGCGGCGTACTCCTTGACCTCCTCCATGGTCTCCACCCGGCACAGCACGTCGGTGGCACGCACCTTGACGCCGCCGTTGCCACCCACATGGAGCTCCCAGCCGGACTCAATGGCGACCACGCCGAAGTCCTTGATACTGGCCTCGGCACAGTTGCGCGGGCAGCCGGAGACGGCCATCTTGAACTTGTGCGGCGTCCAGGTGCCCCAGGTCATCTCCTCCAGCTCGATGCCGCAGGTGGTGGAGTCCTGGGTGCCAAAGCGGCACCACTCGGAGCCGACGCAGGTCTTCACCGTGCGCAGGGCCTTGCCGTAGGCGTGGCCGGAGACGAAGCCGGCATCGGAGAGATCGCCCCAGACACCGGGGAGCTGCTCCTTCTTCACGCCCAGCAGGTCGATGCGCTGGCCGCCGGTGATCTTCACCGTGGGCACCTCGTACTTCTCCGCCACCTCGGCGATGGAGCGCAGCTGCTGCGGGGTGGTGACGCCACCCCAGATGCGCGGCACCACGGAGAAGGTGCCGTCCTTCTGGATGTTGGCGTGCATGCGCTCGTTGACGAAGCGCGCCTGGGAGTCGTCCTCGGCGTCGTCCGGCCAGGTGGAGATCAGGTAGTAGTTCAGGGCCGGGCGGCATTTCTCGCAGCCGTCGTCGGTTTTCCAGCCCAGGCTGTCGAACACGGCGCGCAGGCTGGTGAGGCCGCCGTCGCGGATGGCTTCGCGCACCTGGTCGTGACTCATGTCGGTACAGCCGCACATGGGCTTGGCCTTGCCCGCCTCGTAATCACCACCCATGGTGGCGGCAAGCAACTGCTCCACCAGCCCGCTGCAGGAGCCGCAGGAGGCGGCCGCCTTGGTGTGGGTCTTGACGTCGTCCAGCGTGAACAGCCCCTCCTTGGTGATGGACTGGACGATATCGCCCTTGCAGACGCCGTTGCAGTCGCAGATCTGGGCGTCGTCGGCCAGGTTGGCCACCTGATTGACGCCCCCGTGACCGGCATCACCCAGGTGCGCCTGGCCGAACAGCAACGAGTCGCGGAAGTCGGCCACCGAGGTGCCGTCCTTCAGAAGCTGGAAGTACCAGGTGCCATCGCCGGTGTCGCCGTACAGGACCGTGCCGACAATGCGGTCGTCCTTGACGCAGACCTTCTTGTACACGCCCGCGTGAGGGTCCTGGTAGACGATGTTCTCCACGCGTTCGTCATCCTGGAACTCGCCGGCGGAGAACAGATCCACACCGGTGACCTTGAGCTTGGTGGAGGTCACCGAGCCCTCGTACAGCCGGAAGCCGTAGCCGGCAAGGTGGTTGGCACACACCTTCGCCTGCTCGAACAGCGGCGCCACCAGGCCGTAGCAGGTGCCACGGTGCTGCACACACTCACCCACGGCGTAGACACTGGGGTCGAAGGTCTGCATGGTGTCGGAGACCACCACGCCACGCTCGCAATACAGCCCCGCCTTTTCGGCGAGCTCCTTGTTGGGCTTGATGCCCACGGCCATGACCACGAGATCGGCGGCTTCCTCGCTGCCATCCTTGAAGCGGACGGTCTCGATGCCGTTTTCATCGCCGACGATCTCGCTGGTCTGCGCTTCCATGCGGAAACGCATGCCTCTCTCCTCCAGGGACTGTTGTAGATACCGGCCGGCGGTCTCGTCGAGCTGGCGCTCCATGAGCCACGGCATCAGGTGCACCACGGTCACCTCCATGCCCTGCTGCATGAGCCCGTAGGCGGCTTCCAGCCCCAGCAGTCCGCCACCGATCACCACGGCCTTGCGGTGCCTGCGGCTCGCCTCCAGCATGCTGTCCACGTCCTTCACGTCGCGGTACGAGACCACGCCGGGGAGGTCATGCCCCGGTACCGGAATCATCACCGGGTGGGAACCAGTGCCCAGCAACAGGCGGTCGTAGTCCTCGACGGTGCCGTCGGCAGCGAAGACCCGCTTGCCGATACGGTCGATCTCGATGATCTCCTTGCCCTTGTGAAACGTGATGCCGTGTTCGGTGTACCAGTCCTCACCGTTGAGCATGATCTCATCGAGCGTCTTCTCGCCCGCGAGCAGCGGCGAGAGCATGATGCGGTTGTAGTTGCCGTGGGGCTCAGCGCCAAAGACGGTAATGTCGTAGCGCTCCGGGGCGATGGTCTGCAATTCCTCGATGACCTTCATCCCCGCCATGCCGTTACCGACCAGAACCAGTTTCTCTTTCATGACGTCCTCCGTCAGGTCGTGCGTGCGCCGCCGTTGCCGCGTCCCCGCGCAATCGGCAAAAAAAAAGCGCTCACCGTGCCGGCTCCGTGTGCGGGACACGGGGCCGGCCTGGTGAACGCCGTTGTTCAATGGCAGCCGATCGATGGCTGCGGACACGCTTTGTTGTCGCCCCGATCAGTGGAGCGGATCGCGTGGTACCGAAGACTGATACAAGGACCGTGCCGACGATGGAGAAAACCGGGGAATGCCCTGCAATGACGGGGGTTCCGCGCGACGGGGCGGCCTTCGCACCAGGGCCGGCATCCCCGACAGGCGCCCCGCAAAGGTGCACTGCAACATGGCAGTGCATCATATCGGGGCAGAAACAGAACCACGCCCCTCGCAGACGACGCCAGGCCGCCACTTCCCTGCTCAGGGGACGGGCACGTTGACCCCACCCCGGGCCACCCCTTTCGAGGTATTTACTTGTAGTGATGCACCCCGATAACGCAGGAAAACGGCGCCCTGCACCCCAGAAAAAAATCTATCTATTTGTTTTTTAAACAAAACCCGAACCTGGCACAGGGCGTGCTACGTGTGAGCCGAGTCCGAGCCAACGGCGGTTCGGCTCCACAGACAACGGCAACGACGCCCGTCCCGTCCCCGCAACGCTGCGCGGGGATGCGACGGGCGTTTTTCGTTTGAGGGACAGGACACCATGAGCAACCACACCACCAACCACTTCAGCCGTCGGCGCTTTCTCCAGGGCATGGCGGCGGCCGCGGGCGGCGCCGCCATGCACAGCCTTCCGGGCGGTCTGGGCCAGCGCGCCTGGGCCTCGGGCAAGCCCGAGACCACCGAGGCGAAACTGGGCTTCATCGCCCTGACCGATGCGGCACCTCTGTTCATCGCCAAGGAGAAGGGCTTCTTCGCCGACCACGGCATGACCGACGTGCAGGTCCTGAAGCAATCCTCCTGGGGCACGGTCCGCGACAACCTGGTGCTGGGCTCCGGGCGCGGCGGCATCGACGGTTCGCACATTCTAACGCCCATGCCCTATCTCATGACCGCCGGGGTCGAGGACCGGGTGGGCATGTACGTGCTTGCCCGCCTGAACCTGGCCGGGCAGTGCATCTCCGTGGCCAACGAGTACAGCGACCTGAAGGTGGGCCTGGACACCACCGACTTTGCCAAGGCGTTGCGGGACAAGCGCGACGCCGGCGAGGAGGTGCGCGCCGCCATGACCTTCCCGGGCGGGACCCACGACCTGTGGATCCGCTACTGGATGGCCGCCGGCGGCATCGATCCGGAGCGGGACATCGACACCATCGTCGTGCCACCCGCGCAGATGGTCGCCAACATGCGCGTGGGCAGCATGGACGCTTTCTGCGTCTGCGAGCCCTGGAACCAGCAGCTGGTCAACCACGGGCTCGGCTACACCGCCAACACCACCGGCGAGCTGTGGCACAACCACCCCGAGAAGGCCTTCGGCATGCGCCAGGACTACGTGGACGAGAATCCCAACGCCACCCGCGCCCTGCTCATGGCCATCATGGAGGCGCAGATGTACTGCGCCGACCCGGACAACGTGGAGGAGGTGGCCGAGATCTGCGCCCGCCGCCGCTACGTCCACGCCCCCTACGACGACATCATCGACCGCATGCGCGGGGACTTCGACTACGGCAACGGCCGCGTGGTGGAGAACCATCCGGACCGCATGCGCTACTGGAGCGACCAAGCCTCCTACCCCTTCAAGAGCCACGACCTGTGGTTCGTGGTGGAGGACCAGCGCTGGGGCTACCTGCCCATGGACCTGGACCGCCAGGCCCTGGTGGACCACGTCAACCGCGAGGACCTGTGGCGCGAGGCTGCAGCCGAGCTGGGTGTGGACTCGGCAGCCATCCCCGACTCCACCTCCCGGGGCAAGGAGGAATTCTTCGACGGCAAGGTGTTCGATCCGGAGGACCCGGACGCCTACCTGGACAGCCTCGACATCAAGTACACCAGTTAACGGGCAACGCGAGAGGACTTCATCATGGCCACCGTACCCAACGACAATCGCACCGCACTGGCGCCGGTGAGCAACCGGCTCCCGTCCACGGACACACTGGCCCACAAGGCGGAGCAGGCGGGCAAGGGCCTCGTCAGCCACGTACTCCCGCCCACCATCGTCATCGGCGTCCTGCTGGTGCTCTGGGAGGTTCTCTGCCGGCAGCCCGGCGCGTTGCTGCCACCTCCCACCGAAGTGGTCACCAACACCTGGGAGCTGATCGCCAACCCCTTCTACGATTACGGCGGCAACGATGTGGGCATGGGCTGGCAGATCCTGGCCAGCCTGGAGCGCGTGGCCTACGGCTATCTGCTCGCGGTGGTGGTGGGCATCGGCCTGGGCGTCCTGGTGGGCAAATCCACCTGGGCCATGCGCGGGCTGGACCCGCTGTTCCAGGTGCTGCGCACGGTGCCGCCCCTGGCCTGGCTGCCCATCTCCCTGGCCGCATTCCAGGCCGCGGATCCGTCGGCGATCTTCGTGATCTTCATCACCGCCATCTGGCCCATCATCATCAATACCTCCGTGGGCGTGCGGAACATTCCCGAGGATTACCGCAACGTGGCCCGGGTGCTGCAGCTCAACGGCTGGGAGAACTTCACGAAGATCATGCTCCCCGCCGCCGCCCCTTACGTATTCTCGGGACTGCGCATCGGCGTGGGCCTCTCCTGGCTGGCCATCGTGGCCGCGGAGATGCTCATCGGCGGCGTCGGCATCGGCTTTTTCATCTGGGATGCCTGGAACGCCTCCATGCTGAGCGACATCGTCCTGGCCCTGGTCTACGTGGGCATCATCGGCTTCCTGCTGGACCGGCTGGTGGCCTTCATCGGCAATCTCGTTACTCGCGGCACGTCGGCCTGATCGGCCGACACGCAAGGAGAATCGACATGAGCAAGCATTATCTGACCATCGAGAACGTGGGCAAGACCTTCAGCAGCGGCCCGGTTTCCAACGAGGTGCTGGACAACGTCAACCTGACGGTGGACCGCGGCGAGTACCTGTCCATCATCGGCCACTCCGGCTGCGGCAAGTCCACGGTGCTGAACATCGTCGCCGGACTCCTGGAGGCGACCAGCGGCGGCGTCATCCTGGATGGCAAGGAAGTGAACAGCCCCGGGCCGGATCGCAGCCTGGTGTTCCAGAACCACTCGCTGCTGCCGTGGCTCACCGTCTACGAGAACGTGGCCCTGGCGGTGGAGAAGACCCAGAAACGGACCCGCAACAAGGCCGAGCGCCACGAGTGGGTGCTGAAGAACCTGGAGATGGTGGGCATGTCCCATGCGCTGCATCAGCGCCCGGCAGAGATCTCCGGCGGGATGAAACAGCGGGTGGGCATTGCCCGCGCCCTGGCCATGGAGCCCAAGGTACTGCTGCTGGACGAACCCTTCGGTGCCCTGGACGCACTGACCCGCGCCCACCTGCAGGACGAGGTGATGCGCATCCAGGCGGAGCTCAACAACACCGTACTGATGATCACCCACGACGTGGATGAAGCGGTACTGCTCTCCGACCGCATCGTGATGATGACCAACGGGCCGTCCGCCACCATCGGCGAGATCCTCGACGTGGACCTGCCCCGGCCGCGGGACCGCATCGAACTGGCGGACAACCCGGACTACAACCGCTACCGCCGCGAGATCCTCCGCTTCCTGCACGAAAAGCAGAAGAAGGTGGAGTCGTTCCGGGAACACGCCACCCCGACCCAGCAGGAACCCACGGCAAAACGCGCCTGAACGGGTGGCCGCTGGCACGCCACCGGCGCTGCCAGCGGCCTACTGCTTCGGGCCCTTGAGAATGTCCTGCATGGCGATCGTGTCCTCCGCCACGTCCGCAAGCCTGCGGCTCTGGGCCATCGCCACCTGGCGGAGAAAACGATACGCCTCTTCTTCGCTCATCTGCCGGTGCCGCATGATCAACCCCTTGGCACGCTCCACCGCCTTGCGCTCCGCCAATGCAGACCGCGCCTCGGCCAGCTCCTCGCTCATGGTCTGCAGCCGCTGCGACTGGGACTGCACCAGATCGATCAGGGACCGACCGAGCTGCGGACTGGCATAGTCCGTGTGGTAAGCGACGCCTGCCGCGGAGTCCGGCTGCCCGGCTTCACTTTCACTGAAAAAGATGGCGAACCCGGGCCGCTCCCCGGGCTGACTGGCCAGCGTCTCGATACGGTCCTGGTGGCAGTCAAGGTCGGCCCGGGCATCCCCGATCCGGCGCTGGCACAACGACTCCAGGCTCGCCTCCAGTTGATCCTCAACCTGCTTCATGGCATCGATGCGCTGGGTAGCCACGTCGAACCAGGTGTCGGCCAGCGCCGCATCGGCAATGCTGTCGGCACTGGCCGTGCAGGCAATGCGCCGCAGGCGCTCCATATCCGCGGAGGTGGTGCCCGCGCCGCTCGCTTGCCAGACATCCAGGGAATCGCTGTCGGCGAACTCCAGAAAGATCTGGAAACACCGCTCCTGACTCTCGATCAGATGCCGCAGCCGGTCGCTCAGCCGGGGTCCAAAGCTGCCACTGGCGAAGCCGGCGGCGCCGGCGGCACGCTCCTGGCCGGCGAACTCCTTGCCCTGCATCAGGTGGAACATGGCCACGAGCACCCGGGAGATGTCCGGATCCGCCGCCGAGTCGGCCGCCTCGAAAACCACCGCCAGCAGCCCCTGGATGAGGGCGCTGTATCCGTCGATGACGGTGTCCGCATCCACGTTCAGGCTTTCGATGGCCAGGCGTACGCCCGGGAGCTCATCCAGGCCGTGCAGGGCAAAGGCGATGCGATTGAACAGCCGGCTCGCGCCGGGCAGAGAGGCGGTTCCGGGATCGATGTGGCCGAGGGCATCGCGGAACGCGCGCTCCTGCCGGTTCGCATCAGCAACCAGCTCGGTCAGTTCACTGGCAAACCGGTGCCCGCCGGAGGCGATGTACATGTTGGAGGCACCACGTTCGCGCTGGAGCGCATGCACCAGATTACTGATGCTGACAACCAGTTGCCCGGTACGCACGAGCTGCTCGAGACCGTGGATCTCGCACCGCTTGGACGCGATCAGGTAGTCGGCGACGGTCCAGTCGCCGGTGGGAGAATGTGACATGGCAGTGTCCAGCGTTACCCGCAAACCGTGGATTCCATCCACGGTTTTTGTAACAAGTTTCAGGCCAGTCGACCAAGCGCATGGAAATCAATGACATGCCTGACCGTCCGCAGAGACAGGGCCCCGAAAATGCACCATGACAGTGCACACCTCAGAGGTAAGGCATGGCCAGACGCGCAACGCCATCGCGCAACCGCTCGGGCAGCGGCCGCTCGTCCACGTCCTCGCGGGTCAGCGGCCGTGCCCGCCGGATACGCTCGTCCACGCGGGCGCTGAGTCCCTGGGCCAGGGTGCGGTCGAAGCACTCCAGGTTGAACTCGAAATTCAGCCGCAGACTGCGGGGGTCCCAGTTGGACGAGCCCAGGAACGCCCAGGCGTCGTCCACGACCATGATCTTGGCGTGATCGAACGGCTTCGGCGTCAGCCACACCCGGCAGTCGTACACCAGCACCTGGCGGATCTGCCCCATCATGGCCCAGTGAACAAACGGCAGATTGGAGCGCTCCGGGAGCACGATGTCCACGGTCACACCACGAATCGAGGCCGTATTGAGCACTGCGGCGAGGGTCGATTCCGGCAAGAAATAGGGTGTCACGATGCGCACCGACTCCCGCGCCGTGGTCACCGCGGCCTGCAGGGCCATGTGGTGGGTCAGGAAGTGGTGGTCGGGGCCGTCCGGCACGCCCCGGGCCACCACCGTCCCCGCCGGGGTCAGATCCGGGAACCAGCCCGGCCCGTCCAGCTCTTCCTCGGTGGCGAACAGCCAGTCTTCGTAGAAGGTCTCCTGGAGGTGGCGCACCACCGGCCCTTCGACGCGAAAGTGCAGATCCAGCGTTGCCTTGCGGCCGGCCCCACGGTAGTGGTGATGACGGATATTCATGCCGCCGGTGAAGCCGATGCAGCCGTCCACGATCAGCAGTTTGCGGTGGTTGCGCAGGTTGATGCCCACCAGTCGCGCCGGAAACCCGGGGAAGAACCGCGCCACTGGCACGCCGCGCCGCTGCAGATCCCCGACCATGGACGGCCAGGTGTACCGCTCGCCGGCATTGTCGATCAGCACCCGCACCTCGACACCCCGGGCGACCGCGCGCTCCAGGGCATCCGCGAACGCGTGCCCCACGTCGTCATTACCGAAGATGTAGGTGGCCAGGGTGACCGTGCGCTCGGCCTGGTCGATGGCGGCGAGCATGGCGGGATAAGCTTCGTCACCATCCTCGAGCGGCTCGATGCTGTTGCCCTGGACCAGCGGCCGCGGCACGACCCGGTTGGTCGCCTGGGCCAGTCCCTCCAGATACTGCGCATCCGGCCCCAGCCGGTTGCGCAGCATGGCCAGGTCACACTCGTGATCGCGCTCGAACTCGTCCAGCACCTTGCGGCGCAGGGCAGCGGCGCGACGGTTGATTCGGTTGATGCCGAACAACACGTACAACCCGGCGCCAAGCACCGGCACCAGCCACAGCAATGCCACCCAGGTCAGGGCGCTGCGCGAGTCCCGTTTCGCCAGGACCGCGTGTGCCGAGCCGATCACGGCCAGCACGGGCGCGATCACTGCAATGACGCTATACCAGAATTCCATGGCCTGCAGCCTGTTCCGGATGGACGAAGGGCCTCATGCTCCCGGGGCCGGGCGCGACACGTCGCGCACTGCCGTCAGAGCGCCGCCCAGCCGTAGCTGAGCACGATACCCACGAAGATGATGCCGCCGTAGATGTTGTTGTTCAGAAACGCCTGGAAACAGCGCTCGCGGCTGCGATCGCGAATCAGCCACTGCTGATAGACGAACAGCCCGGTGGCCATGACCAGCGCGGCGTAATAGGCGGGCCCCAGCTGCGCCTGCAGGCCGACGAACAGCAGCGTCAGCGTCATCAGGCCCTGGAGCAGGCCGATGATCAACCGGTCGTGCTCCCCGAACAGGATGGCGGTGGACTTCACGCCGATGCGCAGGTCGTCATCGCGGTCCACCATGGCGTACTGGGTGTCGTAGACAGTGGCCCAGACCACCGCCGCGATGAACACCAGCCAGGCGATCTCCGGCACGGTTCCGGCCTGGGCCGCAAAGGCCATGGGCACCGCCCAGCCGAACGCCATGCCCAGATGCACCTGGGGCAGGTGCGTGTAGCGTTTGGCAAACGGGTAGGTGGCGGCCAGCAGCACGCCGACCACCGACAGGGCAATGGTGAGCGTATTCATGAGCAGCACCAGCCCGAATGCCACCAGGCACAGGGTCGCGAACACCCCCAGCGCCTCCCGCTCGCTCACCAGCCCCTGGGCCATGGGCCGCTGGGTGGTGCGTTTCACATGGCCGTCGACGTTGCGGTCGGCGTAGTCGTTGATCACGCAGCCGGCGGCGCGCATGACCAGCACGCCCAGCACGAAGACCGTGAGCACCAGGGGGTCGGGGAAGCCTTCGGCGGCGATCCAGAGCGCCCAGAGCATGGGCCAGAGCAGCAGGAAATTGCCAATGGGGCGATCCAGGCGCGCCAGGCGCGCATACTGGGCGAGTCGCTCCGCGAAATGGCTGGTATTCACGCTCGACACGGCAACAGCTCCGGCAGAAACAGCTCGGCAACCAGCAGGGGCCGGCCGTTGAGGTAGTGCACCACGCGCCGGGCCCAGCAATCCCGGGCCGATGATAACCCGAGACGGCGCATGCGGTCTGCCAGCCAGTCATCCCGCCGCAGCCGCGCCACCTCCAGCGGGTCACGCCGCGTGCCCCCGCCCTGGAACAACAGCTCCCCGAGGGGACGCGAGCCAAGCCGGCGCAGGCCGTCATTGCCGCCGGCAAGGGACGCGGCGGGAATGACCGTACGCGCGGCGATCAATGGCGTGTCACCGCAGCACAGCGCCACTTCACGAATCCAGGCAAGCCGCCGGCGGCCGAGCTGCAGTCGCCACGCCTCATCCAGCGCGGGCCGGCGCCACCCCTGCCCGAGCACGCGGACGTTGAACGTGCTGCCACAGCGCTGGCGCAGCGCCGCCGTAAGCGACCCCGTCTCCACCACCCAGTCACGCACCGGGCGCGGTATGGACCGGCCCGGCCGGCCGTCTTGCGTCCGCCACTGGCAGAAACGGTGTCGCATCAGGGGATCGCCACTCTCGGGGGCCTTCGGAACGGGCGGCAGTATCGCACGGGCCTGTGCGGCTTGCATCCCGGCCCCCGCACTCATACCCGGCCGTAGCGGGCAGCCGCGCCCACCCAGCGCTCGATCAGCGGGTCCGCGCTGGCGGGAGCCTCCTGCAGGAGGCGATCGGCCATCTGCTGCACCCGCGGGATGAGCTCACCATCCGCCACCAGGTCGGCCACGCGCAGCGCCCAGGCCCCGGTCTGCCGGGTGCCCAGCAGCTCCCCGGGCCCCCGGATCTCCAGGTCGCACCGGGCGATCTCGAAACCGTCATTGGACTCCCGCAGCACCGCCAGCCGCGCCTTGGCCGTCTCGGTGAGCGGGGCGTGATAAAGCAGCACACAGCTGCTGGCGGCCGTACCGCGACCAACCCGCCCACGCAGCTGATGGAGCTGGGCAAGCCCCAGGCGCTCCGGGTTCTCGATCACCAGGAGGCTGGCATTGGGCACATCCACCCCCACCTCGATGACCGTAGTCGCCACCAGCAGGTCCACGTCGCCGTCGGCAAAGGCGCGCATGACTCCGTCCTTCTCGGCGGCCTTCAGGCGGCCGTGCACCAGCCCGATGCGCAGCTCGGGCAGCGCCTCCTGCAGTAGCTCCACGGTCTCGGCGGCCGCCTGCGCCTGCAGGGTGTCGGACTCCTCGATCAGGGTGCACACCCAGTACGCCTGACGCCCCTCGGCACACGCCTTGGCAATGCCGGCCACCACCTCGTCACGGCGGGTGTCCGGCACGGCCACGGTCTTCACCGGCGTGCGGCCGGGCGGCAGCTCATCGATGACGGAGACATCCAGATCGGCATAGGCGGTCATGGCCAGCGTCCTGGGGATGGGCGTCGCCGTCATGATCAGCTGATGGGGCTGGGCATGCTCCCGCTGCCCTTTCTCCCGCAGCGCAAGACGCTGATGCACACCGAAGCGGTGCTGCTCGTCCACTACCACCAGACCCAGGCGCGAGAAGGTAACATCGTCCTGAAACAGCGCATGGGTGCCAACCACGACCTGGCTGTCGCCATCGGCCAGGGCCCTCAGGGCCTCGCGACGCTCAGACGCCGGCATCCGCCCGGACAGCCACGCCACCTCCACGCCCAGGGGCTCCAGCCAGTCGCGGAAGTTGCGGTAATGCTGCTCGGCGAGCAGCTCCGTCGGCGCCATGATGGCTGTCTGCATGCCGCTCTCGACGCTACGCAGCGCCGCCAGCGCCGCGATCACCGTCTTGCCGGAGCCCACATCCCCCTGGACCAGGCGCAGCATGGGGGCACGACTGGCCATGTCAGCGGCGGTCTCCCGGTCGACACGCTCCTGGGCGGCGGTCAACGTGAACGCCAGCGCCTCGCGGAAGGCCGCGACCAGCCGGCCGGTACCCCGCAGCACGGGCGCCGCGGCCCGATCCCGCAGGCGATGACGCTGGCGCCGCAGCGTCAGGTGATGGGCCAGCAACTCCTCCAGGACAAGCCGCCGCCGGGGCGGGTAATCGCGCGCTTCCAGGGTTGCCAGGGGGGTGTCATCCGGGGGCCGGTGCAGTCCCTTCACCGCCTCCGGGAATGTGGGCAGTGCCGCATCGCCGTGCAGCGTGGGAGGCAGAAGCTCTGCCGGTGCCACGGCGTCGAGCAGCGCAATGGCACCGTCCACCAGGCGACGCAACGCGGTCTGGTTGAGCCCCTGGGTCGCGGGGTAGACCGGCAGCAGACCGTCGCCGCCCTCGGCGGCGTCAACGCCGGTCTCCAGCTCGGGGTGGATCATCTGCAGCCCGGACGGGCCATCACGCACCTCACCGAAACAGCGGACACGTGTGCCACGGGCCAGGCGTTTCTGCAGCCCGGGGTGAAAATGGAAGAACACCAGGGTCAGCGCCCCGGTGCCGTCGGTAATGCGGCACAACAGCCGGTTGCGGCGGCCACGGGCGATCTCCGCCAGTTCCACCGTGCCGCTGGCCAGGGCCTGCTCACCGGGGCGCAGCTCCCCCAGCCGCCGCACGCGACTGCGATCCTCGTAGCGCAGGGGGAGATGCAGGAGCAGGTCGTGGACGGAGTGAATGCCGAGCTGCGCCAGGCGCTCGGCCTGGCGCTCGCCCACACCCCGCAGACTGGTCACCGGCTGACCCAGGGCGTCCCCGTCAGCTTCGGCCGGCACGTGCTCAGGCCTTGTCGCGCACCAGTATGGCGTCCATCTCGACGCCCGCTCCCTTGGGCAGGCTCGCCACCCCCAGGGCGGCCCGGGCCGGGTAAGGCGCGTTGAAACGCTCCTCCATCATCTCGTTGACCAGCCCGAAGTTGCCCAGATCGGTGAGGTAGATGTTGAGCTTGGCGATATCCTCCAGGCTGGCACCCGCTGCTTCACAGACGGCCTGCAGGTTGTTGAACACCTGCTCCACCTGGGCGCGGATGTCGCCACGAACCAGATCCATGCTCTCCGGGTCCAGGGGAATCTGCCCGGACAGGTAAACGGTGTTGTCGACCCGGATGGCCTGTGAGTACGGCCCGATGGCCGAGGGTGCCCGATCCGTGTGGATCACTTCCCGCGTCATGGCGCTTGTCCTCTCCTCGTTGGAATCGATTGATGGCAACTCTGCCAAAGGTAACAGAAAGGGCTGCGTTACGGTCACACGGCCTGGTTGCCCAGTGCCCCCTCCGGAAACGTCGTCTCCGCCGTCGCCACGTTGACGCGGTTACGGCCAGCCGCCTTGGCGGCATAGAGGGCGGCATCGGCGCGCCGCAGCCAGTCGCGCTGGGTCTCGCCGTAGCGCAGCTCGGCCACGCCCGCGGAGACGGTGAGCTGGTCCGTACCGGGAAAACGGGTCGCGGCGACCCTTGCCCGCAGCTTCTCCGCGATGCGCGTGGCGGCACCGGCACGGGTCGACGGCAGCGACACCACGAACTCCTCACCGCCGTAGCGGAACACGCGGTCGCTTTGCCGCAGACGGTGCCGCAGCAGCTCCGCGAGCTGCACCAGGATCTCGTCACCCACCAGGTGGCCACGGGTATCATTGATCCGCTTGAAGTGATCGATGTCCAGCACGATCAGGGAGCAGGGAAGTCCGTAGCGGTCGCGCAGGTAGACGGCCTCATTCAGCCGGTTCTCCATCTGCCGGCGGTTGCCGGCGCCGGAGAGGGGATCCTCCATTGCCAGACCTTCCAGCTCCCTGGCACTGCGCTGCAGGTTGTGGGCAAACACGAAGGTGAAACTGCTGGTCAGCAGCAGCGTGGAGAGAATCCGCAGCACGTGCTCCACGGGCATGACCATGATCAGCACGGGTGTGGCCACCAACAGGAACACCACGTTGATGATGGCGGCAATACGGAAGCTGTAGAGCAGGTAGAACACCAGCACCAGCGGATACGCCCAGTACACGCCCACCAATGACAGCTCGTGGATGGAAACCAGCACGGCACCAATGGCCGTGGCCACCACCACGGCGTTCAACAGCGGCGCGACGTGTTCGCGCCGGTAGATCCAGGCAGCCAGGGAGAGAAACGCCGCGGCGGCGCCACCCACCGCCAGGCTCATGAGCGCGCCCGTCGTGACCATGTGGTAGAGCGCGAAGGGGATCAGCAGTACGCCGGCCACCGCGTAGACCCGTGCCGTGTAGTTGAAGTTCAGGTGGCGATTGTGGAGGCGCAAGCGGACCCCGGCTACTCTGGTGTCTGATTCTGATTGTTTCGCGCAGAGTCGGCGCTTGATGACGTTTCATTACGACAACGCGTAAGAAGTCTACCATAATCACGGCGTTCCGCACGGGACGTCAGTGCAGGGCGTCAATGCCGAGAAGCAGCGGGTCGTGGTCCGATGCCCGGTACGGGCCATCGGTCGCAGGCGCGTCCGACAGGCGTCCGTCGACGCCGAAAACCGGCGGCTCGTCGGCATTGATGTGCCAGATCGTGGCGCCGGCCACCCGTGCCGCCATGGATTCACTGGCGAACCCGTAATCGAGGGTCCCGGCGCCGCCACGGAAGACGTAGCTGTACTGGCTCTCCGGCGGTAGCCGATCCGCCACCAGGTTCAGGTAGTCCGCCGCCTCCAGTCGGCGTACGGGATCCTCCGCGGCGTAGCTGTTGAAGTCGCCGAGCAGCAGCACGTCATCGACACCCGTGCGGGCCACCTTGCGCCCGACGAAATCCAGCAGCGCGTCGGCCTGACGCGTGCGCAGACGGTTCCAGCAGCCCTGGCCGCGATCGACATCGCCGGTGTCCGGGCAGCCCACCTTGGCCTTGAAATGCACCACCACCGCCAGCAACGGCTCACCGTCCACGGGCCGGAACACGGCCGCCTGGGGTGGTCGGTTATGCACGGAGGCCGTGTCCCGGAACGGCCCTTCCAGCAGCGTCAGTCGGTCCGGGCGGTAGGCGAACCCCACCTTGATGGCATCGGACCCCGTGTCGCCCCCGGTGACGGCACGGTATTCCGGGCCGTCAAGCGCGGCGCTTGCCCGTTCCGCGAGATCCTCGGCGGCGGCGGCATCGTTCTCCAGCTCCACCAGGGCCAGCAGGTCGGCGTCGAGCCCCTGCAGGGCTGCCAGCAGCCGCGCGCGCTGACGCTCCAGCGCATCCGCATCGGCAGCACCACGCTCTCCCAGGGTCAGAAAGTAGTTTTCCACGTTGAACGCCGCGGCACGTACGTCGCCGGATACCGATGCCGGCGCCTCGGGTCGCGGATTGGCCGCCTGGAACCGGGGCGGTTCCACGGGATGCAGTCGCCAGCGGTCAAAGGCGAACGTCAGCACCCCCACCGGCGCGTGCACCCGGTCACCGGCACGCCGGGTGCCACTGGTGTCATCCAGGTAGGGGACCGGGTCGGGGTCGGCCCGGTAGCTGCCATCGTCGAGCAGAAGGCGCTCGCCGGGCTGGTCGTCGCTGCGGCCGCGGATCAGCCGCTCCGGTGCCAGCTCGAGGGTGCCGTAACGGCCAAGGTGGTAATTGTCGATCACCGTGAGCGTGCCGGGATAGCGCACGAGCCGCCCCTCCAGGCGGTCACGGTCCGCGTCGGCGAGGGGGAGTTCCAGCGTGTCCGGCTCCGGTCTGCCCGGAGCCCCACAGTGGTACACGGTCTCCACATCGCCAATCTGGGGCCGGCCATGGAAGCGGGCGGTGACGCCCGTGACCTGCAGCAGGTGCCCGGGGCGCACGCGCTCCCGCTCCGCCTCGGTCAGCCCCGGGGCGTAGACGAACAGCGCCCCGGGCGGCTGGCCGTCCGGGGCCTGCATGAAGAATCCGTTCAAGGCATCCCGCCCCGGAAACGCGCCGGTGACAACGCCCTCGACGGTCACCGGCTCGCCTTCGGGAATCGCCCCATCGCCCTGCCCCGACGCCGCCGCCAGGGGCACCGGCTCGTCGCGGCAGGGGTCGGCGGTATCACCGAAGGCCAGGTAAGCGACCAGCAGGGCAGCCATCCCGGCGCCCCACAGCACGTCCTTGCGCATGAGCCAGTCCTTCATGATGTGATCCTGTTGTTGCTCCCGCCCCTGGGAGACGCGGCAGGCCGCTTAGCCTTTGACGCGGTTGATGCGCAGCACGCTGTTCAGCACGCGCAGCCGGCGCATGATGCGCGCCAGGTGCCGGCGGCCGCTAACCGCGATGCTGAAGTTGATGGTGGCAATCATGCCGTCACGCTCGTCCACCGAGACGTTGAGGATATTGCCATCGCTGTCGGAGATGGTGGACGCCACCTCCGCAAGTACCCCGCGCTCGTTGACCACGTCCACCCGCACCGGCACCGGAAACTCCCGCTGGATGTCCGCTTCCCACTGGACGTCGAGCCACTTCTCGGGGTGTTTGCGGTACTCCTGCAGGTTGTTGCAGTCCTGCAGGTGAATGACCATCCCCCGACCGGAGCTGGCAAAGCCGATGATCGGATCGCCCGGGATGGGATTGCAGCAGCGCGCGAACGTAACCACCGCCCCCTCGGTGCCGCGGATGGTGAGCCGCTGCATGTCGTCGGTTTCCGACTCCACCAGCTCCTCCGAGAGCCCGGCCAGATGACGGGCCGCCAGCCAGGGCATGCGGCGCCCGAGCCCGATGTTCTCGAGCAGGCCGTCCAGGGTCTCGAAGCCCTGGGCCTCCAGACCCTGCTCCACCTGCTCCGCCGGCAACTGGTCAAGCTCCAGCGACAGGCTCTGCAGCGCCTGCTCCAGCAGCCGCCGCCCGAGGCTGGTGGCCTCTTCGTGGCGCAGGTTCTTGAGGGAGTGACGAATCGCCGAGCGCGCCTTGGCGGTCACGACGAAATCCAGCCAGGCGGGATTGGGACGCGCGCCCGGCGCGGTGATGATGTCGATGGTCTGCCCGGTCTCGAGCTGCGTGCGCAGGGGAGCCAGCCGTTTGTCCACCTTGGCGGCCAGGCAGGTATCACCGATGTCGGAGTGCACGGCATAGGCGAAGTCCACCAGCGTGGCGCCGCGCGGCATCTCCATGATGTCACCGCTGGGCGTGAACACGTAGACCTCGTCCGGGAACAGGTCCACCTTGACGTTCTCGATGAACTCCAGCGGGTTGCCGGCGTTCTTCTGCATCTCCAGCAGATCCTTCACCCACTCCCGCGCCTTGCTCTGGGCGGTGTTCTCCGTGGCCTCGCCCATCTTGTACATCCAGTGGGCGGCCACCCCCATCTCCGCAACCCGGTGCATCTCGTCGGTGCGGATCTGGACTTCTATCTGGATGCCCCTGGGTCCCCAGAGCATGGTGTGCAGGGACTGGTACCCGTTGCTCTTGGGGATGGCGATGTAGTCCTTGAAGTGGCCGGGCATCGGTTTGTAGAGGCCGTGCATTGCCCCCAGCACGCGATAGCACTCATCCACCGAGCCCACCACCACGCGAAAGCCGTAGACATCGAAAACGGCGTTGAACCCCTTGCGTTCGCCGTAGCCGCGCATCTTCTGGTAGATGCTGTAGAGGTGCTTCTCGCGCCCCTGGACGTGGGCGTCGATCCCCATTCCGGTCAGGCGCTCCTGGAGCGCATCGTTGACCTTGGCCACCAGCTTCTTCTGGTTGCGCCGCGCCTTGCGCACCTGCGCCTTGATCACCCGGCAGCGCATGGGATGAATCGCCGCGAAGCAGAGATCCTCCAGCTCGATGCGGACGTTGTTGATGCCAAGGCGGTTGGCGATGGGGGCGTAGATATCGAGGGTTTCCCGGGCAATGCGACGCCGCTTGTGGGGCGGCATGACCCAGACGGTGCGCATGTTGTGGAGGCGGTCCGCCAGCTTGATGATGATGACCCGGATATCCCGGGACATGGCCATCATCATCTTGCGGAAGTTCGCCGCCTGGGCCTCGGCCTTGCTCTCGAAGTGGATCTGGGTGAGCTTGGAGACCCCGTCGACAATTTCCGCCACTTCCTCGCCGAAGTCCGACGCGATCTGCTCCTTGGCGGTGGGCGTATCCTCGATGACGTCGTGGAGTATGGCGGCGACGATGCTCTGGTAGTCCAGCCGCATCTCCGCCAGCACCTTGGCCACCGCCACGGGATGGGTAATGTACGGCTCGCCCGAAAGGCGCCGCTGGCCCTCGTGCGCTCTGGCCCCGAACCGGTAGGCGCGATAAACCGTCTGCACGTGCTCGGGCTCGAGATAGGTCTCGAGCAAAGAACACAGCTCGCTGATCCGGTGGCTCGGGTCAGCGCCGGTTGGTTCATCCGCCTCCGTCAGTGGGTCAACACGGGCCAAGCATCACCTCAGTTCTCGTCCGGCGTCTCCGGAGTGGGCTGGGTTTCGGCCGCGACCTGATACTCCGTCTCCAGATCCTCTTCCAGAATGGAAGGGCCTACATGGGCGCCTGCAATCTCGCGCAGCGCCAGCACGGTCGGCTTGTCGTTCTCGAGCGGGACGCGCGGTTCCAGTCCGTTCGACAGCTGCCGTGCCCGTTTGGTGGCCACCAGAACCAGTTCGAAACGGTTATCAACGTTTTCGAGGCAATCCTCGACGGTAACGCGTGCCATGAAAAAACTCCTTGAGACAGAAAGCTACTGATTCAGTGTACCTTAAACACGGGGCAAGTGTGATGCCCCGCACCATGAACGGTCAGATCATGCACCACGGGAGTGCTGCCAGAGGTTACAACCCCGCGGCCGCCCGGTCAGGCGGCGGTCAGGCGAGCAGGTCGGCGAGGGTTCCGGCAAGGCGCTCACGCTGTGCCACCAGCCGCAGCCGGCGTGTGCGCACGATGGAGACCAGCTCGTCCAGTGCGTGGCCGAAGGCGTCGTTGACCACCAGGTAGTCGTACTCGTCGTAGTGGGACATTTCGTTCACCGCCTCGCGCATGCGACGGGCGATGACCTCTTCCGGATCCTTCCCGCGCTCACGCAGCCGGCGATCCAGCTCCTGGCGAGAGGGCGGCAGCACGAAAATGGAGACGCACTCGGGCATGGCCTGGCGCACCTGCTGGGCGCCCTGCCAGTCAATCTCGAGGATGACGTCGGTTCCGGCCGTCAGCTGCCGCTGCACGGCGCTGATCGCGGTGCCGTAGGCATTGCCGAACACCTCCGCATGCTCCAGGAAGTCGCCGGCAGCGATCATGTCCCGGAACGTCTCCGCACCGACAAAGTGGTAGTCGATGCCGTCCCGCTCACCATCCCGCCGCGGCCGGGTGGTATGGGACACGGAGATGCTCAGCCCCGGAACCGTATCCACCAGCGCCTTGACCAGGCTGGTCTTGCCGGCGCCCGACGGCGCGGAAACAATATACAGCGTGCCGATCATGGGGTCGGGGTCCTCACTCCAGATTCTGGATCTGCTCGCGCATCTGCTCGATCAACACCTTCATGTCCACGGAGGTATTGGTGGTCTCCAGCGCGGCGGATTTCGAGCCCAGTGTATTGGCCTCGCGATTGAGCTCCTGCATGAGGAAGTCGAGCCGCCGGCCGATGGGCTCCTGCCGCTGCAGCACGGCCTGAATCTCCTGCACATGCGCCTCCAGGCGATCCAGTTCCTCGGCGACGTCCATGCGCTGGGCGATGTAGATGAGCTCCTGCTCCAGGCGGTGAGGATCGGCGGGCTGCTCCAGTTCCGCCAGGCGCTGCTCCAGCTTGCGCCGCACACGCTGGTTGATCTCGGGCATGCGCGCACGGATGTCGCTGGCCAGCGTCTGGAGCTGCGTGGCCCGCTCGCCGATCATGGCAGCCAGCCGCTCACCCTCGCGCTCCCGCGTCGCCACGAAACCGTCCAGGGTCTCGTCCAGAAGATTCAGGGCCGCCTCCTTGACCGGCTCCAGATCGCGCCCCTGCTCCTGCAGCACGCCAGGGAGGCGAAGCAGGTCCGTGGCCGGTATGGGCGCCGCGCCGTGCAGCCGGACGTTGAGCTCACGGGTCGCTGCGAGCAGCTGGTCCACGTACTCCCAGTTCAACTGCACATCAGTGGACGCCGCAGCGGCCTCGAACCGCAGGCTGCACTCCACCTTGCCGCGCCCGAGACGCTTGCCGATGCGCTCGCGTACGGCGGTATCCAGCTGGCGGAGATCGTCCGGCAGACGCGGGTGAACGTCCAGGTACCGGTGATTCACGGACCGGAGCTCCCAGGACAGGCGACCCCACTCACCCTGGGTTTCCCGGCGCTCGAACGCGGTCATACTGCGCGGCATGGCGCCTTCTCCCTGTGGCCCTGTTGCTGACTGGCAGGATGGAGCGGTGAAACGCCCGCTCGGAAGACTGGTATCTTACGCATTCTGACGCCCGCGCAAAACCGGCACACGCGGCGCGGAGGGCGGGATCCCCGGGCACGCGCGAACGCGGTTGTGTTACGCTCTGCGCCCCTGATTCAACCACCCCGGAGGTTCCGCCATGCGCCCCAGCGGCCGCCAGCCCGACGAACTGCGCACCATCCGCCTGACACGCCGGTTCACCAAGCACGCAGAGGGCTCCGTGCTGGTGGAGTTCGGCGACACCCGCGTGCTGTGCACCGCTTCGGTGGAAGAGAGCGTCCCCGGGTTCCTGCGCGGCAAGGGCCGCGGCTGGGTGACCGCCGAGTACGGCATGCTGCCCCGCTCCACCGGCTCACGCATGGGCCGGGAGGCGGCGCGCGGCAAGCAGCAGGGCCGGACCGTGGAGATCCAGCGCCTGATCGGCCGCTCCCTGCGCGCGGGCATCGACATGGAGGCGCTGGGTGAGCGGGCGGTGGTCATCGACTGCGACGTGCTCCAGGCCGACGGCGGCACGCGCACGGCCTCCATTACCGGCGGCTATGTAGCGCTGGCCGACGCCATGACCACGCTCATGGAGCGGGGGCAGCTCAAGCGCAGCCCGCTGCACGGACAGGTCGCCTCGGTCTCCGTGGGCATCTACCGGGGCGTCCCGGTGCTGGACCTGGACTACCCTGAAGACTCGGAAGCGGAAACGGACATGAACGTGGTCATGAACGACGCCGGTGCGTTCATCGAGGTCCAGGGCACGGCCGAGGGCCACGCCTTCCGGCGGGACGAGCTGGACGCCATGACCACCCTGGCGGAGAGCGGCATCGCCGAGCTGATCCGCCATCAGCGCGAGGCCCTGGAGGCGTCGTAATGCAGCGCACGGTGTTCGCCAGCAACAACGCGGGCAAGGTGGCGGAGGTCGCGGAACTGCTGCGGCCCACGGGCCATACGGTCATCCCGCAGTCGGAGTACCTGGTTCCGGAAGCGGAGGAGACCGGGCTGACGTTCGTGGAGAACGCCCTCATCAAGGCGCGCAACGCCTGCCACCACACCAGCCTGCCGGCCATCGCCGACGACTCCGGCCTGGAAGTGGACGCGCTCCAGGGCGAGCCGGGGATCTATTCGTCCCGCTACGCCGGCGAGCACGGCGACGACGCCGCCAACAACAGCCTGCTGCTGGGCGAGCTCGCCGGCGTGGCGGACGCCGGGCGCACGGCACGATTCCGCTGCGTCATGGTCTACCTGCGACACGCCGAGGATCCGGCACCACTCATCTGCCAGGGCGTCTGGGAAGGCCGCATCCTGGAGGCACCACGCGGCGCGGGCGGCTTCGGCTACGATCCGGTGTTCTGGGTCCCGCAGGAGGGCTGCAGCGCCGCGGAGCTGCCGCCGGAGACCAAGAACCGCCTGAGCCACCGCGGGCAGGCGCTGCGGGCACTGCTGGCAGCACTGGGCAACGGCTGAGCCGGGGACGACCGTCGCCGGTCGCCGCACCGGAAGCGGGTCATCATGAGCACACTCGCAACACCACCGCTGGGCCTCTACGTGCACCTGCCCTGGTGCGTGCGCAAGTGCCCCTACTGCGACTTCAACTCCCACACCGCCCCGGACCAGCTGCCCGTGGGCGACTATCTCGCGGCCCTGCGTGCGGATCTGAACAGTGAGCTGGAGCGCGCCCAGGGCCGGCACATCGAGACCGTGTTCATCGGTGGCGGCACGCCCAGCCTGTTTCCGGCCGACGCCATCGGTACCGTGCTGGAGTGGCTGGGTGACCACCTCGCCGCCGACGCCGAGATCACCCTGGAGGCCAACCCCGGGACGCTGGAGCAGGGGCGTTTCGCCGGGTTCCGCGCCGCCGGGGTGAACCGGCTGTCCATCGGCGTGCAGAGCTTCGACGATGCCCGCCTGCGGGCACTGGGGCGCATCCACGGCCCGGACGACGCCCGCCGTGCGGTGGACGCCGCCCACGACGCCGGCTTCGAGACCTTCAACGTGGACCTCATGTTCGCCCTGCCGGGCCAGGATCACGCCGGCGCCATGGCGGACATTGATGAAGCCCTGCGGCTCGGCGCCCCGCACATCTCCCACTACCAGCTCACCATCGAACCCAACACGGTGTTCTACTCCCGCCCGCCGGCGCTGCCCGACGAGGAGACGGCCTGGGCCATGCAGCAGGCGTGCAGCGCCCATCTGAGCGGACACGGCCTGCAGCGCTACGAGGTCTCGGCCTGGGGGCGGCCCGGCCACGCCTGCCGGCACAACCTGAACTACTGGCGCTTCGGCGACTACCTGGCCATCGGCGCCGGCGGCCACGGCAAGGTGAGCGATGAACACCGCGGACGCATCAGCCGCTACCGCAAGGTGCGGGTGCCCGCCTTGTACATGGCGCGCGCGCGCGAGGGCCGCGCCGACGCGGAGTGCACCGACGTGCCGGCGGCGGACCGCCCGCTGGAGTTTCTCATGAACGCACTGCGCCTGGACGAAGGCTTCAGCCTGTCCCTGTTCACGGCCCGCACCGGGCTGCCCGCCGCGGCCATTGCGGACCGGATCCAGGGCGCGGTGGACGACGGCCTGCTGGAACGGGATGGGGACCGCGTGCGGACCACCCCTGCGGGCCACACGTATCTGGACTCCCTGCTGCAGCGCTTTCTGCCGGAGACGCCATGATCACCGAGACCACCGTCGACTGCCCCTATTGTGGCGAGCCGTTCACCACGCTGGTGGACTACTCCGAGGGCGAGCAGCGCTACATCGAGGACTGCCAGATCTGCTGCCAGCCCATCGAGTTCGTGGTTGCAGTGGACGCCAGTGGCGAGCTCGCCGATGTCACCGTGCTCCGGGATGACGAGTGACATGGACGGATCCGCAGTCCGGGTTTATATAACTGGATATGAGCGACTACCACCCCATCGGATGCGAGACGTATGCGGCCCTGGAGATTGCCATCGTGCAGGGTGTACGGCTGCGCGTGGGCTGGCAGAGCCCGGACGGGCGCTGGCATGTGGAGCCGCTGTTGCCGGTCGACCTGCGCATCCGCGCCCAGGAGGAGTACCTGATCGCGCAGCGCGGCGCCGGACGGCCGCTGGAGATCCGGCTTGACCGGATCTGCGGTTTCCGGCCGCTGTAGGCAATCGGCGCTACAGCAGAGCCATCTGACGGCCCGCCTCCAGATCCCGGGCTTCCAGCCCCGACGCCGTCACGCCCAGCAGGCGCACCGCGCGGCGGTCCACATCGGTTTCCTCCAGCAGCACGTCCAGCACCGGCAGCATGTCGGCGGCTTCGCGCATGGGCAACCTCCCGGTGCGGCGGCGGGTGATCTGCTCGAAATCGGCGTACTTCACCTTGAGCGTCAGCGTGCGCGCCTGCAGCCCCTTCTCCGCGAGGCTTGCGGCAACCTTGGCGGCCAGGGGCTCCAGCGCCGCAAGCATGTCCGCCCGCGCGGCGAGGTCCCGGCGGAAGGTGGTCTCCGACCCCACCGACTTGCGCTCGCGCACCGGCTGCACCGGGCGCTCGTCGATCCCCCGGGCAATGCCGTAGTAGAACGGCGCGCGCTTGCCGAACGCCTGCTGCAGCGCCACCAGATCCCACTGGCGCAGATCGGCCCCGGTGTGAATGCCCAGCCCGTGCATGCGCGCCTCGGTGGCGCGGCCGACACCGTGAAACCGGCCCACCGGAAGGTCGGCCACGAACGCGGCTCCCTGGTCCGGGGTGATGACGGTCAGCCCGTCCGGCTTGTCCAGATCGGACGCCTGCTTGGCCAGAAACTTGTTGTAGGAGACACCGGCCGAACAGGTGAGCCCGGTCTCCTCGCGCACTCTGGCGCGAATGGTGTGGGCCACCCGGGTTGCCGAGCCCTCGAAACCGGGGGTGTCGGTGACATCCAGGTACGCCTCGTCCAGCGACAGCGGCTCCACCAGCGCCGTGTAGTCGAAAAAGATGGCGCGGATCTGCCGGGAGATGGCGCGGTAGACATCGAACCGTGGACGGATGAAGACGGCATCCGGGCACAACCGGATCGCCCGTGCCGCCGGCATGGCGGAGTGGATGCCGTAGCGCCGGGCCTCGTAGCTGGCCGCCGCCACCACACCCCGGCCGTCGGGCGAGCCGCCAACCACCACGGCGCGACCGCGCAGGCTGGTGTCGTCACGCTGCTCCACGGACGCATAGAACGCGTCCATGTCCACGTGCAGGATCTTGCGATGCTCAGCGGTCATGCGCGCGGATTCTACCCGAGTCGGGGGCCGGCCGTCGGGCCCCGTGGCGGCCACCATGGCACAATGCCGCCATGGACCTGACACACAGCACACAGGAGGCCCTGGACCGCATCCGGGCCACCGTCGGCACCGCGGGCTGGATCGAGGGCGAGGCCCGGGCACCGTACCTGCGCGAGTGGCGCGGCCTGTTCCAGGGGCGCGCGGCCGCCGTGGTGGCGCCCGCCTCCACGGGCGAGGTCTCTGCAGTCATGGCACTTTGTCACCAGGCGGGCATCGGCGTCGTACCCCAGAGCGGCAATACCGGGCTGTGCGGGGGCGCCGCCCCGGATGCCAGCGGCACCCAGATCATTCTCAGCCTGCGCCGCATGCGGCAGATCCGCGATGTGGATGTCACCAACGACACCCTCACCGCCGAAGCCGGCTGCATTCTGGCGGACGTGCAGCACGCCGCGACCGACGCCGACCGCCTGTTCCCGCTCAGTCTCGCCGCCGAAGGCTCCTGCATGCTGGGCGGCAACCTGGGCACCAACGCCGGAGGCACCAACGTGCTGCGTTACGGCAACGCCCGCGACCTGTGCCTGGGGCTGGAGGTGGTGCTGGCGGACGGCCGGGTCTGGAACGGCCTCTCCGGGCTGCGCAAGGACAACAGCCGGTACGACCTGAAAGACCTGTTCATCGGCAGCGAGGGCACGCTGGGGATTATCACCGCCGCGGTGCTGCGGCTCTATCCGCGGCCCCGCCAGGTGCAGACGGCGCTGCTGGCCCTGCCGTCGCCCGAGGCCACGGTCGCGCTGCTGCCAGCGCTGCGCGAAGCCGGCGGCGATACACTGACCGCCTGCGAGCTCATGAGCCGCACCAGCCTGACCATGGCACTCAAGCACGTGCCCGGCTGCCGTGATCCCTTCGATGCGCCGCACCCGTGGTATCTGCTGGTGGAGCTATCCACGCCCCAGGCCGGCGATGCCCTGCGCGACGCGCTGCAGGCATGCCTGGAACGGGAAATGGAGCAGGATCGGGTGGTGGACGGGGTGGTGGCGGAGTCCCTGGACCAGGCGCAGGCGCTCTGGCGGCTGCGGGAGAGCATCCCCGAGGGCCAGACACGGGAGGGCGCCAGCATCAAGCACGACGTCTCGGTTGCGGTCTCGCGCATCCCCGCTTTTCTCGCCGAGGCCACGGCACGGGTCGAGGCCGCCCTGCCGGGCGTGCGGGTCTGCCCCTTCGGCCATATCGGCGACGGCAACATCCACTTCAACCTGTCGCAGCCGGAGGGCGCCAACCCCGACGCCTTCCGCGCGCAGTGGGATGACTGCAACCGCGTCGTCCACGACGTGGTCGCCGCCATGGGCGGCTCCATCGCGGCCGAGCACGGGGTGGGGCAGCTGAAAGTCGCGGAGCTGGAGCGGCTGAAAGACCCGGTGGAGCTCGCGCTGATGCGGCAGATCAAGGCGGCCCTGGACCCCACCGGTATCATGAATCCCGGCAAGGTGGTGCGCTAGACCCGCTCCAGTACAGCATCCCGCCACTCACGGATCCGTGGCTCATCGGCCAGCAGCGCATCACCATCCACCAGCCGCTGCCACTGGAGCATGCCGGCGACACTGTAGTCCGCGTAGGCCGGCGCGGCACCGCTGATCCACGGTTGGTCCTGCAGCAGCTGCCGCAGCGGCGTCAGCTCCCGAAGCACGGCCGCCACGGCGTCGTCCCGCTGCGCGCGGATCGCCGCCACCGACAGCCCGAACCGCCGTTCACGGGTGGTCACGAAGTAGTCGTGGTCGGCCGGATCCAGGTGGTGGTCGACGATGGCGGGCAACACCACCCGCAGCAGTGCCGGCCCCAGCCGGGTGTCGGCCCAGGTATTCACGAAACGGGTGGTGGCCCGGGCGGCGTCACCACCGAACAGGGCAGGGGCATCAGGATAGGCGTCTTCCAGGTAACAGGCGATGGCCCAGGAGTCGCTGATGGTCCGCTCCCCGTCCACCAGCACCGGCACCTTCTCCTGCCCGCTGAAGGCGATCAACGCCTTGTCCGTAAAACGGCAGGGGATCCGCTCCGCCTCCAGCCCCTTGTGCACCAGCGCCATCCGTGTGCGCCAGCAATAGGGGCTGAAGCGCAGATCCGCCGCCCCGGTGAGTTCGTAAAGCTGACGCGCCATGACGCCTCCCCGCTGGTCTCAGAACGGCAGATAGACCTGGACGTTGCCGCCGCCGAACGCCGCCCGGTGCAGCCGTGCGGTGGGGTTCAGGGCGACGTAACCGCCGGTGGACTGATTGACGGTCACCTGCAGCGGCAGGGTCAGTTTGGCATAGAACCCGCGTTCGTCATCCGGCTCGCCGTCCTCGCGCTGGCGCACGTCGGCGTGGTTGACGAACACCCCCGGGGCCAGCTGCAGGCGCTCGCTCAGCCGCCGGGTGACGCCCAGATAGGCCATGCGTTCCAGACGGTCCTGGCGGTCGACCCGGCCATCATCGGCCGGCCGCCGCTCCCGCTCCACCAGGCGGAAGTAGCGTACGCCGCCCCAAAGGGAGGTGTCGGCGCTGTAGGCGTACCGGAGTTCGGCCGTGGCCTGGGAATGACGGCGCCGCAGCCGCTGCTCGGGATGGTCGCTGTCGCCGCGGTCGTCCAGCGCCCGGGTGGTGTAGAGGCCCTCCACCTCCAGCCCCATCTCCCATGCATCGCCGAAGGGCACTTCCACACCCACGCCGCCGCGGCCCTGCTGGTAGCGGTAGGTGAAATCCCCGGCGTGGTCGTGCAGGCGCGTGTTGTCGTTGTAGTTGGCAAAGCCGTAGACCAGCGCCTCACCGAGCCGGTAACCGCCGGACAGGTAGTAGGTGAACGGATAGCGGCCGTACTCGGCATCCCCCTGCTTGTCGTTGAAGATGAAATCCGGGGCCACCACGACGGCGCGCGCGTGACTGCCATCACCACCCTCCCAGGCCAGTTCGCCGTGAAGGTCCACGTTCTCCTTGGCGCCCTCCACGTCGCCGTAGACCGTGGCCGTCACGCCGGAGCCCTGCCCCAGCTCGGAGCCAACGCCGATGAGATTGCTGTCGTAGCGGCCATCGAAATCCTCGAACCGCCGGTAGCGGTAGCGGAAGTACCCCGGCCCATCGAAATCGCCGGTCAGCTGGATCTCCTGACGGGTATACAGCTCATCACTGCGGGTGCTGCCCGCGGTGCCGAAGACACCGTCGCGCGGGGGGCTCATCCCCTGATTCAACCCGGGTGCCGGCTCGAAGGTGAACCGATGGAGAAAACTCTCGGTGTTGTAATCAAACTGGCGACCGTCCACCACATCCCGCCGGAATGGCTGGGGCTCGCGCCAGTCGGCAGCAGCATGATGGGCCACCGCAACGGCCCCCAGTACCCCCGCCACACCCAGTTGAAACAGTCTGATCACCATAGGCTCCTCGTAACCGGCATCGCTCCTTTGATCCAGCCGCCTATGCTACCCACCTTCCCGAAGATTGTGTGAGCGCTGCCTGCGCGCCCGGCAGCAGACACGGGCGGCGTGGACTAAGCTTCAGGAACATGCTGGACAATGCCCATGGGGCTCCGGCCTTCAGCCACGGGAGAACCACAATGACAGAAACCCGGCTGACACCGCCTGACTTCGATGAATGGCGCGACCTGGCAGTGCGGGATCCGGACGCCTTCGAACACCGGCGCCGGGCGCTGATCAACGCGACCATCGAGGATGCCCCGCCGGAGCGGCGAGGCCGGCTACGGCGCCTGCAATGGCGGATCGACACGGTGCGCGCCCGGCAACGGGACCCGCTGTCGGCGTGCGCGGCCCTGTCCCGCATGATGTGGCAGAGCGTACGCGGTGACCAGGGGCTGCTCAACCAGGTGGCCTACCTGCACGCGCGCTGGACGGGCAGCGCCATGCGCGAGCCACCCCGGGCACGCGTTCTGCCGTTCACCCGCCCGGGCGAACGGCCGGGCGCCGGGAACGACTGAGCCACCTCGACGGACCTTGTCATCCCCGGCTCCGGAAGGTATGATCCGCCCCCTTATTGAATACCCCGCACGCGCGGCCAGTACGCGTGTGCCAAACCGAACAGGTATCCGGTCATGAAGAAGGACATCCATCCGAACTACCGCGAAGTCGTCTTTCAGGACATCGCCTCGGATTTCGCCATCCTGACGCGCTCGACGATCCGCACCAGCGAGACCATTACCTGGGAAGACGGCAACGAGTACCCGCTGGTCAAGGTGGAAGTCTCCAGCAAGAGCCACCCCTTCTACACCGGCAAGCAGCGGGTGCTGAGCAGTGGTGGTCGCGTGGACCGCTTCAAGCAGAAGTACGGCCGCGTCCGCAAATCCCGCTGAACGCCCTGGCGCACCGCTGTCGTGCAGCGGTGCGCACGGGAGTAACACAGCACCCCGAAGAACCCGCGCCATGTGCGCGGGTTTTTTGCGTTGCAGCACCCGAAAGCCGGGCATTCACCAACCGCGCCCGGATTTTATCGACTTTTTCTCACCCATTTTTTGTATTTTTAACGAAATTACGGCGAATTTCGCGCTTCTTTGCACCTTCTTCCCCACCCGCTTCATTGCTGTTACTATCACCGCCGATCGGTCAACCGGAGGCGGCCTTCGCCGCGGTAAGTTGCTGCCAACCACGCCCTTCGGCCCGGCACGCAATGACCGGGGTCCAGACCCGCAGCGCCCGCACGGATTCCCGCGGGCATCCGTCTGCGGCGTGCACTGATACCCTGCGGCCGACACCTGGACACGGCCCCACGGCCGCCGATGCAGGCGTGGCTACGGCCCGTAGAGAATCTAGGAGTAACTGGAATGTCCAAACATACTGTGACGCTCACGGACAACGCCACCGGCAAGAGCCTGGAGTTGCCGGTGCGTGAAGGCACCCACGGCCCGACCGCCATCGACATCAAGTCCCTGTACGGCGAATTCGACGCATTCACCTACGACCCGGGCTTCACGTCCACCGCCAGCTGCCGGAGTGACATCACGTTCATCGACGGCGACCAGGGCACGCTGCTGTACCGCGGCTACCCCATCGAGCAGCTGGCCGAGCACAGCAACTTTCTCGAGGTCTCCTACCTGCTGCTCTACGGCAACCTGCCCCAGAAGGCCGAACTCGAGAACTTCACCGACTCCATCACCCGCCACACCATGGTCAACGAAAGCCTGAAGAACTTCTTCAACGGCTTTCACTACAACGCCCACCCGATGGCGATGCTGACCGCGGTGGTGGGTTCGCTGTCCGCCTTCTACCACGACAGCATCGACATCAACGATCCGGCGAGCCGCGATCTGTGCGCCCAGCGGATCATCGCCAAGATGCCGACCATCGCCGGCGCCGCCTTCAAGCACTTCGTCGGCGAGCCGTTCGTCTACCCCAAGAACCACCTGAGCTACAGCGCCAACCTGCTGAACATGCTGTTCTCGCGGCCCAGCGAGGAGTACAAGATCAGCCCGGTCGCCGAGAAGGCCCTGGACCAGCTGCTGATCCTCCACGCCGACCACGAGCAGAACGCCAGCACCTCCACGGTGCGCCTTGCCGGCAGCACCGGGACCAACCCGTTCGCCGCCATGTCCGCCGGCTGTGCCGCCCTGTGGGGGCCTGCGCACGGTGGCGCCAACGAGGCCGTGCTGCGGATGCTCGAAGAGATCGGTGACGTGCGCAACGTCGCCAAGTTCATCGAGAAGGCGAAGGACAAGGACGACCCGTTCCGGCTCATGGGCTTCGGCCACCGGGTCTACAAGAACTACGACCCGCGCGCCACCATCATCCGGGACACCTGTCACGAGGTGCTCCAGGAGATGGGCATGGAGAACGACCCGCAGCTGGAACTGGCGGTAAAGCTGGAAGAGATCGCACTGAAGGACGACTACTTCGTCGAGCGCAAGCTGTACCCGAACGTGGACTTCTACTCCGGGCTGATCTACCGGGCGCTGGGGATTCCCATGTCGTTCTTTACGGTGCTGTTCGCCCTGGGGCGCACGCCCGGCTGGGTGGCCCAGTGGATGGAAATGGTCGCCGACCCGGAACAGCGCATCGGCCGTCCGCGGCAGATCTATACCGGCGCCGCCAAGCGCGACTACGTCCCCGTGGACAAGCGCTGACCACGCCGTTCCTGCCCGCCGCACCGGCCCTCGCCGGCGCGGCGGGCAGGCGTTACTGTCCCGGCATCGGAATCGCGCCGTCCCACTCCTCGTCGGGCTCCGCCAGCAAGGCGTCCACGGCCTGCACACCGGCCCGCTCCATGGGCTGACCATCGACCTGGCTGAGCGGCGGCTGCCGCAGACCGGCCTCGGTGAACACCGTCAGGTCCACCGTGTGCGAACCGGCCAGGAAGCGGTAGCTGGGAAGCGTCATCCACTCGTCACGCTTGAACCGCACGCGCCGCTCCGACGGCTCGTACGGGATGCCGTTCTCCATGAGAAAGACATCCAGCTCCTCCGGCGTCGCGGCAAAGACGTGCAGATTCACGTCCGACCACTCGCCGGCAGTGCCATCCAGCACCGACCCCACCAGGCGGGGCCGAAAGCGGGCGAAGAACTGCATGGCCTGACGCGCCGTCTGCCGCAGCTCGCGCAGATGCGCGGCCTGCGACTCCCCCTGGAAGAGGCGCTGATAGTCGGCCACCGCGTCCTGGATCTCGCGGTTGCGCGGCATGTTCTGGGTGCCGGGGGCGCCCAGGCGCTCCGCCGCCTTGCGCTTGGCCTGGTAGTAATCGCGGACGCCCTCATCAACCATGATCCGCGCCGCCTCCAGCGCCAGGCGCTGGCGCATGCGCTGATCCCGGGGAGTTCCCTGTTGCCTGGCCATCGTCACCCCTCCCTATCGCCCCACGAGCGGCACGGCCGGTGGCCGCGTCAGAACAGCGGTGCGTCGTCGTCATCACTCCCGCCGCCGGCACCGTTGCGCTCGGCATCCGGGTCACGGTCCGGCACCTGATCGGAGCGGAACGTCTCGAAGATCGCGTTGGGGTTGCTCGAATCGGTCACCAGACCCGACTCGGGGTCGATGCGCACGGTCACCAGACCTCCGGGGCGGCGCAGCGTGTGCTCCGGCGCCCCGATCAGGGCCATTTCCATGAAATCCGTCCAGATGGGCAGGGCCGCCCGGGCACCGGTCTCGCCCCGCCCCATGGAGCGCCCCTGGTCGAACCCGATCCAGGCGGTGGTCACCACGTCACCGTTGTAGCCGGCAAACCAGGCGTCCTGGAGATCGTTGGTACTGCCCGTCTTGCCTGCCAGGTCACTGCGCCCGAGTCGCTGCGCGGAACGACCGGTACCGGCGGTGATCACGTCCTGCAGCATGCTCGTGGTGAGATAGGCATTCTCGGCGGAGATGATCCGCTCCGCCGGACGGTAGGTGGGCGCCAGCAGCACGTCACCGTTGACGTCCGATGACTCGTCCACGGAGGCGTCCTCCAGCACACCGGCCTCGTGAGCCGCTTCACCGCACTGTTCACACGCGAGCGATGGCTGCGCCGCCTGGATGACGTTGCCGTCGCCATCCTCCACCCGCGACACGAAGTAGGGCATGACCCGGTAGCCACCGTTGGCGAACACGGCGTAGCCCGCGGTCAACTCCCACGGCGTCACGCCCGCACTGCCCAGCGCCAGGGAGAGGTCGTCGGGCATGCGATCCCGCGGAAAGCCGAACTGGTCCAGGAAATCCCGGGTCGTGCCGGTGCCGACATCGCGCAACACGCGAATGGAGACCAGGTTGCGGGACTGGGCCAGGGCTTCACGCATGCGGGTCGGGCCGTAGAAGCGGCCGGTGTAGTTCTCCGGCCGCCACGTGCTCTCCAGCGCCTCGTCATGGAACACCACCGGCGCATCGTTGATGATGCTCGCCGGGGTATAACCAGCCTCCAGCGCCGCCGAATAGATAAAGGGCTTGAATGCGGAGCCGGGCTGCCGAACCGCCTGTGTCGCCCGGTTGAACTGACTCTTGCGGAAGTCGAAACCACCGCTGAGCGCGAGCAGTGCGCCACTGCGGGGCGCGAGGCTGACTATCGAGCCTTCCACATCGGGGACCTGTGCCAGCCGGAAACTGCCACCGCCAAGCGCCTCCACGCGCACGACGTCACCAACGGAGACCACGTCGGAAACATGCTCGGGACTGGCGCCGACCGCCTCCTGGGACACCCAGGGCCGAGCCCACTCCATGGCCTCCAGGTCGAGCGCCACGGTGTCGCCGCCGCCCATGTACACCGTTGCGACAATGTCCTCGTCATCCGCCGCGTCGGCGTCCTGATCCGCCTCCTCGACCGCCTCCGGGTCCAGGCCATCGTCCGCAGCGCGGGGACCGATGGCAATGACAATACCGGGGCGCAGCCCGCCGAGGGTGCGCACCCCCCGCAACGCATCGTCCCAGTCGTCTTCGCCGGCGAGATCGTCCAGGTCCAGCGTGCCCTCCGGCCCGCGATATCCGTGACGGCGGTCATAGGCCAGCAGGTTGCGGCGCAGGGAACGGTTGGCGATCTCCTGATAGCGGCTGTCGATGGTGGTGTGAACCCGATACCCCCCGGTATAGGCGGCTTCGGCACCGACCATGTCGACCACGTGCTCGCGCGCCATCTCGGCAACGTAGGGCGCCTCCACCGTCGGGCGCACACGGCGGACGTGGGCCGTGTCCGGCTGCGTGCTGGCGTCCGCAAACTCTTCCGCGCTGATGACACCGCTTTCGTGCATCCGTCGCAGCACGTAGGCGCGCCGCTGCAGGGCCCGCTCCGGGTTGGCCACCGGATTCCACAGCGAGGGCGCCTTGGGCAGGCCTGCCAGCATGGCCGTCTCGGCCAGCTCAAGCTCCTCCGGCGGCTTGCCGTAGTAGATCTGGGAGGCCGCACCGATACCATAGGCCCGCTGCCCCAGATAGATCTTGTTGAGGTACAACTCGAGGATCTGCTCCTTGTCGAGTTCCCGTTCGATCTTGAACGCAAGCAGAATTTCGTTCAGTTTACGCATGTAGGTCTGCTCGCGGCTCAGGAAGAAGTTCCGGGCGACCTGCATGGTGATGGTGCTTCCGCCGGGTCCGATCTCGCGGTTCTGCACCAGGTAGAGCACGGCGCGAGCCAGGCCCTGGTAGTCGACACCGGGATGCTCGAAGAAGCGCTCGTCCTCGGCGGCGACAAACGCTTGCCAGACGCGGTCCGGAATCTCGTCGAACCGCAGTGGCTCGCGCATGTTCTCGCCGAACTCGGCCATGAGTTCGCCATCACCGGAGTAGATGCGCAGCGGTTCCTGGTAGCGGACGTCGCGCAACTGCTCCACCGACGGCAGCTGGGGTGACAGGTACAGGTACAGTCCGGCCAGCGCGACAGCACCAACCAGCGCAAGGGACAACACGGTCGCCAGACCGTACACAAGGAAGCGGGGAAGACGGCGCATGATTCTCAATAATGTCTATGTGGTCTCGGTTTCGCCAAGTATAAAGCGTTATAACGGCGGGGACGAGTGCCAGATCAAACTTTCTGTTTTTCATTTCTCACGGTTTGATCTATAGTTACGAAAAACTCTGCATGAAGCAGGGCAACTCTCTCACCCAAACCACACAATGATAAGGGATTTCTCGTGGGACTCTTTCGCAAGAAAAGTCCACCGCTGCTGGGCATCGACATCAGCTCGTCGGCTGTCAAGCTGCTCGAACTGAAGCGCCAGGACGGCCGGTTTCGAGTGGAGAGCTACGCTGTCGAGCCTCTGCCGTCCAGTGCAGTGGTGGAGAAGACGGTCGCGGACATTGACGCCGTGTCCGAAGCCATCAAGGCCGCAGTCAAGCGCTCACGCACCAAGGTGCGCGCGGCAGCACTGGCGGTTCCCGCGTCGGCCGCGATCAGCAAGACCATCGCCATGCCCGCCGATCTCGGCGAGCAGGAGCTGGAGGCACAGATCGAGCTGCAGGCGGACCAGTACGTCCCCTACCCCCTCGACGAAGTGAACATGGACTTCCAGGTCATGGGGCCGGCGACGGACGGCAGCGGCGTGGACGTCCTGCTGGTCGCCTCCCGCTCCGACAACGTGGACAGCCGCGTCGACGCCTGCGAGGCGGCCGGGCTGACGCCACACATCATGGACGTGGAGAGCTACGCCACGGAAACCGCCTTCGGCCTGATCGCCACAGAGCTTCCCGGCAAGGGCAAGGATCAGACCGTCGCCGTGCTCGACGTGGGGGCGGCCATGACGACGCTGACCGTGCTCACCGACCGCCAGATCATCTACACGCGCGAACAGGTCTTCGGTGGACGCCAGCTGACCGAGGAAATCCAGGGTCGCTACGGCATGACGTTCGAAGAGGCCGATCGTGCGAAACGCCAGGGCGAACTCCCGGACGGCTATCAGGAGGAGGTCCTCGAGCCGTTCAGACAGACCATGGCCCAGCAGGTCGTGCGCTCGCTGCAGTTCTTCTACGGCGCCAGCCAGCACAACAGTGTCGACGCCCTGGTGCTCGCCGGTGGCTGTGCCGGCATTCCGGGCGCCGCCGAACTCATCCAGCAGGAGAGCGATGTCGCCACCTACGTGGCGAATCCGTTCGCCGGCATGGCCGTCGCCTCCCGGATCAAGAAGCAGCGGCTGAACGAGGACGCGCCCGGGCTGATTATCGCCTGCGGCCTGGCCATGAGGAGTTTCGACGCATGACGCGCATCAACCTCCTCCCCTGGCGTGAGGCGCTGAAGAAGCAGCGTACCACCGAGTTCTACGTCATCCTCGCCATCACCGCCGCCCTTGCGGCCGCCGTCTGGTACGCCGGGCGCTGGTACATTGGAGACCTGGTCAGCCACCAGGAACACCGCAACCAGATGCTCGAGACCGAGATCGCGCAGCTCGATCGCCAGATCGAAGAGATCGACGAGCTGGAGACCGTGCGCGAGCAGCTGCTGGCGCGCATGAGCGTGATCGAGGAACTGCAGGCAGGCCGGCCCCAGGTGGTGCACCTGTTCGAGGAGGTCGCCACCACCATCCCGGATGGCGTGTACCTGGAGCAGCTGCGCCAGAGCGGCGACCAGCTCACGGTCTCCGGAGTCGCCCAGTCCAACGCCCGGGTCTCCACGTACATGGAGAACCTGGACGAGTCACCGTGGCTGACCGACCCGGACCTGGACGTGATCGAAGTGGATGACCGCCAGGGCAGCCGCGTCAGCCGCTTCACGCTGCGCGTGGACCAGAGCGACCCGAACAGGAACGGGGAGGGATCGGAATGAGACTCTCCGAGATCAACCTCAACGAACTGGACCTCAACGAGATCGGCATCTGGCCATGGCCGGCCAAGGCTGTGGTCCTGATCCTGGTGTTCGCACTGCTGGTGGGGGCCGGCTGGTACTTCGACTGGCAGGACCGCCAGGACGCGCTTGAGCGCGCCGAGGCCGAGGAAACGGACCTGAGACACCGGTTCGAAGTGCGGCAGGAGCGCGCCGCCGCGCTGGACGACTACAAGCAGCAGCTCGAGGAGATGGAAGAGTCCTTCGGCGCCATGCTGCGTCAGCTTCCGAGCCGCGTCGAGGTGGCCGGGCTGCTGGTGGACATCTCCCAGACCGGACTCGCATCGGGACTGGAGTTCGAGCTGTTCCGGCCGCAGGAGACCCGGGAGCGCGAGTTCTACGCGGAGATGCCCATCGAAATCGAGGTCCGCGGGTCGTATCACCAGTTCGGCCGGTTCGTCAGCGGCGTGGCCAACCTGCCCCGCATCGTCACTCTCCACGACGTGGAAATCGACGACGCGGGTGGTGACAACGGCGAGCTGGCCATGCGGGCCACCGCACGCACTTACTGGTACCTGGACGAGGAGGACGGCTGATGCGCACGACTGCCTCCCGCCTGCACCCAATGCACATGGCCGCCGTGATTGCCCTCATGGCACTCGTGCTTGGCGGCTGCTCCCGCGACACCGACGACCTGGATGAGTACATCGAGGACATCCATGATCGGCCGGCCCGCGCCCTGGAGCCCGTACCCGAGCCCGAGCCGGCGCGCAGCCACCGTTACCCGGACCTGGACATCCGCAACCCGTTCGCGCCCCTGAGCTTTGCGGAGCCGGACGACGACGGCGACGACGCAGCGGATGGCCCCACACCGGACCGCGACCGCCCCAGGGAGCCCCTGGAGGCGTTTGCACTGGACTCCATGCGGATGACCGGCATTCTGGAACAGGACGGCTCGCGGTGGGCACTCATCCGCGACCCGAGCGGCACCGTTCACCGGGTCCAGGAGGGCAACTACCTGGGCGAGAACCACGGCGAAATCAAGCGCATCACCGAGCAGCGCGTGGACATCCTGGAGCTCGTCCCCGCTCAGGATGGCGGCTGGCGTGAGCGTGACGCGTCGCTGACGACAAGAGAATAAGGCAGAGGGAGTCGACGAACGATGACGACGTTTGCGAAGGACAGGGCAGGGAGAGTCGCCTCGGCGCAGGACCGGCGGCGCAGCCCGACTACGCGACTGGGCACACGACTGCTGATGACGGCAGCCGGGCTGCTGATGGCGGCGGAAGCGCTGGCGGAGAACGCACTGCGGGATATCAGTTACTCCACCCTGCCGGGCAACCGCGTGCAGATCTCGGTGGAACTGGAGAATCCGCCCGAGGAGCCCAGCAGCTTCACCATCGACGACCCCGCGCGCATCACCTTCGACTTCCCGGATACGCGCAATCGCCTCGAGAGCCGCAGCATGCAGATTGGCGTGGGCGCCATCGAGGGCGTCTCCTCGGCGGAGGCAGATGGCCGCTCGCGCCTGGTGCTGAACCTCTCGGAGATGACCGAGTACGACACCCGCATCGAAGGCAACACCCTGCACATCTTCCTCGGCGGCGCCCCGGCAGACGCGCCCGCGGACACCGCCGAAGACACCGCCGCCACCACTCTCGGCGACGACGCGCCGACGACCGCGCCGCCCGGCAGTGCACTGGAGGACATCGACTTCCAGCGCGGCAGCGACGGCGCCGGCCGGGTTGTCATCGAACTCAACGATGACCGCGTGCCGGTGGATCTGCGCCGCAGCGACGGACAGATCCAGGCCCGCTTCCGGGACACCGAGGTCCCGGAGCGCCTGCAACGGCGGCTCAACGTGGTCGACTTCGCCACCCCCGTGGAGACCATCGAGACCCGCCAGGATGGCAGCGACACACTGATGCGGATCCAGCCCATCGAGGGCGAGGATTACGATTACATGGGCTATCAGGCCGGCAATCAATTCACCATCGAGTTCCGGCCGGTCACGGAGGAGGAGCGCGAAGCCGAGGAGCCCGAATACACCGGTGAACGGCTGTCCCTGAGCTTCCAGGACATCGAGGTCCGCTCGGTACTGCAGATCATCGCCGACTTCACCGGGCTGAATGTGGTGGTGAGCGACTCCGTCACCGGGAACATCACCCTGCGCCTGCAGAACGTCCCCTGGGACCAGGCCCTGGACATCATTCTGCAGACCAAGGGCCTCGACAAGCGGGTCACCGGCAACGTCATGCTGGTCGGGCCAGCGGACGAGATCGCCGCCCGCGAACGCCAGCAGCTCGAGGCGCAACAGGAACTCGAGGAGATGGCGCCGTTGCGCTCGGAGTTCTTCGAGATCAACTACTCCACCGCGGCCGAGCTGGCGGGTCTGATCCGCTCGGAGGAGACCTCGCTGCTGTCCAGCCGTGGACAGGTGGCCATCGACGAGCGGACCAACACGCTCATCATCCGCGACACCGACCAGAACCTCTCCAGCATCCGTTCCCTGGTGAACCGGCTGGACGTCCCGGTGCGCCAGGTGCTGATCGAGTCGCGCATCGTTATCGCCAATGACGACTTCAGCCGCGATCTGGGCGTGCGCTTCGGCGCCAGCGCCAGCGGCAGTGACGCCGTCATCGGCGGCACCCAGGACGGCGCCTTCGAGTTCGACCAGACCACCGGCTTCGAGACCCCCGCGGGCAGCGGCCAGGAGGGCCTGATGGTCGACCTGCCGGTGGACAGTGCGGCAGGCTCCGTCGGCCTGGCTGTGGGCCGTATCGGCGACCGCCTGCTGCAGCTGGAACTCTCGGCCATGGAGACGGAGGGTCGCGGCGAGGTGGTCTCCAGCCCGCGCGTGATCACGTCGAACCAGAAGACCGCGAGCATCCGCCAGGGCGTGGAGATTCCCTACCAGGAGGCCACGGCCAGCGGCGCCACCAACGTCTCGTTCCAGGAGGCGCTGCTGGCGCTGGACGTGACGCCGCAGATCACGCCGGACGAGCGCATCATCATGGACCTGGAGGTCAGCCAGGACACGGTCGGCCAGGTCTTCGACGGCGTGCCCAGCATCGACACCCAGTCCGTCACCACCCAGGTGCTGGTGGACAATGGCGAGACGGTGGTGCTTGGCGGCATCTACGAACGTGAGCGGCGGGAGCAGGAATCCCGGGTGCCGTTCTTCGGCTCCCTGCCCGCCGTGGGCTGGCTGTTCCGCAACCGGCAGGCGGTGGACGAGAACAGCGAGCTGCTGATCTTCGTCACACCCCGAATCCTGCAGGAGAGCCTCTCCGGCGATTCAGCCCGATAGGCTCGCCCCGGTTGCCGGCACCGCCCCGCAGGCGTTACCGGCAACCGGGCTTCAAGCGGACCCGGCCGGGCGTTATCCTTGCTGCTTTTCCGGACGAGTATCGGCATGAGCCAAGCGCGGCACCTCTTCCTCATCGGCCCCATGGGCGCCGGCAAATCCACCATCGGGCGACGCCTGGCGCGCGCTCTGGAGCTGCCCTTCATGGACAGTGACCAGGTCATCCAGGACCGCACCGGGGTCGACATCCCGCGCATCTTCGACGTGGAGGGCGAGGCGGGATTCCGCCAGCGCGAGAAGGCCATCATCGACGAGCTCACCGCCGCCCCGCCCGCAGTGCTTGCCACGGGCGGTGGCGCCGTACTCGACCCGGAGAACCGCCAGCATCTGCGCGAGCGCGGCACGGTGGTCTACCTGGAGACCTCCGTGGACGAGCAGCTCCGCCGCACCGGCAAGGACAAGCGACGCCCGCTGCTGCAGACCGCCGACCCGCGCGCACGACTGGAAGAACTCCTCGCCGAACGCGACCCGCTCTATCGCGAAACCGCACACCTGACCATCAGCACCGAGCACGGCAACATCGGCCAGGTGGTACGCAGAATCCTCGACGCACTGGACAGCCAATACCATGACCACCACGCCTGATCCGCGCCACCTGCAGGTGGACCTCGGCGAGCGCAGCTACACCATTCTGATCGGGCCCGGTCAGCTCGGCACCCGCACGCCGCTGGCAGACTGGCTGCCGGGCAGACAGGCCCTGGTGGTGACCAACGACACGATCGCGCCGCTGTACCTGCAGCCGGTTCTGGACGCCCTCTCCGGGCTGCAGGTGGAGGCAATCACCCTGCCGGATGGCGAAGCACACAAGACCGTGGCCAGCTGTGAGCGGGTCTGGACCCGACTGCTGGAGCTGCGGTTCGACCGCAGCTGCACCGTCATCGCCCTGGGTGGCGGCGTCATCGGTGATCTCGCCGGTTTCGCCGCCGCCGCCTACCAGCGCGGCGTCGCCTTCGTGCAGATCCCGACCACGCTGCTGGCGCAGGTGGACTCCTCCGTGGGCGGCAAGACGGGCGTGAATCACCCGCTCGGCAAGAACATGATCGGCGCCTTCCATCAGCCCCGCGGCGTCATTGCCGACACCGACGTGCTCGCCTCCCTTCCCGCGCGGGAGATGTCCGCCGGCGTGGCGGAGGTCATCAAGTACGGTCTCATCCGCGACGCCGACTTCTTCGCCTGGCTGGAGGACAACATCGACGCGCTGCTGGCACGGGAGCCCGAGGCGCTCGCCTACGCCATCGAACGCTCGTGCGCCAACAAGGCGGATGTGGTGGCGGCGGATGAACGCGAGCAGGGCGTGCGCGCCACGCTCAACCTGGGCCACACCTTCGGCCACGCCATCGAGACCGCCACCGGCTACAGCACCTGGCTGCACGGCGAAGCGGTGGGCGCCGGCATGGCCATGGCCGCGCACCTGGCGGAGGCGATGGATTGGCTGTCCGCCACTGATCGCGCCCGCGTGGAGGCGCTGATCCAGCGCGCCGGCCTTCCCCTCGCACCGCCCCGGTCCATGACCAGCGAGCAGTTTCTGCAACTGATGGCGGTGGACAAGAAGGCCCAGGGCGGGCACATCCGCCTGGTCCTGCAGCAGGGCATCGGCCACGCGGTGGTCACCGACGCAGTGCCGGATGACCGCCTGCGCGCCACCCTGAACCACTACACGGACGGCAACTGACATGGCCACGCCGGAGGCCCGCCCGCTTGCCCCCTACGCGGCCGACCCCGCACGCAGTCGCGGGCGCGTCATCAGCGAGGAGAGTGCCACCTACCGCAACGCCTTCCAGCGCGACCGCGACCGCATCATCCACGCGTCCGCATTCCGCCGCCTGGAATACAAGACGCAGGTCTTCGTGAACCACGAGGGCGACCTGTTCCGGACCCGGCTCACGCACACCCTGGAGGTCTGCCAGATTGCCCGGACCATCGCCCGGGCCCTGGACCTCAACGAGGACCTCACCGAGGCCATCACCCTGGCCCACGACCTGGGCCACACACCCTTCGGCCACGCCGGCCAGGACGCCCTGAACGCCTGCATGGCGGATTACGGCGGCTTTGAACACAACCTCCAGTCCCTGCGGGTGGTGGACACCCTGGAGCAGCGCTACGCCGCCTTCGACGGCCTCAACCTCACCTACGAAACCCGCGAGGGCATTCTCAAGCACTGTTCCGCGCGCCAGGCCCGGGAGCTGGGGTCACTGGGCCAGCGCTTTCTCGACCGGACCCAACCGGGTCTGGAGGCGCAGCTCGCCAATCTGGCCGACGAAGTGGCGTACAACAGCCACGACGTGGACGACGGCCTGCGCGCCGGCCTGCTGGACATGGACGAACTGCAGGAGCTGGGCCTGCTCGGGCGACTGTTCGCCGAAGTGCGGGAGCGCCACCCGGAGATCCCCCGCCGGCAGCTGATCTACGAGACGGTGCGACGCATGATCGCCGAGCAGGTGGCCGACATCATCGAGACCACCACGGCCAACCTGCGCACCGGGGCGCCCGATTCCATCGACGCCGTACGCGATCAGCAGGAACCGCTGCTGCGGTTCAGCGATTCCATGCAGTCGGAACACCGGGAATTGAAGCAGTTCCTGTTTCGGGCGCTCTATCGGCACTATCGTGTCTACCGGATGGCGGAGAAGGCGAAGCGCACGATTCGCACCCTGTTCGAGGCCTTCATGGATGACCCGGACCTCATGCCGCCGCAGCACAGCAGCCGCAGCCACCGGCTGGCAGCAGATGACGGAGCAGCGGGCCGGGCGCGCGCGGTGGCCGACTACATCGCCGGCATGACCGACCGGTTCGCCATCGACGAGCAGGACCGACTGTTCAACCCGAAGCGCCTGACGTGACCCGGTTACTGGCAACAGCGGACCGATTGAGCCACCATCAGAACCGTCAAGGAAACAAACCCATGAAGAGGGCAAAGACAATGACAACGCGCATACAGGGATCGGCCATGGCCGTTGGTCTGCTCGCCGCACTTGGAACCGCAACGCCCGCCATGGCGGCGGATCACTACGAGGGCGTCTACCTGGGCGTCCTCGGCGGCTGGAGCAACTTCGACACGGAAGTGGACGCGAACGACACCAGCATCGACGGCGCCAGTGCCGCCGGCCCCACCATGGGGGTGGTGCTCGGCACCAGCCAGTCCGAGGACGGCGCGTTCCTCGGACTGGAGGTGCACGCCACCTACAGCGACGCCGAGTATGAGCAGCAGAACGGTGGCGACCGACAGACGCTCACCGCCAGCACCGGGCTGGGCATCACCGCGCGCGTGGGCGGCCTGGTGGAGGACAACACCCTCCTCTACGGCCTGGCCGGCTGGCAGCAGACGCGCGTGGAACTGGAAACCGTCAACGGGGGCGTCGACTCCGACTCCACCGACATGGCCGGCGTACGCTTCGGCGGCGGCGTGGAGTTCACCAACGCCGCCCGCAACTTCGTACGCTTCGAGTACAGCGCCGTGGTCCACAAGACCACCGAACTGGAAGCCGGCGGCGAAACCTTCGACGTGGCGCCGGTGGCCCACCACTTCCAGGTGGGGCTCGGCTACCGCTTCTGAAGGCCTCTCCAACCCCTGCGCCAACCGGCGCGGGGGGCTCTCCACCTGCCCGCGATCCGGGCGGGTTCGGCGGCGCTGTGCCGCCCGGATTTGTGGCACCCATCACAAATCGCTATACTGATCGGCCCTTTGCCCTACGGATCGGGGGCTGGTCGTGTGCCCGGACAGTCGGCATGTCGCCGCGGCACCGCTTCGACCGGCGCAGGCTTTCTAAAGCCCCTACCCGGACGACATCAACCATCACGCAGAGGCATTCCCCGTGAGATACGAGAACGCTGACAGGCCGACGCTGTATCGGCCGAGCTTCGAGAAGGACAACTGCGGGTTCGGACTGATCGCGCACATGGACGGAAAACCCAGCCACTGGGTGCTGTCCACCGCCATCGAATCCCTCGGCCGGCTGACGCACCGCGGTGCCGTCGCTGCCGATGGCAAGACCGGTGACGGCTGCGGCCTGCTGATCAAGAAACCGGACGGGTTCCTGCGCGCGGTCGCCGACGAGCAGGGCTGGCAACTGGCTGAACGCTACGCCGTTGGCACCATCTTCCTGAGCACCGACGCCGACAAAGCCGCCAGGGCGCGGGCGACGCTCGATCAGGCACTGGCCGACGAGGGGGTCACCGTGCTCGGCTGGCGGGACGTGCCCACCGACGCCTCGGCCTGTGGCGAGGAGGCGCTGAAGACACTGCCGCGCATCGAGCAGATCTTCATCAACGCGCCGGACGGCATGGACGACCAGGACTTCGGCCGCCGTCTGTTCACGGCACGGCGCGTCACCGAAAAGGTCATCGAGCCGGAAGACGAACACTTCTACATCACCAGCCTGTCGTCGCAGGTGCTGTCCTACAAGGGCCTGGTGATGCCGGCATACCTGCCGGTGTTCTACAGGGATCTCAACGATCCGCGCATGGAAACCGCCATCTGCGTCTTCCACCAGCGCTTCTCCACCAACACCTGGCCCGAGTGGCGCCTGGCCCAGCCGTTCCGCTTTCTGGCCCACAACGGCGAGATCAACACCGTCCAGGGCAACCGCAACTGGGCCAACGCGCGCGCTGCCAAGTTCGAGACACCGCTGATCCCGGACATGGCCAAGGTTGCGCCGCTGGTGAGCAGCGAGGGTTCCGACTCCAACAGCCTCGACAACATGCTCGACGCCATGCTGGCGGGCGGCATGGACATCTTCCGGACCCTGCGCATCCTGATTCCGCCGGCCTGGCAGAACGTGGACAGCATGGACACGGACCTGCGCGCCTTCTACGAGTACCACTCCATGCACGTGGAGCCGTGGGACGGCCCGGCGGGCATCGTGCTTACCGAGGGGCGCCACGCCGCCTGCGTGCTCGACCGTAACGGCCTGCGTCCGGCGCGCTACGTGATCACCAAGGACCGGCACATCACCCTCGCCTCGGAGATCGGCGTGTACGACTACGCCGCCGAGGACGTGGAGGCCAAGGGCCGGCTCAAGCCCGGCGAGATGCTGGCCGTGGACACCGAGACCGGCGAGCTGCTCCTGCCGAAGACCATCGACGACCGGCTCAAGCAGCGCAAGCCCTACAAGCGCTGGCTGCACGACCATCTGCAGCGGCTGGAGTCCACGCTCGAGGAGACCGAGCTGGAAGACAGCGGCACGCCCATCGGCGAGGACGACCTGCCCACCTTCAAGAAGATGTACAACCTCACCCTGGAGGAGAACGACTCCGTGGTGCGGGTGCTGGCCGAAGGCGGCCAGGAGGCGGTCGGCTCCATGGGCGATGACACCCCGCTGCCGGTGCTGTCGCGCAACGAGCGCGCCCTGTACGACTACTTCCGCCAGCAGTTTGCCCAGGTCACCAACCCGGCCATCGACCCGCTGCGCGAGCAGATCGTCATGTCCCTGGAGACCTGCCTGGGGCGCGAACTCAACGTCTTCGAGGAGACCGAGGAGCACGCCAAGCGGCTGGTGGTGGAATCCCCGGTGCTGTCGCGCACCAAGTTCCTGCTGCTGCTCAATCAGGACGACCCGGCCTACGCCAATCACGTCATCGACCTGCAGTACGCGGCCACCGAGGGTCTGAAGGCGGCCATCGAGCGCATCGCCGACGAAGCGGAGCAGGCGGTCCGCGACGGCAAGGTGATCCTCGTCCTGAGCGATCGCTACCTGGACGAGAACAAGCTCCCGGTCCACGCCCTGCTGGCCACCGGCGCCGTACACCACCGCCTGGTCGCCAAGGGGCTGCGCTGCGACGCAAATATCGTCGTCGAGACCGCCACGGCGCGGGACCCGCACCACTTCGCCACGCTGATCGGCTACGGCGCCACCGCCATCTACCCCTATCTGGCCTACGCCGCCATCCGCAACATGCGCAGCAGCGGCCAGATCAAGATCACGCCGGTGGACCAGCTGCGGCGCAACTACCGCAAGGGCATCAACAAGGGCCTGTTCAAGATCCTCTCCAAGATGGGGATCTCCACCATCGCCAGCTACCGCGGTGCGCAGCTGTTCGAGATCGTCGGCCTGGCCGACGACGTGGTGGACCTGTGCTTCAGCGGCACGGTCAGCCGTATCAAGGGCAGCCGTTTCCAGGACCTGGAGAGCGACCAGCAGACCCTGGCCCGGGAGGCCTTCTCGCGGCGCGCGGTGGTCCGCAAGGGCGGCCTGCTCAAGTTCGTGCAGAACGGCGAGTACCACGCCTACAACCCGGACGTGGTGCAACACCTGCAGGAGGCCGTCGAGACCGGTGACCGCGAGGCGTGGGACCGCTTCGCCGAGCTGGTGAACCGGCGCCAGCCCATGGTGTTCCGGGACCTGCTCAAGGTGAAGGAACAGGACGCGGCGCTGGACATCGACGACGTCGAACCCATCGACGCCATCCTGCCCCGTTTCGACTCCGCGGGCATGTCCCTGGGCGCGCTCTCCCCGGAGGCGCACGAGTCCCTGGCCATCGCCATGAACCGCCTGGGCGGTCGTTCCAACTCCGGCGAAGGCGGGGAGGACGAAGCACGCTACGGCACCGAGCGCATGTCCAAGATCAAGCAGGTGGCCTCGGGGCGCTTCGGTGTGACCCCGCACTACCTGGTGAACGCCGAGGTGCTGCAGATCAAGGTGGCCCAGGGCGCCAAGCCCGGCGAGGGCGGCCAGCTGCCCGGCCACAAGGTCAACGAGATGATCGGCCGGCTGCGCTTCTCCAAGCCCGGCGTGGCGCTGATCTCGCCGCCGCCACACCACGACATCTACTCCATCGAGGACCTGGCCCAGCTGATCTTCGACCTCAAGCAGGTCAATCCGCAGGCCCTGGTCTCGGTGAAACTGGTGTCCGTGGCCGGTGTGGGCACGATTGCCGCGGGCGTGGCCAAGGCCTACGCCGACCTGATCACCATCGCCGGCTACGACGGCGGCACCGGTGCCAGCCCGCTGACCTCGGTGAAGTACGCCGGGGCGCCGTGGGAGCTGGGGCTGGTGGAGACCCATCACGCCCTGCGCGCCAACGACCTGCGCGGCAAGGTCCGCGTACAGGCCGACGGTGGCATGAAGACCGGGCTCGACGTCATCAAGGGCGCCATTCTCGGTGCGGAGAGCTTCGGCTTCGGCACCGCCCCCATGGTGGCCATGGGCTGCAAGTACCTGCGCATCTGTCACCTGAACAACTGCGCCACGGGCGTGGCAACCCAGGAGAAGGTGCTGCGGCTCAAGCACTTCATCGGCACGCCGGAGAAGGTCGCCAACTACTTCCGCTTCGTGGCACAGGAAACCCGCGAGTGGATGGCGAAGCTCGGCGTGCGCCGCCTCGAGGACCTCATCGGCCGGACGGACCTGCTGGAGATCCTGCCCGGCGAAACCGAGAAGCAGCGCCAGCTCGACCTCACGCCGCTGCTCTCCGATGGCGGCGTCCCCGCGGACAAGCCGCGCCACTGCGTCGAACCCAGCAACGTCCCTTACGACAAGGGCGAGCTGGCCGAGCAGATGGTGCGCGAGTGCCTGCCGGCGATCGAAGCGAAGTCCGGTGGCGAGTTCCAGTTCGAAGTGAAGAACATGAACCGCTCCATCGGTGCCCGGCTCTCCGGCGAGATTGCCCAGCGTCACGGCAACTACGGCATGGCCGACACCCCGCTGGTGCTGCGCCTGCACGGCAGCGCCGGGCAGAGCTTCGGCGTGTGGAACGCAGCCGGGCTGCACATGTATCTGGCCGGCGATGCCAACGACTACGTGGGCAAGGGCATGGCCGGCGGCAAGCTGGTCATCCATCCGCCCAAGGGCAGCAGCTTCCGCACCAACGACACCACCATCATGGGCAACACCTGCCTCTACGGTGCCACCGGCGGCAAGCTGTTCGCAGCGGGCATGGTGGGTGAGCGCTTCGCGGTGCGCAACTCCGGCGCCCACGCCGTGGTGGAAGGCATGGGCGACCACGGCTGCGAATACATGACCGGTGGCGTGGTGTGCTGTCTCGGCCCCACGGGGCTGAACTTCGGTGCAGGCATGACCGGTGGTTTCGCGTTCGTGCTGGACATGGATAACGAGTTCGTCGACAGCTACAACCACGAACTCATCGACATCCACCGGGTGCAGTCCGAGTCCATGGAAGCGCACCGGAACTATCTCAAGAACATGATCCGCGAATACGTCCGCGAGACAGGCAGCGAGTGGGGCCAGGAGATTCTCGACAACTTCCGGGACTACGCCCGGCGGTTCTGGCTGGTCAAGCCGAAGGCGGCGGACCTCCAGAGCATCCTGGACACGCTGCGCCAGGCCGCTTGATCCGCTCCGGCCGGCGGCGATGCCGTCGGCCGGCCGTCTTCCCATCCGGTACGCCGGAGACTGACGAACGCGACAGGAACCCATGGGTAACAATTTTCAGTTTATTGAAGTCCCGAGGCAGGACCCGAGAAAAGAACAAGTCGAGGTCCGGGTTAACAACTTCAACGAGATCTACGACCAGTTCGACAAGGAGACGGCCGCGTCCCAGGCGGACCGCTGCCTGGACTGCGGCAACCCCTACTGCGAGTGGAAGTGCCCGGTCCACAACTACATCCCCAACTGGCTGAAGCTCATCGCCGAGGGGAATCTGTTCGAGGCCGCGGAGCTCTCCCACCGCACCAACTCGCTGCCCGAGGTGTGCGGCCGGGTGTGCCCGCAGGACCGCCTGTGCGAAGGCGCCTGCACGCTCAACGACGGCTTCGGCGCGGTGACCATCGGCAACATCGAGCGCTACATCACCGATGAGGCGTTCAAGGCGGGCTGGCGCCCGGACATGTCCGGCGTGGTCGATACCGGCAAGAAGGTGGCCGTGGTCGGCGCCGGGCCGGCCGGCCTGGGCGCGGCGGACATCCTGGTGCGCAATGGCGTCAAAGCGGTGGTCTTCGACAAGTACCCGGAAATCGGCGGGCTGCTGACGTTCGGCATCCCCCCGTTCAAGCTGGAGAAGGAGATCGTCCGCACCCGGCGCCAGATCATGGAAGAGATGGGCGTGGAGTTCCGACTCGAAACGGAGATCGGCACCGATATCACCTTCGAGGAGCTGGACCGGGACTACGACGCGGTCTTCCTCGGCATGGGCACCTACACCTACATGCGTGGCGGCTTCCCCGGGGAAGACCTGCCGGGGGTGTACGAGGCGCTGCCGTTCCTGGTCTCCAACATCAACAAGGAGCTGGGCTACCAACAGGAGCCGGGCGACTTCATCGACATGCAGGGCAAGCGCGTCGTGGTGCTCGGCGGCGGCGACACCGCCATGGACTGCAACCGCACCTCCATCCGCCAGGGCGCCGCGAGCGTCACCTGCGCCTACCGCCGTGACGAGGCGAACATGCCCGGCTCCCGCCGCGAGGTGGTGAACGCCAAGGAAGAGGGCGTGAAGTTCCTGTGGAACCGCCAGCCCGTGGAGATCGTCGGTGACGGCAAGGTGGAAGGGGTCAAGGTGGTGACCACCCAGCTCGGTGAGCCGGATGATCGCGGCCGTCGGCGCCCGGAGCCGGTGCCCGGCAGCGAGGAAGTCATCCCGGCGGACCGCGTGCTGATCGCGTTCGGTTTCCGTCCCAGCCCGGCGGACTGGTTCGAGGCCCACGCCATCGGCACCGACGACCGCGATCGCGTCACCATCCGCAAGGACGAACAGTTCTTCGGCCAGACCGGTAACCCCAAGGTGTTCTCCGGCGGTGACATGGTGCGCGGCTCGGACCTGGTGGTCACCGCCGTGTTCGAGGGCCGCGAGGCCGCCAAGGGGATTCTGAACTACCTGGAGGTCTGACAGGCCTCCGGGGCACCGCCGCCGTAGGAGCGACGTCAGTCGCGACTGGGTTTTCGATACCCGGCAATCGCGACTGACGTCGCTCCTACACGGCGGTCAAACGCGGATATGGGGCTTCCCAGCCCGCGCCCGCGGAAGCAGACACACATTCCGGCACACTCACCACGGCTCAGGAGGCTGCGTTGACCTCATCCGCCCCGCTCCAGAACGACCTCCTCCTCCGCGCCCTGCTGCGCGAGCCCACCGAGCGCACGCCGGTGTGGATGATGCGCCAGGCCGGCCGGTACCTGCCCGAGTACCGGGCGACGCGCGAGCGCGCGGGCAGCTTCATGGCGCTGTGCCAGAATCCGGAGCTGGCCTGCGAGGTGACGCTGCAGCCGCTGGAGCGGTTCCGTCTCGACGGCGCCATCCTGTTCTCCGATATTCTCACCATTCCCCACGCCATGGGGCTCGGCCTCCATTTCGTGGCCGGCGAGGGGCCGCGGTTCGAGCACACGGTCAGGGACGAAGCGGCCATTGACGCGCTGCCCGTCCCCGACCCCGAGCAGGAGCTGCGCTATGTCCCGGACGCCGTGCGCGTAATCCGTCGGGAGCTTCAGGGGCGGGTGCCGCTGATCGGCTTCGCCGGCAGCCCGTGGACGCTGGCCACCTACATGATCGAAGGGGGCAGCTCCAAGAACTACGCCTGGAGCAAGGGGATGCTCTACGACCGCCCGGACCTCATGCACCGGCTGCTGGACAAGCTTGCCCAGGCCGTCACCGACTACCTGAACGCCCAGATCGCCGCCGGTGCCCAGGCACTGATGATCTTCGACACCTGGGGCGGCATTCTCACGCCGGCCGCCTACCGGGAATTTTCCCTGCCTTACGCGGAACAAATCATCTCCGGGCTGTCCAAACAGGCAGACGGTCGCCGCGTGCCGGTCACGTTTTTCACCAAGAACGGCGGCCCCTGGCTCGAGGACATGGCCGGGTGCGGCGCCGACGGACTCGGCCTGGACTGGACCCAGGACATCGGCGATGCGCGCCGCCGAGTGGGAGACCGCGTTGCCCTGCAGGGCAACCTGGATCCGAGCGCGCTGTATGCCGCCCCGGACACCATCCGCAGACATGTGGGCGACATCCTGGCGGCCTACGGCCACGGGACCGGCCACGTCTTCAACCTGGGTCACGGCATCCACCCGGAAGTGAGTCCGGAGCACGCCCAGGCAATGATCGAAGCAGTACATGCGCTCAGTCCCGGCTATCATCAAGGGTAGGCCCGGCGCGCGCGCCACCCTGGCGCTCCCGGAGGACTGCAGCAAGCGAGGACAACAGCATGAAGGTGCGAACCCTGTCGGCAGGGGTGGTGGTAGTACGGCGCGAAGGCAATGCCTGGCGCTGTCTGCTGCTGCGCGCCTTCCAGTACTGGGACTCCCCCAAGGGCCAGGTGGAACCCGGCGAGAAGCCCATTGAGGCGGCCGTCCGCGAGGTCCGCGAAGAGACCGGCATCCGCGAACTGAATTTCTTCCTCGGCCACGAGTACATGGAAACGGGCCCTTATGCCCGGGGCAAGGTCGCCCGCTACTACCTGGCCGAGACGCCGGGAAAGCACGTGGTGCTGGGCGTCAACCCGGACCTGGGTCGACCGGAGCATCAGGAGTACCGCTGGGTCAGCTTCCGCCGCGCGCGCCAGCTCGCCTCGCCGCGCGTGCAGCGTGTGCTCGAATGGGCCGAGCAGCGCCTCCGCCAGGCCGGCGCGGACGCCGCACAGGCCAGTGGCGATCACGGGCGCTCGGCCGGCGCCGGCCGCTCCTGACCGACTCCGTCATTCTACGTATCCACCAGCCCGGTCCCATCGCGATACACTGATCCCCGGATCGTCGCGACACGGCGCGACGGTGACTGTTCAGCCCCGTCACGAGGACGCCCATGAGCCAACCGGCCGAATCCGTCATCCAGTTCCTCGATCCGCGCAAGTTCCAGGATCCGCGCACCACCGCCGACGGCGACCCCCGGGCCCATGTCCGGCTTCGTGAGCTGGAGACCCTGTGGATCTGCACCGGCACCCTGTGCAACCTGGAGTGCCGCAACTGCTACATCGAGTCCTCGCCCAGCAACGACCGGCTCGTCTATATCTCCACCGATGAGGTCGCCGCCTACCTGGACGAGATCGAACGCGACCGCCTGGGCACCCGAACCATCGCGTTCACCGGCGGCGAGCCGTTCATGAACCCGGACATGATCCCGATCCTCGACGACGTTCTCACCCGCGGCTTCGAGGCACTGGTGCTCACCAACGCCATGCGCCCGATGATGAAGGTCGCCGACCCGCTGCTGGACATCCAGCGGCGCCACGGCGACCGGCTGACCGTGCGGGTGTCCATCGACCACTACGACCGGGATACCCACGAGGAAGAGCGCGGGCCACGCTCCTGGGCGCCGGCGATCAAGGGCCTGCACTGGCTCACCAGCAACGGCTTCACCGTGGACATCGCCGGCCGGCTGTTCTCCGGCGAGTCCGAGCACGCCATGCGCCTGGGCTACGCAGACCTGTTCCGCCGGGAGCACATCGGCCTGGACGCCCACGACGCCCGCACCCTGGTGCTCTTCCCGGAGATGGACGCGCGCCTCGACGTGCCGGAGATCACCGAAGCGTGCTGGGACATTGTCGGCACGTCCCCCGACGCGCAGATGTGCGCCAGCTCGCGCATGGTGATCAAGCGCAAGGGCGCCGCCCACCCCGTGGTGGTGCCCTGCACCCTGCTGCCCTACGACCCGCAGTTCGAGCTGGGCCGGACGCTGGCCGAGAGCTTCGTCGACGTGCCGCTCAACCACCCGCACTGCGCGAAGTTCTGCGTGCTCGGCGGCGCCAGCTGCAGCGGCTGACCGGCAAGACCTTGGGCGCATCGGCGGCGCGAGGCATAATGCACGCACACACGCGCTGCAGGATGTCTCATGACCACGCACAGCACCACCGTTGGCTACTTCCCGGGCGTGCGCATGCGCCGCATGCGCCGCGACGCCTTTTCGCGCCGCCTGATGCGGGAGAACCGGCTCAGCACTGATGACCTGATCCAGCCCCTGTTCGTGCTGGACGGCGAGAAACAGCGGCAACCGGTACCATCCATGCCCGGTGTCGAGCGGCTGTCCATTGATCTGCTGCTGGAAGAGGCCGGCCGCCTGGTGGAACTGGGTATCCCTGCCATCGCCCTGTTCCCGGTCACACCGCCGGACCTGAAAACCCCGGATGCGCGCGAGGCCTACAACCCCAACGGCCTCGCCCCACGCGCCGTGCGCGCCGTGAAGGCGCAGTTCCCGGAACTGGGCGTCATGACCGACGTGGCGCTGGACCCCTTCACCAGCCATGGCCAGGACGGCGTGCTGGATGACCAGGGGCACATACTCAACGACGAGACCGTGGAGATCCTGGTCAAGCAGACCCTGTGCCACGCCGAAGCCGGCGTCGACATCGTCGCCCCCTCCGACATGATGGACGGGCGGGTGGGCGCCATGCGCGAGGCCCTGGAAGCCGCCGACCACGTCAACACCCGGATCATGGCCTACTCCGCCAAGTACGCCTCCAGCTATTACGGCCCTTTCCGCGACGCGGTGGGCTCGGCGGCCAACCTCGGGGCGGCCGGCAAACAGACCTACCAGATGGACCCGGCCAACACCGACGAGGCCATGCGCGAAGTCGCCCTGGACCTGGAAGAGGGCGCCGACATGGTCATGGTGAAGCCCGCCATGCCCTACCTGGACATCATCCACCGCGTGCGCACCACCTTCGGCGCGCCCACGTTCGCCTACCAGGTGAGCGGCGAGTACGCCATGCTGATGGCAGCGGCGAAGGAAGGCTGGCTGGACGAGCGCGCCTGCGCCCTGGAAGCACTCACCGCCATGAAGCGCGCCGGCGCCGACGGCATTCTTACCTACTTCGCCGCCCGTGCAGCCCAATGGCTGCGTGAGGATGAAAACAAGTAGCTTCGGGTAACGGACATTCTGCACCGTCCGGTGTGCGGGGAACCGGTTACGGACTGTCTGCGGCCCGGACGGCCGCAGTCAAGCGCCCATGGATGGGTTCACAGCGTGTCCGTAACCGGTTCCCCGTACGCCGGACCCCGGATCAACGAGGCGAACACGAGCCATGACCGACCGCTACGCCGTCTTCGGCAACCCCATCGCCCACAGCCGCTCGCCGTGGATCCACACCCGGTTCGCCGAGCAGACCGGCGAGGACATCGAATACAGCCGCCAGGAAGTCCCCACCGACGGCTTCGCCGAAGCCGTGGAGCTGTTTCAGGACAAGGGCGGGCACGGCCTCAACATCACCGTCCCGTTCAAGGAAGAGGCCTGGTCCGTGGCCGACAGCCGCAGCCCGCGGGCGGAGGCGTGCGGCGCCGTGAACACCCTGCTGTTCCGCGCCGACGGTGGCCGCCACGGCGACAATACCGACGGCGAGGGGCTGGTGCGGGACCTGCGCGACAACCACCGTATCACCCTGCAGAACCGGCGCATTCTCGTCCTCGGCGCCGGCGGCGCCGTACGGGGCGTGCTGGAGCTGCTGGCCGCCGAACACCCGGCACTGCTGCTCATCGCCAACCGCACCGTCAGCCGCGCGGAAGGTCTGGTGCCCCTGTGCCGTGAAGCGGCCGATGCCGACGCCTGCGGCTTCGACACCCTCCACGACCAGCCGCCCTTCGACCTGATCATCAACGGTACCTCCACCGGGCTCAGCGGCGGCATGCCCGACCTGCCCGAGGGGATCGTCGGTGCCCGCACCAGCGCCTACGACATGGTCTACGGCCCGGAGCCCACGCCATTCATGCGCTGGGCCGCCGAGCACGGCGCCGCCCGCACCCTGGACGGCCTCGGCATGCTGGTGGAGCAGGCAGCCGAATCCTTCCGCCTGTGGCGGGGCGTGTCGCCGGATACCGCCCCGATCATCCGCGACCTGCGCCGCGCCATCACGGAGCCGGACCAGTCATGACCGAACTCACTGCCGCCCAGCATCGAACCCTGTGCGAGCGGCTGCAGGAGCCGGGGCGCTACCCGCACCCCGTGGCGCAGGTCACCACCGTGCGCACCCACATCTCCACCCTGCTGCTCACCGAGCACTACGCCTACAAGCTCAAGCAGCCCCTGGATCTCGGTTTTCTCGACTTCACCACCCTGGAGCAGCGCCGGCACGCCTGCGACGAGGAGCTGCGCCTGAACCGCCGTCTCGCCCCGGAGCTCTACCTCCAGCGCATCGCCATCACCGGGACGCCCGACGACCCCGTGATCAATGGCGACGGCCCGCTGCTGGACTGGGCCGTGCAGATGCGGCGATTCGATGACCGCCGCCTGCTCGACACACTGCTGGATCAGGGCGAACTGGACACCGGCATGCTCGACGACATCGCCGCCCAGGTGGCCGCGTTCCACGGGCAGGCCGCGGTCGCGGGCCCCGACTCCCCTCTGGGTACACCGGCAGCCGTGGCAGAACCCGCACGGGACAATCTTGCCAGCCTGGCCGAGGCGCTCGGCGACGACCACCGCATCGCCCACCTGCGCGACTGGACCGAGCAACAACTCACCGCCCTGACCCGGCTCATGACCGACCGGCACGCCGGCGGGCACATCCGCGAATGCCACGGCGACCTGCACCTGGGCAACATCGTCGCCATCAACGACCGCCCGGTGATCTTCGACGGCATCGAGTTCTCCGACGCCCTGCGCTGGATCGACACCATCAACGAAGTGGCCTTCCTGGACATGGATCTGCGCAGCCGCGGGCGCCCGGAGCTCGCCGCACGGTTCACCAACGCCTACCTGGAGCACACCGGCGACTACAACGCCGTCGCCCTGCTGCCGTTCTACCGCGTCTACCGGGCGCTGGTGCGGGCGAAGGTCAACGCCCTGCGCCTGCAGGACGCGGACGCAGAGACGCGGGACGCAGCGCACCGGGCCGTCGAGCGCTACCTCGCGGTGGCCGAAGAGGATACCCGCGCGCGCGCACCGAGACTGTTTCTCATGCATGGGCTCTCGGGCAGCGGCAAGTCCACGGTCGCCGCCGCCATCGTGGAGCGCACGGGGGCAATCCGGCTGCGCTCGGACGTGGAACGCAAGCGGCTGCACGCCCTTGATCGCGCCACCCGCACCGGTGCGGGCGTCGGCGAGGGCATCTACGACAACACCGCCTCCGAGCGGACCTACCAGCGCCTTGAAACCCTGGCGGCGGGGCTACTCCACGCCGGTGCGGACGTGGTGGTGGATGCAGCGACACTGGGCCGCAGCGAGCGGGACCGTTTCCGCCGCCTTGCCGCGGCGGCCGGTGTTCCGTTCACCCTGGTGGACTGCCGTGCGGACGAGGCCGAGCTGCGCCGCCGCATTACGGATCGGCAACGCGCCGGCCGCGACCCGTCGGAGGCGGATACCAGCGTCCTCGACCACCAGCTCCACACCGCCGAGCGGCCGGACGAAGACGAAACCGGTGACGCACTGGTGGTGGATACCGGCAAGGACCCGGGCTTTACCGCACTGGAGGCGCTCACGTCGCGGGACGCCGCGCCGCGCTGAACCGCGCGGGTGATCCTACTGCACGACCACGTGATTACTGCGCACCTCGCCGTCCACACGCACGAAACAGTTCAGGGCGTGGACCAGCGGATTGCGGCGGCACCGCACATCCAGCGCATGACCCCGGAAGTCTCCCTCCACCCGTGCCTGCGGGCGATCGCCGACGAAACGCATGTGCCCCTCCAGCGCGGTTTCGCCATCAATGAGGAGCCGCACCCGGTCGGGCAGGAGCTGGCGCTCCATGGCGTACTCCCACTCCTCCGGCGGCGTATCGGCCGCGGCCGGTCCGCCAAGGCAGGCGATGGCGATTGCCACCGCTCCCAATCGTCGCGTCCACATCTGAGCCTCCCCGCCGATCCCTGACCGGCGCCTCGGAAATGCCGTCCCCACCGGAACAGACCCTGTTCTCCCCCGGGAGTTGCAGCGATGCCGTGGGCCCGCCGGGGCGACCGTGGTAATGTGCCGCCAGCATGGACAACCGGGGAACCAACAACCCATGGCGGGCATCAGTCTGAGTCTCTTCATCATGGCCATGGCGCTGGGCATCACCACGCTGTGGCGCGGGGTTCGGCTGGGTCGCCCGTCGGTGGCCCTGGGCTACGCGCACGCCTGCACGGCGCTCACGGCACTGGTGGTGCTCGGCCTTCGCGTGTTCACCGGACCGGAGAACCTGCTGCTCAATAGCGCCTTTTTCGTCTTCCTGCTGGCGGTCATCGGCGGCCTGTTCACACTCGCCGTCCGCGGCCGCAACGAGCCCGTGATGCTGCCCCTGATCCTGCTGCACGCCACTGCCGCCGTGGTGGCTGTTCTGTTGCTGGCGGCAGGCGTCGCCGCCGGCGGCTGAGCCACCACGCCCCCCTGTCGCCCGTGCCCGACTTGCATCACCGGGGCAACGCCGATAGAGTCGGGTGTCCGACCGACCGGTCAGCCTCATGCCAATGCACCGCCCCTCCCGCCAGGCCTGGCTCCAGGCGGGTGCGTGCCCGGTCATACCGAGAGGGAGCACACGTGTCCCAGCAGATCAGCCCTGGCCACACCTCGACGCGCACGGAAGCCGCAAAGCGGATACTGACGGCAGCACGGCTGCTGTTCACGGAACGCGGCTTTGAAGGCGTGTCCATTCGCGATATCGCCGCACGCGCGGACGTCAGCAAGGCCAACGTCTTTCATCACTTCCGCAACAAGGCCGCACTCTACGACGCCGTGCTCGAGGACTCGCGACTGACCTTCGACGGGCTGCTGGTGGACCTGGCTGACCACGAGCTGCCGCTGCGGGACCGTCTCGAGCGTTTCCTGCGCGATGACCTCCGGACCATGCTGCGGGACCCTTCCTCGGTAAACCTGTTCCTCCGCCAGATGCTCAACTCCGCCGGCAACCCCCAGCGCCGGCGTGCGGAAGACACCATCACCGAGGGCATGAACGACCTGCTGCAGACCATGGCCGAAGCACGGCAAAAGCAGCATGCCCACACGGCAACACCGGACTCGACACTCGCACTGACCCTGACACTGCTCGGCAGTGCCTTCATGTACTTCCAGTTGCGCGACGTCCTGCCACGCCTCGATGACGCCGGCGAGCGCTGCGACCCGGACCGCTATTGCGCCGAGATCATGGCCCTGCTCCATCCCGGCCTGACGTGCCAGAACGACAGGACCGACTGAATTCGAACCAACACAGCATGGGAAACCCGACATGGCCCGTAAACTGAGCCTGCTCCTCTTCCTCGGCCTGTTCGCCCTGGCCGGCTGCAGCAACGACGATGACGCCGCGGAAGACGGCGACGCCGGCAACGACGGTGTCCTGATCACCACCGAAGACGCATCGATCAGCACCGTCAACGACACGGAGCGCACCATTGGCCGTCTGACCAGCAAGACCGCGCCGTCCATCACCGCCGAGGTCTCCGGCCAGATCCAGGTCATCCACATCGAGGAAGGCGACGAGGTCGCGCGCGGCGACACCCTGGTGGAGATCGATCCGGAACCCTACGAACTGGCCCTGGCCCAGGCGCGGACCGATGTCCGCCGGCTGGAAGTCAGCCTCCGGACCCAGCGCCGGGAGCTGGAGCGCAGCGAGGAGCTGCTGGAGGACGGCTACGTCACCCAGTCCGAGTTCGACGCCATTGAAGGTGAGGTGGAATCCCTGGAGGGGGACCTGGAAGGCGCCCGCGCCCAGGTGAGCAACGCCGAGCGGGACCTGCGCAACACCACCATCCGCGCCCCGGTGGACGGCGCCATTGACGAGCGCATGGTCTCCGAGGGGGACTACACGTCACCCGGTGAGCCCATGCTGACCGTTGTCAGCCAGGATCTCCTGCGCATCCGCCTGCCCTTCCCGGAGACCGTGGCCCAGCGCCTGGAGGTGGGCCAGCCGGTCCAGCTCCGCGCACCCGTGGCGGGTGGCGACGTGGACGGCAGCATCTCGGAGCTGCGTCCGGGCCTGGCGGAGCAGAGCCGCACCTTCGAGGCCATCGTCAACGTGGAGAACCCGGGTGGATGGCGCCAGGGCGGCAGCGTGAACGCCGTGGTGCTGGTCGAGCAGCGCGAGAGCGTCACCGTCCCGAACGATGCCATCATCCAGCGCCCCTCCGGCGAGGTGGTCTACGTGATCGAGGACAACACCGCCCATGAGCGCACCGTGGAGGTCGGCCGCCGCGGCTCGGACCGGACCGAGATCCGCAACGGTCTCGACGAGGGCGAGGTGATCGCCGTCGACGGCGCCGGTTTCCTCTCGGATGAAGCCGCAATCCGCACGGACGAGGAGTAACCCCCATGACGCTGCCTGAGCTATCCATACGGCGGCATGTCCTCGCCGTGATGATCAGCGCCGTACTGGTGCTGTTCGGCTACATCGGCTACCAGGAAGTGGGCACCGACCGCATCCCCAACATCGACTTCCCGGTGGTCAACGTGGTGGTGGCCCAGCCGGGCGCGGACCCGGGCATCATCGACGCCTCCATCACCTCGGAGGTGGAGCGGGCGGTAAACACCGTCCCGGGCATCGACTACATCCAGTCCTCCTCCAGCCCCGGCACATCCATCGTCACGGTAACGTTCGACCTGGACGTGGACATCGACGTCGCCTTCAACGAAGTCCAGGCCAAGATCAACGAGATCCGCGACCAGCTTCCCGACGACGCCGAAGACCCCATCGTGCAGAAGGTGGAGACCGACGCCCAGGCCATCATGTGGCTGAGCGTGCAGGGCGACCGCACCCTGCAGCAGCTCGGCACCTACGCCCGCAACGTGGTCCGGCCGCAGATCGAGAACATCAACGGCGTCGGCGAGATCCAGATCGGTGGCGGCCTGGAGCGCAACATCCGCATCGAAGTGGAGCCGGACCGGCTGGCCGCGTACGGCCTCACGGTCACCGACCTGGTCAACGCCATCGAGATGGAGCACTTCCAGCTCCCCGGCGGCTTTCTGGTAGCCGAGCGTACCGAGCGGCTGCTGAAGCTGGACATGGAGTACAACCAGCCGGAAGCCCTTGAGGAGCTCATCGTCGCCTCTCAGGACGGGGCGCTGATCCGGCTCAGCGACGTGGCCGAGATCGTCGACGGCCTGGAAGACCCGCGTGCCCTGGCGCGCTTCAACGGCGAACCCACGGTCGGCCTCGGCGTGGTCAAGGTCTCCGGCACCAACACCGTGGCCATCATCGACGAGGTCAAGGAGCGTCTGGAGACGGAGATCCGGCCGCAGCTGCCGCCGGGCATGGAAGTCAACATCTCCTCCGACCAGTCCGTGTTCATCCTGGAGATGATCGACACCCTCTACCAGACCATCGGGCTGGGGATTCTGTTCGCGGCGTTCGTGCTGTGGCTGTTCCTCAAGAACCTGCGCTCGACGCTGATCGTGACGCTGTCGATCCCGGTGGCCCTGGCGGCGGTGATCGCCACCATCTTCGCGTTCGGCTACACCCTGAACTCGCTCACCATGCTGGCGATGCTGCTGCTCATCGGCGTGGTGGTGGACGACGCCATCGTGGTGCTGGAGAACATATTCCGACACCGGGAGGAAGGCATAGAGGATCCGGTGGAAGGGGCCATCGTCGGCTCCAACGAGGTCTTCTTCGCCATCATCGCCACGACCCTGTCGCTGATATCCATCTTCCTGCCCGTGCTGTTCATGGAAGGGATCATCGGCCGGTTCTTCGAGTCGTTCGCCGTGGTGGTGGCCATGGGGGTGCTCGCCTCCAGCATCGTCGCCCTCACCCTGACGCCCATGCTCTGCTCCCGCTTCCTGTCAGTGCCGAAGGAGCACGGCAAGGTGTACAACGTGCTGGAGCGCGCCTTCCGGGGCATGGAGTCCGGGTACCGCTGGCTGCTGGCGAAGGTGCTGCGCTTCCGCTGGATCACGCTGGGCATCGTGGTAGTGGTCACGGTCGCCGCGGGCAGTCTGCTCGGTCAGCTCGGCGGGGAATTCGCCCCTGAAGAGGACGAGGGGCAGTTCCTGGTCAGCATCCAGACCCCACTGGGCTCCAGCATCGACTACACCGACGAGAAGCTGCAGGCCGTCGAGGAGGTGCTCGGCAACCAGGAGGGCATCTACTCCTACTTCACCGCCATCGGGCTCGGTGATCAGGGGCAGGTCAACGACGGTATCTCGTTCGTGCGCCTGGACCCTCGCGACGAGCGCGAGCTCTCGCAACAGGAGATCACCGCCCAGGTACAGGGCGAGCTGGCCAAGATCAGCGGCGTACAGGCGTTCGCGTCGTCGGTGCCGCTGATCGGCGGGCAGCGGGGCGAGCCCCTGCAGTTCAACATCAGCGGCCCGGAGCTGGACGAAGTCGCCGACCTGGCCCGGGAGCTGGAGGGGCGCCTGCGCTCCATGGACGAAATCGACACCCTGGATCTGGAGCTGGATCTGGATCAGCCGGAGCTGGTGCTGAACGTCGACCGGGAACGTGCCCGTACCCTGGGCATCACCACCTTCGACGTCACCCGCGCCGCCAACGTGCTGGCCGGCGGCATCGACGTGGCCCGCTACAACGACGACCCGGGCGACGGCGAACGCTACGACGTCCGCCTCAAGGCGCGCGAGGGCGCGCTGCAGACCCCCGAGGACCTGTCGAAGCTGTACCTGCGATCGGACAACGGCGACATGATCCGGCTCGACACCCTGGCCGATTTCGAACCGGCGCAGGGGCCATCGGTCATCGGGCGCTATGAGCTGCAGTACGCCGCCCAGTTCTACTCCAACCCCTCCGTGCCCCTGGCCGAAGCGGTGGATCTGGTGGAGAGCGAGGCCGAGGAGATCATGCCGCTCGGCTACTCCCTGAACCTGGTGGGTGAAGCCGAGGAGTTCGAGCGTACGGCAGCAGCCATCCTCTTCGTGTTCGTGGTGGCGATCCTGCTGGTCTACATGGTGCTGGGCAGCCAGTTCAACTCGTTCCTGCAGCCCTTCATCATTCTCGCGGCGCTGCCCCTGGCCATGATCGGCGGCATCGTCGGCCTGTGGCTGTTCGGGCACACCCTGAACATCTACTCGATGATCGGGCTGGTGCTGCTGGTGGGGCTGGTCACCAAGAACGGCATCCTGCTGGTGGATCTCACCAATCAGTACCGGGTCAAGCAGGGCATGACCGTGGACGAGGCCCTGGCGGCCGCCTGTCCCATCCGCCTGCGCCCCATTCTGATGACGTCGCTGACGCTGATCCTGGCCATGCTGCCCGCGGCCATCGGCGCCGGTGCCGGGGCCGAGACCCAGGGCCCGCTGGCCGTGGCCATCATCAGCGGCATGATCTCGTCCATGCTGTTGACCCTGGCGGTGATCCCGGCGGCGTACTCGCTGCTGGAGAACGCCGCGGAACGCGTGCAGGAACGGCGTGCGCAGCGTCACGCGTAGGGTGGACCTGAAGGTCCACCAAACGTGATGCGGATTGAAGAGCCGTGGCGGGGATGGTGGACCTGAAGGTCCACCCTACGCCTGCCGATGTTGCCGGCGTTCCCCGGTCCGCGGCCTCGTGGCGTGGCCTCGTAGGGTGGACCTTCAGGTCCACCAAAGGTGAGGGGCGGGCCCCCGGTGCCGGGTCCTACATGGGTCCCGGTGGCCGGCGGAGGAAGCTGCCGGTGTAACGCCAGTAGAGGATGAGCAGCAGGCCAAACACCATGCCGCCCAGGTGGGCGAAGTGGGCAATGCCGGCCAGGGTGCCGGTGATGCCCGCCCAGAGCTCGAAGGCGCCATAGGCGATCACGAAGTACTTCGCCTTCATGGGGATCGGCGGGATCAGCAGCATGATGCGCTGGTTCGGGAACATCATGCCGAAACCGAGCAGGATGCCGAACACGCCACCGGAGGCGCCCACGGTCGGGTAAACGCTGCCATCGGCGGCGGCGTTGGTGGCCACCACCAGCTGGATGAGACCGGCGCCGATCACGCAGAACAGGAAGTAGAAGGCGAACCGGCGCGACCCCCAGAGGTTCTCCAGCGCCACGCCGAACATCCACAGGGCGAACATGTTCACCAGCAGGTGAAAGGTGCCGCCGTGAAGGAATCCGTAGCTGAGCAGCTGCCAGGGCTGGAAGCCCGGGTGCGGCGCCATGCCCATGGTGGTCATCATGGCGTCCGGCGTGCCCAGGGGCCAGAGCGCGAACCTGGCCAGAAGCCAGTCGCCCATCACCCCCTGTGCGAGAAAGACCACGCCGTTGGCGATCAACAGGGTCAGGACGACCGGGGGCAACAGGGATGGGCCTGCGACCCGGCGGGGTGGCTGTTGCTGCGGTGGCGGCTCGGGCGCCGCCTGACCTTGCCAGTCTCGCATGCGTGCGCATACTCCAGATGGTCCAAAGCGTCAGCGCACTGTAGAACGCCCCATCAGGGCAGGCAACCGCCGGCTGGGGTCGGCCGGTTGCCGCTCACCCGCCTCCGGAGAAGTCGTAGCGCCAGAAGGCACCGGCACGCCAGAGATCCAGATGCTCCTCCTGTTCGTGGGGCTCCACGAGCTGGTGCTCGTATTCCAGGCCGAACTGGTGGCGGTTCATGCGATAGCGCCAGTCCATGGACAACTGGTATTCATCCACGTCGGGGGTCGTCAGACCGGGACGCTCCAGCGTCCGGTAACCCAGCGACACACCGAGCTCGTGGAGCGCGCCCGCCGCCGCCAGGGACAGGGTGGGATGTACGGTGTGCTGCTCCAGATACCCTTCGCGGGTGCGGTAGGCCACCCCTGGCGCCGCGCTCACATCCAGATCCCCCACGCGGAAGCCGGCACTGTGGGCGAGACTGGCCCGGCGCTCGGTGCGCGCGAACCGGCCACCGGCGCGGTCATCCAGGTTCAGCCAGTAGAGGTTCATGCGTGTCTCCTGGGAATCGGTCACCGGCAGTTCCAGATCCCAGGTGGCGCGCCGGGTGAGCTGGTCGATACCGCCAACACGGTCGGCGCGCTCCCGGTGGAGAACATCCACGCGGTGGTTCGTGTGCACCGGCCCGATCCCGAACGGCACAGCCACCTCCATGCCGTGCTCGTCGATGCGGATCGGATTGGCGGTGGCGGCGTCGTCCCGGTACCGATTGAGACGCCCGCTCAGGGTGGCCCGCTCCGTGAGCTGCAGGCCGGCGGCGGCCGCCAGGGCGCGGCTGTCGCCCACCACTTCCGTGCCGGCGGGCTGGAAATCGGCGCCATAGCGCTCATAACGCAGGCTGTAGTCCAGCGGCAGGGGCAACAGGCGGTCCTCACCGTCGAGACTGGCGCGCCAGCCCCGGTCATCCACCGCGCGAACGGAATCGTCCTCGACGCCGGACCAGGCGTGCCCTTCCAGCCGCGCCAGCTCCGCCTGTGCGTCCAGGTCCTGGCGCAGGACCTCCAGACCCCAGCCACCGGCCAGGCTGGTGACCAGATGACGATGCTCCTCACCCGTGAACGCCACTTCGTCGTGGTGGACCACGTTCAGGGACCAGTCGCCGAGCAGTGGGTCGGTCACCAGCCAGGAGGCGCCATGGTAATCACCCTCCGGCTCCACCAGGTGCGGCTGCCGGGTCTCGTCCGCTTCGTACCAGTCCCGCCGATACCCCCCGGACAACCAGACCAGTGAGTGCTCGGCCCGGCCAAGCTCCGGCTGCATCTCCACCCGTGCGCCACGTACGTCGCGGTCAAGGCTGAGGCGGCTGAAATAGGCCTGCTGGTCACCCAGATCGACCCGGTACGGCACGGGGGATGTGGCATTCTCGTGGTGCAGGCGGAGGTACTCGACCCGTGCACCGTGAGCGTCGGTCCGGTAGTCGGAGCCGCTGACCACGCCGGAGAAGTCGATATCCCAGAGTGGCTCGCCATCGCCACCGCGGGTGAGGCCCAGGTTGAGATCCTGGTAGGCCTGCAGACCGTCCTCGGCATAGGTGCCCAGCTCGCGGTCACCCGAGATGTCGTAGTACTCCATGCGCGCGGTGGTGTCGCCACGCAGCCGCCAGTCGCCATCGCGGGACTGCTCCTCTTCGGCGAACGCCAACGCCGGAAGCAGCAACAACACCCACAGTATGCGCACGGTTTTTATTCGGGTACCCGTCGGGTCCATCGAACCACCAGATTCTGTCGGCTTTCCCGCCTTTCCAGTCCGCCGTTGTCGGCGGAGCCCTGCACTTGCAAACGCACCGAGACACGCACGACCCGCGTGATCATCCCCGGTGCGCGATCCTCGTCCAGCACACGTACCGGCCCGACCGAGAGCACGCGCAGCTCGGCGTCCGGGGGCACCTGATCCTCGATGGCGCCCAGGAGCCGCTGCCGGTCCGGGAGATCCGGATCCAGGTAGTCGCTCAGACGGGGTGTGTTCCAGGAGGCCGCCAGCGCCTGCAACCAGTCTTCCAGCTGCTGACGCTCCACGGAGGGCAGCGAGCCCATGTCCTCCCGCTCGCCAATGGGGTCCTGGGAACGCTGCCCGGCGTGCAGCGCGGTCGCGAACCCGAGCAGCAATACCAGCAGGAGGCGGCTCACTGGTCCTCCTCCGCATCCTCCGGAAGCCCGAATCCGGCGGGTTCGCGCGGATCGAACGGGTTCACGCCCTCGCCGCTGCGCGCATCCAGTAACCGCCCTTGCGTCTCGCCGCAGCCGGGGCGATCGATGATCGCCTCCTCGACCGCCAGTCGCGCGTCGGCATCGGCGTCCACCTCTTCCGCGAGCAGCTCTCCATGGAGCGCCAGCAACGTGCGGCAGTCGGCCTCCGACAGGGCCGGCGCCGGCTCATCGCCGCTAACGAACGCGGGCCAGGCTGCGCCAAGCACCACCAGGCCCGTGCAGGCGACCGCCCACGCTGATTTCATGCGATGTCCCCCATACATGTCAGAACCCAAGGTTAGCGGCTGACAAGGAAAAGAAAAAGTGCTTACATCACAAAGCCCTGCAAGAAAATGCTACAAAGCAGTCTGCATTGATCAGGCGGACCCTGACGACCGGAGCAACCCGACGAGGACGGCATGTCGCGTAGAACCCTGGCAGTCGTGATGATCGTAACCGCGCTGGTGGCCCTGTTCGCCATCGCACGCTATCCGACGGAACCGAGCTGGCAGGCGGACGACCCCAGGCGCGGCGCCCACCTCACTGCCATGGCCTGGTGGCAGGAGCATCTCACGCTGGCCCACCAGGATGGCACCGTGTGGCAACGGCGACAGGGTGACTGGGAGGAACTCCCCTCGCTGCCGGAGGAAGCGCGCAGCACCGTGCTGCTGGGCGGCGACGGCCCGCTGCTGGCCGGCACCACGCGCGGCATTCTCACCCTGGACGACGACGGCTGGACAGCGCTGACGGGCGAGCAGGCGCCAGAGGGGCGCATCAGCCATCTGGCACAGGCCGACGACACGCTGGTCGCCGCCGACAACAGGGGCGTATGGCGTCGGAGTCCGGACGGCGACTGGAGCGAGCTGGGCCGCCCCGATGCGGAGGCGACGGTGTACCGGGTGATGGTCACGCCGCAGGACAACGGGGATGTGCTCGTGCGCAGCGGCAGCATCGAGGCGGGAGTGCATCTCCTCTGGCCCGGGGCCGACGACTGGGTCGCGGACAATGACGGCCTGCCGGCGGACATCAAGGTGCTGAGCTTCCACACCCTCCCCGACGGCACGCTGCTGGCAGGCACCGACGAGGGGCTATTCCGGCAGCAGGAACCCATGAGCGAGTGGCAGCAGGTGGGGGGACTGCTGGGGGACCGCCGGGTCCTGACTCTGGCCCATGACGCGGACCGGTTGTACGCGGGCAGTGACGATGGCGTCTGGCGCGCACCGCTCGCCGACGACAGCCTAGAGCCGGAGCCGGACTGGCTGCCGATGCCGGCGCGCGAGGGCCAGCTCGACGCCCCGGTGGCGTGGGTGCTGACGGATGACGCGACGCCCTGGATCGTGGCGGGCAGCGCCTACAATCTGCGCTCCAGCCGCACGCCGGAGTGGTACATCCTGGTGATCGGCGCGCCGGTGCTGCTGGTGGGCGGAGGGTTGCTGTTGTACGGAGCTCGTCACCGGTCGTGACGCGCTCGTTGCGGTGGGGCGCTGCATCCGGGAGCGATTCACGCAGCTCCGGGGCGGAGCCCGCCCGGCCCGAAGGGTGGCCGCAGGGACGCGGCCATCGGTTTACAGCACAGGGATGTGCTGTAAACCGACCAGGGCATAGCCACGGAAACTTTTCTCCCTCCAGGGAGAAAAGTTAGGCGAAGTGCCGGAGCTCCCGGATGCTGCGCCCCACCGCAACCGCCCCACCGTCACACGATCGGCGGCTCCTCGCTCCACTCCTCGCCCTGCTCCAGTGATTCGCTGAACCGCTCCATGTCCCGGTGCACCCGCCCCACGTGATCGAATCGGGCAACATGGAACAGCGCCTCACCTTCGTGGACCAGGGGCAGGTTGGCGCGCCCGATCACCAGCCCCGGAAATGCCGCCTCCACCGGTTGCTGGGACCCCCCGAACGGATCCGAGATCCAGCCCAGTGGCTGCCCTTCGGCGACGCGGGCGCCCAGCGCCACGGACGCCCGGAACAGCCCGTCCTGCCCCGCCCGCATCCAGCTACTGGCATCGGAGACGTACTGCGGCTCCGGTGTCGGCCGCCGACGCCGCGAGGGCGGCAGCATGCCCAGATGTCGCATGACGCGGATCACACCCTGCAACCCCGCGCGGATCGCCGTTTCGTCGAAGCGCAGGGCCTCGCCGCCTTCATAAGTCACCACCGGCACGCCCGCCTCGCGCGCAGCGCTGCGCAGGCTGCCCTCGATCAGTGGCGAGTCGATCACTACCGGCAGACCGAAGGCCCGCGCCAGAGCTTCGTCCTCGGGGTTGTCCAGGTCGGCGCGCACCTGGGGCAGGTTCTCCCGGTGGATGGCCGCCGTGTGCAGATCGATCACGTGGCTTGCCCGCGCAAGCACCTCCGTGCGCACCAGATAGGCAAGACGCGAGGCCATGGAGCCTGACTCGCTGCCGGGGAAGCTGCGGTTGAGGTCGCGCCGGTCCGGCAGGTAACGGGAGCGGGCCGTGAAGGCCAGCACGTTCACCACGGGCACGGCGATCAGCGTCCCGGCCATGCGGCTCAGCATCTGCTGGCGCAACAGCCGCCGAATGATCTCGGCACCGTTGATCTCGTCGCCGTGGACAGCGGCGGTGACCACCAGGCACGGCCCGGCCCGACGGCCGTGGACGACCTGCAGGGGAATGTTGACCGGCGTGTGGGTGTAGAGCTGTCCGGCGGGGAGTTCCACCGTCTCCCGCCCACCGGGAGCGATGGTTACGCCGGCAATATCCAGCGGTGCACGTGCCACATGGCCTCCTGTTGGGGTATGACGCGCATTGACAGGCGTTTATCCGCGGTTATCTTTGATGAACGGTCCGCCGGGAAGCCCGCTTGATTACAAAACGGAGTCACCCAATGCTGTCATGGTCCCTCACGTTCCTCGTCGTCGCCATTATCGCGGCGGTTCTCGGTTTCTCCGGCATCGCCGGCACCGCCGCCTGGATCGCCCAGGTGCTGTTCATCTTCTTCATCATCCTGTTCCTGGTCTCGCTGATCCTCGGCCGGGGCTCACGATGACGCCCGGTGCCGGTTCTTGACCGAAACGTAGTTGCGCGCCGAATACCGTAGGAATTCCCGCTCCTCGTCAGTGAGTTCCCGCACCGCCTTGGCCGGGCTGCCCACGTAAAGATGGCCGCCGGGTAGCTCTTTGCCCGGCGGCACCAGTGATCCGGCACCGAGAATGCTCTCACTGCCCAGCACCGCACCGTCCATGATGGTGGCCGCCATGCCGATCAGGCAGGCGTCCTCCACCGTGCAGGCGTGCACGATCGCCTTGTGGCCCACGGTCACATCGGCACCGATGATGGTGGGATAGCCCGGGCTGTAATCACCGGCGTGGGCCACATGCACCACCGCGCCATCCTGGATGTTGGAGCGTGGCCCCACGCGGATGTAGTGCACGTCACCGCGCACCACGGTCATGGGCCAGACCGAGACATCCTCGGCCAGCTCCACGTCGCCGATGACCAGGGCGGTGGCATCGACCCAGGCGCTGTGGGCGATCTTCGGGTGGTACGACTCGAATGTGCGAATCATGGTGATCCTCTTCAGGTCATGGTGACCATTTCTTCCGCGCTGGTGGGATGAATCGCCACGGTCTCGTCGAAGTCGCGTTTGGTCGCGCCCATCCGGACGGCCACGGCGAACCCCTGCAGCATCTCGTCGGCGCCGACACCGATGACGTGGCAGCCGACCACGCGCTGCTCCTCACCCACGGTGACCAGCTTCATGCGGGTACGCGGTTTCTGCTCGGAGAGCGCGTAATCCATGGCGACGAACCGCGTGCTGAAACAGGTGACCGCGTCACCATACTGCTGTTGCGCTTCAGCCTCCGTCAGGCCCACCGTGCCGATGGGCGGGTGGCTGAACACCACGGTCGGCACGTTCTCGAAGTCCATGCGCCGGTCGTGCTGGCCACCGAACAGGCGGTCCGCCAGGCGGCGTCCGGTGGCAATGGCAACCGGCGTCAGTGGAATGCGGCCGGTGACATCCCCCAGCGAGTAGATACCGCTGACATTGCTCTCCTGCCATTCGTTCACCGGAACCTGCCCGGCATCGTCCATCGCCACACCCGCGGCATCCAGGCCCAGATCGTCGGTGTTGGCGTGGCGGCCCACCGCCCAGACGACCGTATCCAGGCCGTCCACGCTGCGGCCGTCCTCGGCGCGCAGGGTCAGCGTGCCGTCCGCGCCTCGCTCCACTGCGGCCGGCGTGAATTCGGTCACCAGATTCACCCCGTGCTCGGGCAGGGCCTCCTGCAGCCCCTCCTGGATTAGCTCGTCGAAATTACGCAGCGGGGCATGTCGGCGGACCAGCAGGGTGGTTTCCGTGCCCAGGCCGGCAAGCACGCCGGCCAGCTCCACGGCAATGTAACCGGCACCCACCACGGCCGCGCGCCGGGGCTGGGTACCCAGCTCGAAGAAGCCGTCGGAGTCGATACCAAGCTCCGCTCCGGGCACACCCGGCCAGGAGGGGCGGCCACCGGTGGCGATGATGAAGTGATCCGCGGTGTAGCGCGTGCCGTTCACCTCCACGGTGCGCGCATCCACGAACCGGGCGTGCCCCTCGATCAGCGTCACGCCGTCCTTGTCCAGGTTGCGGCCGTAGATGCCGTTGAGCCGCTCGATGTAGGCGGCGCGGCGGGCAACCAGCGTGTCCCAGTCGAAGCCGTTCAGCGCCACGTCGAAGCCGAAGTCCGGCGCGCGCTCCACCACCTCGCGGGTATGGGCGGCATTCCACATGACCTTCTTCGGCACGCAGCCGACATTCACACAGGTGCCACCGAGGCGGTCGCTCTCGATCACGGCCGCCCGGGCACCGTGGGACGCGGCACGGCGCGCGGCCGCCAGGCCGCCACTGCCGCCGCCGATGGCAATGCAGTCGAAGTGCGTGGACATCTGAAGCAGCTCCTCATCACCGGATTGTCACGAACCCGCACACGATAGCATGGCCGCGGCCGGCCACTGCTCCATCGGAGCCGCATTTGCCACGCGGCATTGACCCCGAAATACCCTGTGGCCTAATCTCGGCACCGTTACCGAATGGACACACGGAACGCATTCGGTAACGGTGCCTTGAGCACACAGACCGGAACGGACACCAACCCGACTCAGGGAAGAGAGTCACTCGCCGCGGCGGCCCCACCGCGCGTGCGTCGTTGCTCCTCCCCGAGCCCGGGACACGGGAGAGAACGATGCAACCAGCCGAAGACCAAAAGCACTCCCAGGAAGGACTGGACACGGAAGCGAATGCCGGAGCCAGCGCACCCGTCGGCTGGCTGCCCGGATCACGCTATCTGAACGGCTTTCTGCTCACCGCGATGGGCATCCACGCCCTGGTCATCATATTGTTCGGCTACATGTTCGAGACGGGAGCCCTTGATCATCGGGTTGCCGCAATCCCGGAGGGCGTGCTTCAGGGTGTACAGGCAACGGCCGCGGGGCTGTTTGTGGGCGTCGCCATCATCCTGGCCGGCTACCCCAGAATTGGCGCCATCATCTCGGGTCTCTCCAGCTTCACCGTCATGCCCATCGCCATGGTGGGAATTGCCGGAGCCATGGCGGTCTGGTTCCAGGCCCGGGCGGAGCGATCCGGTCAAGGACGGGCGGACACGCCAACCAGAATCTACTCCCGAAAAACTGACACTGACGGCACCATTGCCGTCATCATGCTCAGCATCGGCGCTCTGCTCTTCTTTGAGGGGAGCATGGCCTACTTCAGTAGTCTGCTGGTAGGCCTCGGAACCATGCTGGTCGGCATGAGCATCGCCGCATCGAAACGGCCATTCATCTGCTTGTACGGTGATGCGCTCACGATCCTGCCTACCCCGGTCCGACAGCCGGAGGTCATTCGCTTCGATCAGATCACCGGCGTCGACGAAGACGACTCGCGCATCACCATCCACATCGACCGGGGCGACAAGCCCGACAAGCTCCCGCTGGCCAAGAAGCTACTGGACGAAGCGCATGTCGAAGAACTCATGCGGGTCCTCAAGGATGGCGAGCTGCCAACGGCCGACGCAGGCGACGGCTCCAAGGCGTGACACGCCTGCACCCGGGAGAGGACCCGGACGAAACAAACGCGGTCTCGGTGCCTTGAGCACACAGACCGGAACGGACACCAGCCCGACTCAGGGAAGAGAGTCACTCGCCGCGGCGGCCCCACCGCGCGTGCGTCGTTGCTCCTCCCCGAGCCCGGGACACGGGAGAGAACGATGCAACCAGCCGAAGACCAAAAGCACTCCCAGGAAGGACTGGACACGGAAGCGAATGCCGGAGCCAGCGCACCCGTCGGCTGGCTGCCCGGATCACGCTATCTGAACGGCTTTCTGCTCACCGCGATGGTCATCCACGCCCTGGTCATCATCTGGCTCGGCTACATGTTCGAGACGGGAGCCCTTGATCGCCGGGTTGCCGCAGCCCCTGTGGGCGTGCTTCAGGGTGTACAGGCAACGGCCGCGGGGCTGTTTGTGGGCGTCGCCATCATCCTGGCCGGCTACCCCAGGGTTGGCGCCATCATCTCGGGTCTCTCCAGCTTCACCGTCCTGCCGCTCGCCATGGTCGGGATCGCCGGGGCCGTGGCGGTCTGGACCCGCGTCCAGATGGACCAACCCGGTGCGGAACGGGAGGACACGCCAACCAGGGCCTACCCCCTCGAATCGGACATCGATACCACCGTGGCCATCATCACGCTCAGCATTGGCGCCCTGCTCTTCGCCCTGGGGACTCTACCCTACCTGGGCAGCCTGTTCCTGGGACTCGGAATATTGAGGGTCGGTATTTGCATCGCCGCGCGGAAACGGCCGGTTGTCTGCCTGTATGACGACACGCTCTCGATCCTGGAGTCGCCGGTGCGATCACCGCACATCATACGCCTGGACCAGATCACCAGGATCGACGAAGACAACACCCGCATCACCATCCACGTCGACCAGGGCGGCAAGTTCCGGCTGCGGAAGCAGCTGCTCGATGACGCGCACGTCGAAGAGCTCGTGCAAGTCCTCAAAGATGGCAAGCGACCAACAGCCCCTGCCGGCGACGGCTTCCGTCCCGTCATGGCGCCCCGTAAAGCAAGCGCTTCGATGCAGCCTGCCGCCCCTCCTGAACAAGCACACAACCTGGCGGACTCGGGTCAATACGGAGGCCGCCTGGTTATCCTCGTTGGCCTGTGCCTGGCGATAATGGCCACGTGGCTGCTATTCAACGGATACCTGGTGCTCGGGGTCCCGTTGGCTGGCCTCAGTATCTGGTGTTTCGCCCTGGCCCCGGAGTTCCGCAAGCCTGGCGGTCGGGGCGACACCCACCCTCACACCTAACGCCGCTCCCGGTCCATAATGGGGCTCCGTAAAGCCAAGACAGGTGGAGCCCCGACATCATGACCAACCCGCTGCTGGCCAACACCGACCTGCCCGCGTTCTCCGCAATCGAGCCGGAGCACGTCGAGCCGGCCATCGACCACATCCTCGCGGATAACCGCGCGCGGCTGGAGGCGCTGCTCGATCAGGACGGCCCGTTCACCTGGGACAATCTCGTGCGGCCGGTGGAGGCCCTGGACGACACCCTGAGCCGTGCCTGGTCGCCCGTGACCCATCTGCATGGCGTGATGGACAGCGAAGGCCTGCGCGAGGCCTACAACGCCTGCCTGCCCAAGCTCTCGGCGTACTCCACCGAGCTCGGCCAGAACGTCCGGCTGTTCCAGGCGTTCCAGCAGATCCGCGATCGGGACGACTTCCAGACGCTCTCCGCCGACCAGCAGCGCACCGTGGACAACGCCCTGCGCGATTTCCGCCTGGCGGGCGTCGACCTGCCCGAGGCGCAGAAGACCCGCTACCGGGAGATCGCCAGCCGCCTCTCGGAGCTCGGGGCCCGTTTCCAGGAGAACGTCCTGGACGCCACCAACGCCTGGAGCAAGCAGCTCGACAGCGCCGAGCGCCTGGACGGCCTGCCCGACTCCAACATCGCCATGCTGGCCCAGGCTGCCGAACAACAGGGCGAGAGTGGCTACCGCATCGGCCTGGACTTCCCCAGCGTCTTCGCCATTCTCACCCACTGCCGCGACCGGGATCTGCGCCGGGAGGTCTACGAGGCTTTCGGCACCCGCGCCTCGGACCAGGGGCCGCACGCGGGCCAGTGGGACAACAGCGCCATCATGGACGAAATCCTCGCCCTGCGGCACGAAAAGGCGCAGCTTCTGGGTTACGACAACTACGCCGAGCTGTCGCTGGCAACCAAGATGGCGGAGAGCACCGACGCCGTCACCGGCTTTCTCACCGACCTGGCGCAGAAGGCGCGCCCCGTGGCCGAGCGGGAGTTCCAGGAGCTGCAGACCTTCGCCCGGGACGAGCTGGGCCTGGACGACCTGCAGCCGTGGGACGTCACCTTCGCCTCCGAGCAACTGCGGCAGTCCCGCTACGCCATCTCCCAGGAGGATCTGCGCCCCTATTTCCCGGCGCAGCAGGTGATCGACGGGCTGTTCCAGGTGGTGGAACGGCTCTACGGCGTGCACATCCGGGAGAACACCCGGGCCGCGGACACCTGGCATCCGGACGTCCAGTTCTTCGAGATCCTGGACAGCGACGGCAGCGTGCGCGGGCGGTTCTTCACCGACCTCTACGCCCGCACCGGCAAGCGCAGCGGCGCCTGGATGGCCGAGTGCAAGGTGCGCCGCGACACCGGTGACGGCATCCAGACCGCCGTGGCCTTTCTCACCTGCAACTTCGCCCCGCCCGTGGGCAACCAGCCGGCCCTGCTGACCCATCAGGAAGTGGAGACGCTGTTCCACGAGTTCGGCCACGGCCTGCATCACATGCTCACGCGCGTGGGCGCGGCGTCAGTCTCCGGCATCCACGGGGTGCCCTGGGATGCGGTGGAGCTGCCCAGCCAGTTCATGGAGAACTGGTGCTGGGAGCGGGAGGCCCTGGACCTGTTCGCCGCCCACCACGAGACCGGCGACCCCATCCCCGATGACCTGTTCCAGCGCATGCGCGCGGCGAAGAACTTCCAGTCGGCCATGGCCATGGTCCGGCAGCTGGAGTTCTCCCTGTTCGACTTCCGCCTGCACCTGGAGCACGACCCGGTCGCCGGCCCGCGCATCCTGGAGACCCTGGAAGCCGTGCGCGACCAGACCGCCGTGGTCCGTCCACCCGAGTGGCACCGCTTCCCGCACGGCTTCATGCACATCTTCGCGGGGGGCTATGCGGCGGGCTACTACAGCTACAAGTGGGCCGAAGTGCTCTCGGCGGACGCTTACTCCCGGTTCGAGGACGAGGGCGTATTCAGCGAGACCGCCGGGCGGGATTTCCTGGTGCACATCCTGGAGAAGGGCGGCTCCGAGGATCTGATGACGCTGTACAAGGCGTTCCGGGGGCGGGAGCCGAGCGTGGACGCATTGTTGCGGCACAGCGGGCTGGCGGCGTGATGGCGTGAGGCTGGTGGTGGACCTGAAGGTCCACCATCCCGGGCACCACTCAACGAACGCATAAAACATGGAGACCGAACAATGGGCGACTACCCCACCGACCCGAACTGTATCTTCTGCAAGATTGTCGCCGGCGAGATCCCGGCCGCCATCGTCGGCCAGACCGATCACGTGGTGGCGTTCATGGACGCCTTTCCCTCGTCCCGTGGCCACACGCTGGTGATCCCCAAGGCGCACCACGCCAACCTGCTGGAGATGCCCACGGATCTGCTACAGACCTTCATCGCGTCGGTGCAGGACGTGGCGCAGGCCATCCAGGCGGCCATCCAGCCCCACGGCATCGCCCTGACCCAGTTCAACGGGGAAGCTGCCGGGCAGACCGTGTTTCACTACCACCAGCACATCATCCCCCGCTGGGAGGGCCAGGATCGCCGCAGCCATGGCAAGGACCAGGCGGACCCGGAGGAGCTCAAGGCCGTGGCCGCCGAGATCCGCGCCAAGCTGGACTGGGAGGGCTGAATGAAACTCGCCTCCTGGAACGTCAACTCCCTGAAAGTGCGCCTGCCCCACGTGCTCCACTGGCTGGAGACCGAACAGCCGGACGTGGTGGGCCTGCAGGAGACCAAGCTCACGGACGAGAACTTCCCGGAAACGGCCATCCGCGAGGCGGGCTACGAGGTGGTCTACGCCGGCCAGAAGACCTACAACGGCGTCGCCGTGCTGGCCAGGGCGCCCATCAGCGAGACCGTCACCGACATCCCCGGCGTGGACGACCCGCAGCGCCGCGTCATGGCGGGCACCATCGGCGATCTGCGCTTCATCAACCTCTACGTGCCCAACGGCTCGGAGGTGGGCAGCGAGAAGTACGCCTACAAGCTGGACTGGCTGGCCCGGCTGCGGGACTGGATCGCCGACGAGATGGCGCGCCATCCACGCCTCGCCGTGGTGGGGGATTTCAACATCGCCCCCGCCGACGCCGACGTGCACGACCCGGAGGAGTGGCGGGGCAAGATTCTCTTCAGCGAGCCGGAGCACGCCGCGCTGAAGGCGCTCACCGACCTGGGCCTGGAAGACACCTTCCGCCGCTTCCCGCAGGACGAGCAGGTGTTCTCATGGTGGGACTACCGCATGAACAACTTCCGGCGCAATCGCGGCCTGCGCATCGACCTGGTGCTGGCCAGCCCCGCCCTTGCCGCCCAGTGCACCGCCAGCCGGGTGGACGTGGAGCCCCGACGCTGGGAGCGCCCCTCGGATCACGCCCCGGTGGTGGCCGAGTTCGCCGCGCCGTAAGGCCGGGCACGGTGCGCGAGCGGTCGTAGGGACCGTAGGGTGGACCTTCAGGTCCACCATCTTGGCTGGATCTGAAGGGGCTGGTGGACCTGAAGGTCCGCCCTACGTTCTACGGTTCTACGGCTTGCGGGCTCAGTTGGTGAACAGCTTGGTGTCCCGCTCCGCCATGGTCCTGGCGATGGCGTCCGGGCGGGCGACGGTCACGCCCTCAATGAGGTCGTCTTCCGTCTTGTCCCGGCCGGGCAGGAAGATGGCACAGACCTGCACCTCCACCCCCGCTTCCATCAGGTTCCCAACCATCTGACGCGGGGAGGCGTCGGCGGGCTGGACCACGCCCGCCCCCATGTCGGAATCTTCCAGCGCCAGCTCACCCGCCGAGTCGCAGAGCAGCACCTGGGCGCTGCCGCCCTGCTGCAGATACTGCGCGGTCAGGATCATGGCCATGGCCTGGGTTTCATTGGAGCCGGAGGTGACCACCGTGAGCAGATGCTCCGGCTCCTCGGCATGGGCGGACTGACCGATGAGCAGAACAACGGCCAGCATTGCGGCAACAGAAACGCGCCGGATCATGAGGTGACTCCTCTCAGTTGGTTGAAGCGTGACGCTTGCAAGTGGACAGCCCCAGCGGGCTGTAGGCGGGGCAGAAGCCCATGGCCGCCGTCGCCAGCGGGATGACGCCGATCCAGCCCCAGGCCGTCTGCGGCCCCAGAAAAACGAGGCTGATCAGAACCAGCCCCACCACGGCGCGAATCGCCCGGTCCACGGTGCCCATATTGCGCTTGAACATGGCTGCCTCCTCTCGGCATGCGGTGACGGTTGCCTTCAGGCTGCGCCCACCTGAACAAGGCGTCAGTGACTAAGTCACACACCGCTTAATGAGTACCACCTGCGGCATGACAGCAGCCCGGGGACCATCCAGAATCAGGGAGACCAACGGCACGCATCAGCGAGCGACAGACCATGCACATCGCAGAGCACCCCGCCTTTACCGGGATGGAACCGGACCTGCTGAGCGAGGTGGAACGGCAGGCCCGGATAGTGGAGCTGCCCGCCGGCCAGCAGGTCTTCCGCCCGGGTGATCAATGCCAGGGCCTGCCCCTGGTGCTAGCGGGCAGCGTGCGTGTGCAGATGACGGGCAGCTCCGGCCATGAGATCGTCCTCTACCGCATCGGTGACGCGGACGTGTGCACCCTGTCCATCGGCTGCCTGATGGCCGGCCGCGGCTATCGCGCCGAGGCGATCGTGGAGACACCCACAACCGTCATCCTGCTTCCGAACACGCTGTTCGACACGCTCATGGCCCGCTCCGCGCCATTCCGGCGACAGATCATGGTCTCCTACGGCGAGCGCCTGGACACACTCATGATGCTCGTTGAAGAAATCGCCTTTCAGCGCATGGACGTGCGGCTTGCCGAGTGGCTGCGCAGCCACGCAAAGGACAGCCCGTTGAGCATCACGCACCAGACACTGGCGGTGGAGCTGGGTACCGCCAGGGAGGTGGTCAGCCGCCTGCTGAAGGACTTCGAGCGGGACGGCTGGATCCGCCTCGCCCGCGGCCGGATCGAGATCCTCACAGTCCCGTAGGGTGGACCTTCAGGTCCACCATCTTGGCCAGGTTGGTGGATCTGAAGATCCACCAACCTGGCCCCTACGGCCGGGCGACGCTCGCCAGTACCGTCGCGCCCGCCAGGATCAGCATGACGCCCGCGCCGCGGCTGAGCACGACATCCCAGGCAGAGCTGACCAGCGCCCCGCTGCGTGCCGCGGCCCAGGCGTACAGGGTCTTCACACCACCCACCGCGAACACGGTGACGCCAACAATGAGCGCAACGTCCGGCCAGGACAGGCTGGCCGGTTCAACGAACGCCGGGAAGAACGCGAAATAAAACACCACCGCCTTCTGATCCGAGAGCGTCAGGAGAAGGCCGGCTGTGGCGCTTCCGAACAGAGACCCGGCACGCGCCTCGGGTCGCCCGGACCCGGCCGGGGCTTGCCGCCACAACTGCGTCCCGAGCCAGATGAGATAGACGCCCGCGGCGAGCTTCACCCACGGGAACCATGCGCCCATCAGCTCGGCCACAACCACCAGCCCGAAAACGGCCAGCGCGACGAAGACCAGATCCCCGAGCACGACGCCAACTGCGACGGCCACACCGTGCGGGAACCCCGAGGAAGCGGCCCGCGTCGTCACCAAGAGAACGCTGAGGCTTGGAAGAGCGGCGAGGGCGGCCATGGCAGCGAACAGGGCGACGGTGCTCGCTAACGACATGGTGCCCGCTTCTCAATCTCCGCTTGAACTGACCACCCTACGGGTACTACAGCCAGTGCGGGACCCGACGCCGGCTGCTCCGTCACTCCGCCTGACACGCATCGGGGAAGGCGCTCGCGCCATCCATGGCGCCTGCACCCGGAGCGGGGAAGGGTTTACGGAAGGTAAACGCCTGGGCGTGCGGGCCGTGCCGGCGCAGGGCATCCAGCCGCTCCAGCGCTTCGTCAATGCTCGGCCGATACCCCGCCGGCACCCACCACAACACCGAGTAGGCCTCTGCCATGCGGTGGAACCACTCCTTACGCCGCGCCATGATCGCCGCGTGCGCCGAGCGGTACACGTAGCCGTGGAGCGATTCGATATCCTCCCACACCGACATGTTCACGATCATGTCATCCCCGAGCGGGCGCAGCGCCGTGGCGTCGCCTTCCTCCGTTTCCAACCGCCACAGGAAACCCGGCGTGTCTTCGGCGAGGGCGTTGATCGGGTCGAGATTCGCCACAAAGTCCGCCAGCAGCGGCGACTCGAGGGAATCCTTCAGAACGGCGACGTTGAGTTGCGCAAGCTCGTACCCGGACATCTCACTCCCCCTCGCCCAGCGACCCGTCGGCACGGGCCTCGACAATGCGTTTGATGTTCACCCCTTCGACACGCATGTGCTCACGCACGGCGTCGAGGTCCTTGGCGTTCGCCCGGCGGGCCAGAGGCCCCAGTCTGAGATGGATCTCGGCGATGAACTCGCAGCCGCCGGGCTGCGGCTCCATGCGAAACAGCATGCGCGGCAGGAAGAACCGCATGAGCCAGAACGTGGGCGCGAACTCGATGTGCCGCCCCGGGGTAATGCGGGTGAACGCCACCCGCTTCTTGAACAACTTCCCGCGGATGTACTCCTCGAAGTAGAAGGCGTTGCCCTCCTTCAGGCCCCGCCCGGACACCCATTGAAAAACCACGTGGTCCGGGTGCCACTCCAGGTAGTTGCTCTCCATGTCTTCGAAGAACCCGAAGACCGCCTCCGGCGCCGCTTCAATCTTCACTGAGTCTCGCAGAATCACCGTCGATCTCCTTTCGACTGACTCCATGAACATAGCGCCCGGCGACACCGGCTGCAAAGATCCCTTTTCTACCTCCTTGTTCCTATCGATTCCAGTAAGCGCCCAAACGTGTCCTTGTCCATCTGCCTGGTGGAGACATGCATGAAGCCATGGTCGTCGGCTTGGTTGGCGATGATCGCGAACCGGTTGCCGTCCCCCTGCGCGCCAGCGTAGATCGCGACTTCATCGCGCGTCCGAGCCTGCAGCGCCTCCGCACAGAGCCCCTTCCCATAGTCTTTGGCGAACGCGGCGGCATCATCTGCGGGTAACTCGTCGACGGGGGTATCGAACGCCCACTCCAGGAACTGGCCAACGGGCGTGTCGCCGATGGCCGGCTCCAGCTCGGAACGCTCTACCTCCCGAAACGCGATGCGGGCACCATCGTCGTAGTCGAGAATGATGACGACATTGTTGTGGACAACCCTGGACGGGCCATCCGGGACAGACGCCCGCAACTGCGGATTGACTTGAACCTCGACGCCCTCAAGCGGCTCGCCGCCTCCCAGGCGCTCGACCGGCTGCGCGACCGTTTCACACGCGTCGGCGACGGCGCTGACGGAGAGCGCGGGTGCAACCGAGAAAACAAGAAAGAATGAGACGCCACGAACAATCGGAATGCATCCTTGCATCGATCTGATCCTCCTTTTGAGATCCGGCAAAACTAGCAGGGCGCGCGGAGGCGAACAAGCCGGCGGCGGTTCCGCGACATCGGTGGTTGGCAGAAGGCGGCACGGTAGGGCGCAGACTGTTTGATCGCGCTGAGGGGTGGCACATGGCGTCATTCTTCCTCACATCCGGCCCGCTCGCCGAACAGGCGCGTAACGAGCGCGTCTACCGCGGCGACCTGATTGTCTTCCGGGGCTTTGCGGCCGTGGCGGATCTCGTGGATGCACTGCAGGCGATCTGCCAGCAGCACCTGGGTGCTGATCCGGAGTCGGTTCATGAGCGGTTGCCGGAGGTAGCGGTCAACGCAGCAGCTCAGGCGCTGCGGGACGAAATCGCCGCCGATGACACGGTAACCACGCTGCTGCGCACGGCACTTCAGGATGTGGGCGTGCACATCGACGACACCTACGGCGACGGACTGGAGCTGCGGGTCCAGAGTGCCTCCAGCCACGGCGGTGGGCGCCGGATCAGCCCGCTGGGCGTGCACCGGGACACCTGGGGGTCGAACATCATGGCACAGACCAACTGGTGGGCCCCGGTGTGGCCGACCACGCCGGAGCGCACCATCGCCTTCTTCCCGGCCTATTTTGAACGCCCCGTGCCCAACACCAGCGCGGGCTGGGATTTCGGCGAGCTGCTGCGCCGCCTGAAGGCGGATGGCCCGGACACCGACTACCCGCTGCTGCCACTCGCCACCGAGCCGCCGGTTTGGGAGGAGGCGATGCCCGTGAGCATCGAGCCCGGCGACCTCCTATGCTTCTCCGGCGCCCACCTGCATGCGTCGGTGCCGAACGCCACGGAGCACACACGGCTGTCATTCGAGCTGCGCACGGCCAACCGGCCGGACGTGCTGGCCGGCCGGGGCGCACCGAACGTGGACGGCACCCCCGTGCGCACCACCTACCAGCTCTTCCGGGGGCTGAACCACGGCGAGCGGCTGGGCCCCTTGGAGTAACACCGCCGGCCGTGGCTGTAGGCCGTAGGGTGGACCTTCAGGTCCACCAGTCCAGCCAAGATGGTGGACCTGAAGGTCCACCCTACGCTCGCGGGGTCATGGGCCGTCGGCGTCGTCCCCGCGGACGATCTCCACCAGCGCATTCAGGGCGTCGCTTGCGGTGAAGATGCCGAGAAACAGGCCATCATCGTCCATCACGATGGCACTGCCGACCTTCTGATCCGACATGGCGTAGGCCACTTTGTCCAGCGGCGCGCTGGCCGCGACCGTCAGGGGGTCCTCCGCCATGATATCCGCCGCACATACCTGGTGCTTCGCCGACGAGTCCAGCCCCAGCACCACGCGCACATCCCGGTCGCTGACCACGCCCACCGCCGCACCGTCGCGCAGCACGGGGAGGTGGCGAATGCCGTGCCTCTCCATCAGCGCGCGCAGCTCGTCGACGGTCATACCCTCGTTCGCCGTCACGGGATCGGGGGTGGTGAACTCCTCAACCGGCATTTTCCTTGACGTCATGATGGCCTCCGATAGTGAAGTCAGGGCGTGGTACGAATGCCCCTCCAGTCTACCAAACGGCCATCATGGGGATGGGTCATCCCTGGCTGCTGGGCGTGCTACAGGGCTTCATGCCCCTCAGGACAACAGCTCGCGGTATCAGGAGCCCCCTGGGCGATCAGGTTCATCACCAGCCGCACCATCAGGTCCTTGGCCTTGGGGTCGCTTTCGGCGATGAGCAGGGTCAGGGCGGTCAGACCTTGTTCATTCAGGGTCAGGCGCATGCCCTCATACCGGAGGTAGAGCAGGAAGAGAAAGGCGCCGGAGCGCTTGTTACCGTCCGAGAAGGGGTGGTTCTTGATCACGAAGTAGAGCAGATGCGCGGCGCGCTCCTCTCGGGTCCTGTACAGCGGCTCGCCGAACATGCTCTGTTCCAGGTTGCCCAGAATCGAAACGAGGCCGTCGCCCCGGTCCCGGGCGAACAGCTCCGTCGCCTCGCCCCGTTCGCGCAGCTCTCCGGCCAGGGCATCCAGCGCATGGCGCGCTTCATCGAAGGCGAGCACCCCACGAGCGGGCCGGGCACCGGGCGGCACCCCCAGGGCGCCTTCGTCGTAGTCCTGTAGCAGGCGCCAGGTGCGGGCGTAGCCGAGAATCAGGCCCACCGCCTCCTGCCCCACATCCGAAACCCGTTCCTGCCGCCTAAGCGTCTCGCCAAGCAGCCCCACGGCCCGCTCAAGCTCGGAGAGTCCCCGCTGAGCCAGGCGATGCTCGCTGACGCTGAAACCTTGGGTGAGGTGTTCGCGCAGGACGCGGGTGGCCCACTGGCGGAAGCGCACGCCCTGGTGAGATTTGACCCGATAACCCACTGAAATGATGACATCGAGATTGTAATGCTCGATGGCGCGCTGGACCTGTCGGTTTCCCTCCTGACGAACCATCCGGAAACTCCGGATCGTTCCCTTCCGGTCCAGCTCACCGTCGTCGAACACATTACTGATGTGCTCATTGACGGTGCGCAGATCCTTGCCGAACAGGTCCGCCATCTGCTTCTGGGTAAGCCAGACAGTCTCCCCTTCCAGGCGGACTTCCACCGGCTGGCTATCGTCTTCGAATATTACGATGTTGGTCATCCGGCCGCCTTGCTGTGTATGTCAGGAGCCAGCTGCAAGTGTACCGGTTTCGACAGCCTCATCACGCCACTTGCCGAACAACGGCCAATCGGCGTACACCTGTCCCTGTCGGCAACAACCACGCTGGAGGCTCGCATGTCCGCGCAGGCACCGGGGCAGAAACCACGCCAACTCCTGGAATACTCGGTGGTGTTCACCGATCGCTCCATGAACCACATGTCCGCCGCGTTCCAGGGCGTGATGCGCGACCTGTCGGCCGGGCTGCGGTGCGTCTACGAAGCCGAGGCGGCCGTCGTGGTCCCCGGAGGCGGCACCTGCGCCATGGAGGCGGTGGCGCGCCAGTTCGCCACCGGCCAGCGCTGCCTGGTGATCCGCAACGGCTGGTTCAGCTATCGCTGGACGCAGATCCTCGACACCGGCGGCATCGCCTCCGCCGCCGCCGTGCTCAAGGCGCGGCCCACCACCACGCAGCACCCAGCCGCATATGCTCCGCCGCCGGTGGAGGAGGCCGTGGCGGCCATCCGCGCGGAGCAGCCGGCCGTCGTCTTCGCACCGCATGTGGAGACCGCATCCGGCATTCTGCTGCCGGACGACTACGTGCGCGCCCTCGCCGACGCGGCACACGAAGTCGGCGGCCTGTTCGTCCTCGACTGCATCGCCTCCGGCGCGCTGTGGGTGGACATGCGGGCGCTGGGCGTCGACGTACTCATCAGCGCACCACAGAAGGGCTGGAGCGCGTCGCCCTGCGCCGGACTGGTGATGCTGAGCGCCGCAGCGGAGGAGCGCCTGGCGCAGACCACCAGCACGAGTTTTACGCTGGACCTCGGCAAGTGGCGCGCCATCATGCGCGCCTACGAAGACGGCGGCCACGCCTATCACGCCACCATGCCCACGGACAGCCTGGCCCGCTTCCGCGACACCCTGCGGGAGACCGAGGCGGCCGGCCTCGAAACCCTTCGGGAACGGCAGACCGAGCTGGGTAACCGGGTCCGCGGGCTGCTCTCGGAACACGGCTTTGCCAGCGTCGCCGCCGAGGGATTCCAGGCGCCGGGTGTCGTCGTCTGCCACACCGACAACCCCGTCCTGCACAACGGCCGTGCCTTCGCGGACCGGGGCCTGCAGACGGCAGCCGGCGTGCCACTCATGTGCGACGAGCCGGAGGACTTCCGCACGTTCCGGATCGGCCTGTTCGGGCTGGACAAGCTCCAGCATGTGGACCGGACCGTCAGCCGGCTGGAGGAGGCCCTGACGGCAATCGATGGCCGCAGAGCATGACAGCCCCGTCATGTCAGACGGCTCACGCCACCTGCTGGTAGGGCCTGACAAGACGTGCGTGGCGCAAGGCCTCCGCCCACCAGTGCAACCGGGACAGCAACGTGCTCATGCTGCGCTCAGCCGACGTGGACCCCCGCAGCTCCCCGCTGCGCTCATCGATAGATTCCCAGACGTTGGCGAAACTCACCACATCACGTATGCCCACAGCGTGCAGTTCGGCGAACACATGCCGCAGATGCTCAACCGCGCGCAGTCCGCCCGCGATTCCCCCGTAGGACACAAAGGCCACCGGCTTGGCCTGCCAGGCCTCGTAAACGGAATCGATGAGGAACTTCAGTGCTGCCGGATAGCTGTGGTTGTATTCCGGCGTGACCACGATGAAGGCATCGGCATCGGCGAGACGCTGCTGCAATGCCTGCACCGCCGGCCCGTCCTCATGCTCGTGGCGCACCGGCAGCTCGAGCGCCAAAGGGTCAATGACGTCAATCTCGAACTCGCCCCCGGCCCGCACACTCTGCTCCACCCAGGCCGCGACCGTATCGCAGAGCCGGCCCTCGCAGGCGCTTCCCAGGATCAGCGCTACTTTTGATCGTTCCCTCAAATGCTCGCTCATTGCTTCAACTCCCGTGCCTTGAAATGTGACAGTAGAGAGCGTAAGAGTTAAAGTTAACTTTAAGTCAAGGATTTTTCATGAACGCGCATCACCCCAGCCCCCCTCGCGAAACCCTCACCGTCGGCGAAGTCGCCAGGCGCGCCGGCCTGCAGACCTCCGCACTACGCTTCTACGAATCGCGGGGGTTGATCCGAAGCACCCGCAATGCGAGCGGGCATCGCCGCTATGCGCGGGACACGCTCAGGAGAGTCGCCGTGATCAAGGCGGCCCAGCGGATCGGAATTCCGCTTGACGAGATTGCCGATGCGCTGTCAACGCTACCGGAAGGCCGGACCCCGACCGCATCCGACTGGAGACAACTGTCGGATGCATGGCGCGCCCAACTGGACGAGCGAATCGACAAATTGTGCAAACTGCGCGACCAGCTTGATGACTGCATCGGGTGTGGCTGTTTGTCGCTGGAAAGCTGCCCGCTGCGTAACCCCTCGGATGTCGCGGCACAGGCCGGACCGGGCGCACGGCTATTCGATCCGGACTGAACACGGTGGCATCGGGCATTACGTACGCCACTTCATCCAGAGGCGTGGTACATGCACTCGCCGTCCCGAATCGGAACCGGGCCTCTGCGACATTATGCGACTTGGCAAACCAGGCAGACTAGCCCCGTGGGTGGAATGCCTCATGATAGGAGACCACCCCGTGCGGAACGGATGCGCCGAGCGCCAGCGCCTGAAAGTACGCGGGCGGTACATCCGGGAGAGTCAGTCCAGGCTCCGGCCTGAAACCGAAGCGGGCGTAGTAAGCGGGCTCACCGAGAAGCACGCAGCCGGCCGCACTCCGCTCCTGGAGGCAGCGCAAGGCGGTGCGCACAAGCTCGCTCCCGATCCCCTGCCCCTGCCGCTCCGGGTGGACCGAGATCGGGCCAAGTCCGTACCAGCCGCACGATCCGTCTGAGACCGTCACCGGCGACACCGCCACGTGACCGACGATCTCTCCGGCCTGCTCCGCCACAAGCGAGATGTCCAGGGCGCCCGCCGCGCGCAGGGCGTCGACGATGAACGGCTCCGTCCCATCCGAGTGCGGCGCGTCGAGGAACGCCGCCGTGGTCAGACCGTGGATGGCATCGGCATCCGTCGGTGCTTCGTGGCGTATGGTCGTCGTCATGGCCAACCCCTTTCTGCGGGCAATCCCCATTGCCGCTCAACGCCCTGCACATCCGCTCGGCCCTGGCGCGCCAGCGTACGAGTCAGCCCCATTCTTAGCCTGGACTCGACCATCATGAAGCCAGTGCTTCCTCAGCGGCCGCCCGTGCGTGGATGGCCGTGGTATCAAAGAGCGGCACTTCGGAGTCCTGCTGGCTTACGAGAAGAGAGATCTCCGTGCACCCCAGGATGATGGACTGTGCCCCTTGAGCCGCGAGGTCCTTCATGATCCGCCGGTAGGCGGTCCGGGACTCGGGCTGTACGACTCCAAGGCAGAGCTCCTCGTAGATGATGCGGTGAACCGTGCCGCGGTCCTGCTCCTGCGGAACGAGTACTTGAAACCCGTGCCGGTCGCGCAACCTGTCCCTGTAAAAGGGTTGTTCCATCGTGAAGCGCGTGCCAAGCAACCCCACCTTCGACAGACCATGTCGCTTGATCTCCGCGGCCGTGGTGTCCGCGATGTGCAGCAGCGGGATCCCGACAGCGGCCTCGATACTCCCGGAAACCCTGTGCATCGTGTTCGTGCACAGCACCACGAACGTTGCACCTGCTGCTTGTAGTGAACGCGCAGCATCGGCCAGGATGATCCCAGCCGCCTCCCAATTGCCGTCTCGCTGCAGCTGCTCGATCTCGTGGAAGTCAACGCTATACAAGATGATCTTTGCCGAGTGCAAACCACCCAGCCGCTCCCGAACCTCCTCATTGATCTGCCGGTAGTACGGCACCGTCGACTCCCAGCTCATACCACCGATCAGCCCGATCGTCTTCATCAAGAGCTCCCTGGCAAACACCGAGCACACCGAACGCCCGCACAAGCAGGCTGCACAAATTCGATCCGTCGGCTCCAATGAACCGGTCGAACTCGAACACCGACTTTCGACAGGAGGGTGGCATTTCTGGAGCGCCCAACGCCACGCTCACCGGTAAATTAGGAGCGTAGCCTGATAAGCGACTCGTTGATCATGTCGAAGTTCGTGAGACTCTCCTACACTGACCGCAAGCACATCGGCCCGTGTGTGCCAGTGCTCTCGATCTACAGTTGGGTGCCGGGGGGCTACCGGACTTGCGATGAGATAATCGAACAGGTTAACCCGAGCCTTAGGCATCACGTGTCTTCAGGAGTTTTGATCAATGAAGATGAATTACTTTCTTTTCGGAACGAACGATATGCGGAGATCAATTGCCTTCTATGATGCGTTTTTCGAAGGCAGCGGTACCAATAAAATATACTCCGAAGGCCGTATGACATTATGGGCAAATGGGGAGTTTATGTTTGGCATAGTTGAGCCATTTGATGGAGAAGATGCCACGAACGGGAACGGTACAATGCTTGGTCTTAACGTCGATTCTTCCGAAGAAGTCGAGCGACTATACAAGAAGGCATTGGACCTGGGAGGCGCAAGTGAAGGTGAACCAGGCATGAGATCAGGGCGATACGCTGCGTACGTACGAGACCTGGACAAGAATAAAATATGTCTTTATGTGATGTGATGCTGAACAACCGGCATCGATTCACAGCCTTCGGCTGCCGGACTCAGTCCAGCATCAGGGAGTTGTTCACTATCAGTTGGCGATGCGCGAGGGCCCGGGCAACCAGCAGGGCGTGAACACCCGGAGAGACATCAAATGCCGGCGTGGGAGCTGCTTCGTGCTGTGCTGGGTGGCGTGAACCAAGATGTTTTCACGCTTCGTGATAAAGCGACTCGACAATGCGGCACTCGGCTACCCGGCCACCCTGGCACTGGCGGACCACGGACCGCAGCTCGGCCGCCAGTCGCTGCAAGCGGGCAATCTGCGTTTCCACCCGGTGCAGGTGGTCCTCGGCAATTCGGTTGATCTGCGTGCAGTCGTCTTCCGGGTAGTCCGACAGTGCCAGCAGCTCCTGGATGGTGGCCAGTTCCAATCCCAGTTGCCGACCGTGGCGAATAAACCGCAGCCGCTTCACAGCGTCCGGAGGGTAACAGCGATAGCCATTGGCCTGACGCTTCGGCTTGGCCAGCAGGCCCAGTTTCTCGTAATGGCGGATGGTCTCCCGCGAACAGCCGGATTGCGCCGCAACGTCACCAATCAACAAGCCGTTCATCGCCTTCACCCCCAGGCCTTTACCCTGTAACGATTACAGGGTTTAGCCTAGCACAGAATACTCAGTAACCGGGGAAGGGTTCTGCCGTGTCGATCCTGAATTCTGTGCTGGAACTGGCGCTCACTGCTGCACCGTGGCTGCTGATCGGCCTGACGCTGGCCGCTCTCATCAAGGCGTGGTTTCCCGAGCACCTGCTGCAACGCTGGCTGGGCGGCTCGGGGCTGGGCAGCATTACGCGCGGCGCCCTGATCGGCACCCCACTGCCGCTCTGCTCCTGCGGCGCCATACCCGTTGCCCTGACCCTGCATCGCAACGGCGCCAGCCGAGGCCCAACCACTGCCTTTCTGATAGGCACACCCGGTGTGGGCGCCGACTCGCTGGCACTGACCTATGCGCTGCTGGGGCCTTTCATGCTGGTCGCACGCATGCTGGGAGCCATCGGCAGTGCCATTGTCACCGGCCTGTTGGTAACCGTCACCGGCACAAGACAGCAGATCCCCGAGCCGTCAGACATCTCCGGCTGCTGCAGTGGCCCAGGCCATACCCACGAGGCAACGGCTGACGTTGCTGCAAACCCTGCGCACATCGACACCCTCAAGGCCGGCTTCCGCTACGCCTTCGGCGACCTGCTGCGCGACATCCGCAACTGGCTGGTGGCCGGCATCGTACTGGCTGGCGTGCTGATGGCCCTGGTATCACCCGAGATGCTGTCTGATCTGGGCTCCGGCCTGCTGCCCAAGATACTGATGGCCGTGGTCGGCCTGCCACTCTACATCTGTGCAGCGGCGGCCACGCCCATTGCGCTGGGCTTGCTGGTGGCCGGGCTGTCACCCGGCACGGTTCTGGTTTTCCTGCTCGCAGCGCCCATCACCAGCCTGGCCACCCTGACGGTTTATCGCCGCGAGATGGGTACCCCGGCCGTTCTCCTGTATCTCGGTGGCGTACTGGTCTGTGCGGTGGCAGCCGGCTGGCTGACCGATCTCGCCATTGCCCGGACCGGCATCGCTCTGCAGGCCCAGCTCAGCCAGGGCGGGGAACTGCTGCCGGAGTTCGTCGAGTGGCCCGCGCTGCTCATACTACTGGCCGCCGCCTGGTGGCCAGCGAAGGCAGCCAACAAGTATACGGGGAGCGCATCGCCCCCATCATAGGTGGACGCAGCCACTGAACGCCGGGCGAGAGCGTATGCCGAACCGCTGGGGTCGCGGCCCAGCGTTTCAGCACTTACCGCCGACCGTCTTCTCACGATCCTGAGCCGGCTGTGACCGATTGTTATGTGGCGTTACTACTCGCCTTTGAACGCAGGAAGTCGAGCAGCGCTTCACCGCGTGGTGACAAACGGTAACCCGTCCCAAGGCTCTCGCTCAGCCCAAGGTTCTTCAGCTTCCTCACGTTAAGTTTGAACCGCTCCTTCTCCTGATCGACGAGACCACACAAATCCCCTGCACGAACTCCCGGATGAAGGCTCAAGGCTTCCAAGGTTCGATAGGTCCACGCTCCCTCCGAGGCGCGTGCATCCAATCGACTTAGCCGACCTCGCAGATCCTGGAGCTCCTCGTCTGTGGCAGCCCGTGTTTCGCGTAGGGCGATTCGTGGATCTGGCAGTAACGGTCCCAGTTCGACTCGATAGATTTTACCGTCGCTCCGACGCCGTAACTCGTCGAGCAACTCCTTTTTCGACTCGTACCCGGCGCGGTAAGCATCTTCTGCCGATATGGAGTTTAGCGCTACTTCCTCCACAGACTTGATGTTGAGTTGCCCGACAGGAGTGAGCAACGTACCGCCCCTTCGCACGGATGGCCTACGCCAGCGCCGAAATGCCAGGGTAAAGACGCCCGCGCGCATGCCCTCAAGGAACTTCTTTCGAAAAAGCATCAACTCACCCCCGGCTTCAACCATATTACGTCTGCAGCAGGAGCGCGACATAACGAGCGCCCGCCGACCGCAACGAACGAATTCAGTAATGGGTAACGCCAGCGCTCAGCCGAAACGGCGTCCGCTTGAGTCAACGGTCAGGCGCTACCGCCCACATATACGGCAATCGCCCAGACCGATGCGATTAATGTGATGAGAAATGTGCCTGCATGCCCAATAAAACGCCCGGCAGTGTTCATCTTTTCTGCGCGTAATCCAGCAGCGTGAAAGATACGGCATATGACCAGCGCAGCACCCATGATATGAATTGCCGTCGGAGTAACGCCATTCATTTCCAATAGGGCAATGAGCAACAACGCTAGAGGCACGTACTCCACAAAGTTCGAGTGGCGGCGCATGGAAAGCAGCATTTCCCTACTACCACCATCTCCGACTGAAGCGCCGATCTTTCCTCGGATCCGTCCGCTAAGAGCAGAAAGAACAAGCGATAGAATACCGAGAAGACCGGCGTACAGAATTGTTACGTGGGGCATAAACGCATCCTTCGAAGTGCCGCCTAACGTCGCGTTCACCGGCTCGCCCGGTCCAAGGCATGGTTATAAAGGATCAATCTCCTTTCGCATGACCGGCCGATCCTCGACTAATCCTCGTACACTATTCATAACACCCGCCATTAGCGGCGGATGGAACGGGCGTCCGGCGATCACAGGGAGCGGATTTTATGGATTTTTTACGTGTGATCACTGGATGAAACCAGATGGATTATGTTTGATGGGCTAGACACCCAGAATGCCTTGAATCCACTCGGAAGCGGCTCGATCTCATCCCTACGGTGACAGCCTTGGTCTTTAAGATACTCAGAGGCCTCACCGATATCACTGGCAACGACCTCCAGCCATATTTCAGACTGACTCAACCCCGGCATACGGTCTAGCCAAAGCACTTTGTCGCCAAACTCAAATTTCGGAGTGTCGTTTTCACCGTTCCCGGTGAGTTCTCTGAATCGCAGGATTTCTCGGTAGAAACGGACGGTACTCTCGTATTCGTGAGTTGGTATTTTCATGGCAATGTTCTTGCCTGGCTTGAATTCTACACTCATGATCAGCCCCTTGAGTTGGGGAACACGTAACGCCGCCCATCACCGGCCCCGGAAAGTGGCAGCCTGTTCGATGTGATCGTCAGGCGACACCTGTAACGGTCAACCAGACTATTGCAGCAGCTGCCACCACATAGCAGCTAAACGTGAGTGCCATGCCCCCGACGCGATAAGCGAACACCTCCGCCTCGTGCGACACACCGAAAGCATGGACCACGCGACCGACAAGCAGGGCGATGCCCAGGCCGTGGACCAAAACCGCCGGGGCTGACAGTACCTCTGCACCGGCAATCAACAGCAAGGCCAGCGGGACATACTCCGCGAAATTCCCATGAACGCGCATGGCACGAAGCATGAGCGCATTGCCACCATCGCCAACAGCGATCCGCAGCCGCTTCCGCAACCGCAAAGTCCGAACGCTGAGCAGCACGAACACGATTCCCAGCAATGCTGCATAAATCGGCCAAACCATGTGCAATCTCCCTATGGCACCTAGTATCTTGTCCCGGCCTTGTCAGGTGCGACGCCTTGTTAAACGAGACTCCGATGCCCACATCGAATATACGGCATGATCGACAGACCTGCCGTGTAGATACTCACGCTCGCGGAGAATGCCCTCGAAGGTGAATCCCAAGCGCTCGGGAATAGCTCTGCTTCGCGCATTGCCCGTAGCACAGGCGATATCGATCCGGTTTAGCCCATACTCCCGAAAGCCCGCTTCAACCAGCGCTCTCACCGACAACGTCATAACGCCTTGTCCTGCATAGGCTCGGCCCAACCAGTACCCGATACCTCCAATCCTGTTTGTGACGTCGAACGGATGAAACCCGCACACCCCACACATAACCGTGCTGTAGAACACGGCATACTGCGGCCCTTTACCAGATTCGTGTTGGTTGATGGCCGACCTTATGAACGATTCCGTGTCAGCCGGTGACCTGTTCGCATCAACCCAAGGCAGCCACTCTCGCAGGTGCTCCCTGTTCGCATCGATGAGCCGAAAAAGCTCCTCCGTGTGGTGCGTGCTGAGCAACTGCAATTCGACAGCATCGCTGATACGCAACTCGGCTACCTCCGCCTCCGTCAACGGATCATGCTTCCGGATCAAGCTAAGGCACAAAAGCCCGCTGGAAACGATTCATACCGGGGACACTTATAAGAGAGATAACTAACGGACGCTCGAAGTGACGCTTCGATTGCCGCGACTGCCACTCCTCAAGGCGCCCGGCCAGATGTTCATCCAGCGGATCTACTGTACTGTTCGAGCTCGCCAGATGCACCTTGCGCTGGCACCGAGACAGCTCCGGTTTATTTGGAATGGTTGACAGCGAGCTCGGGCCAAGTCTGTAACCAGCCTTTCTTTCTGATTCGCTGCTCAAACTGCTCCATCTTCAATCTCTTTGGGTTTGGGGTAATCGAATACTGGAACAACTGATCAACGCCAAATGGCGCCACTATCCTTATCTGCCCGTTGTTGCTTAACGCCGCACCTACTGCTGTTTCAACCTCAACCCAATAACTCATGGCATCTTCCGTAGATGAGTAGGGGCCGTCAGAGTTACGGGTATGCATTCTCGCTTGATTCTTTACTGACCACGGGAGGCTGTCTTTAGTCCTCAACCTATACTCCAAAGCACGATCTATATTTTTATCCGTATTCAGATCGTCAAAGTAAATCAGATCGATATCATTTAGACTTGTCGTCTGCTCAAAGCCATGAAGCCGATCCCACAATAGATTCCGGACGAAACCAGCTGCAAGACACCAATCGGGCATATTGAGCGATCGAGCACTCTCCAGCGCATCCATTCGCATAGGATCTTCGGAGATCCATCTGACAATGGTGGCGTAGAAACTCATTTCCATGTCTAACGCCTGAATAAACAGAAACCCTTGCTGTTTGTATGTACTGTAAAAGCAAACACCTTATCCGGCCCGCGACCGCTCGGAAACGAGAAGAAACACCTCAGCACCTTCCAGAGCATTCTGGATGGCCTGAGTCAGTTTATCCCGAAGCGCATCAACCTCAGAGGCCAACACTTTACTCATGGGGTTATAGTAGACCGTAACCACGTGGGTCCGCCCCATCTTGATAACAGTGAAATCCTGTGCGCAGCCTCCCGACTCCCGTAATACAGGGCGGGCAGCTCGCCGAGCAGCAGCAACTTCACGTGGCTGAGCGGAAGCCCCAACCAGCTCACCAATACCCACCTTCAGGTCATTCCAGAACTGCCCTACGAAAACAATACAAAGAGTCAGCACAATCAAGGAGTCTGCAACAGGCACAACCGGGGCAATAAAGCCATTCTGGAAAAAGTAAACCCCAACAAAACCCAAAGCAACAATCCCGGTGATCAAGCCGTCAAAAGCGACTGCTTTTGCCTCCAATCGCAAGATATCACTGCGTCTACCACTCAACACCCAGTGCCGATAATGAAACACCCAAAGGAAGGCGCACAGAACCCCAATGAAAAAGAAATATATCAGGATTGGCCCAAAAACCAACCCGGAATCCTCGCCATACACAAAGTAGGCATGTATGGAGATGGCCGCAGAACCCGCAGCGAAAATTATCAACCCGATGATTGTCAGAGATCTAAACGTCGCAAACAAGGACTCCTCGGCCGCATAGCCCATCGGCCGCACATTGTCAGGGCTATTGTTAAGCCTTTGACTAATCCGCAAACCAAGAAACGCAAAAATAAATGCTATTGCGGAAAAAAGCCCATCCAGCATGATCGCTGCCGAGTTACCCAGCAGACCCGCTGCAACGCCAGCCACGCCCATTACCACACTGCCAACCATGGCAACAATCAAAGACCGCTTTTCCCGACGGGCCATTTCAGTCATTTCTCTTACCGACACTCAATTCAAGAGAAGCATCTAGACATAACACACAGCCAGGCCGACAGGCCCGTCTTATGGACAGCACGGGTGGCGCCCCCGGGAACAACGGAGGCAACTTCAGCGACATCTACCACACGCCCGTCGGACGGGTACTATACTCGAAACCTCTGAACCCGGTCCTGCAACGACGATGCGAGCTGCGCGACCTCCTCGCTGGCCGCCGACACCTGCGAGGCACCATCGGCCGTCGCATCGACACCCTCCTTGATCTGACTCAACGAACGATTGATATCCTCAGCGGCCGCCGACTGCTCCTCGGCGGCACTTGCGATCTGGGTGTTCATGTCGTTGATGTGCCCCGTCGCACGATTGATGGACTGCAGCGACTCGGATGCCATTCTGGCCCGCTCCACTGCCTCCGCGGACGAGGCGTGTCCGGCCTCGATCGTCTCACTGGCGTCGCGTATACGGCTCTGCAACGTCTCGACGATCTCCCGGATCTCCCCGGTGGATGTCTGTGTCCGGCTGGCCAGCTGCCGCACTTCGTCGGCGACAACGGAGAAACCGCGCCCGTGATCGCCCGCACGAGCCGCCTCGATCGCCGCATTCAGAGCGAGCAGATTGGTCTGTTCGGTGATCGCGTGGATAACATCCAGAACGGTTCCGACCTGCTCTGCGTCGTGGTTCAGCTGCTTGACGACCTCCGCGGCCTTTTCCGCATTCCCCGCCACTTCCTGGATACCCGCGGCATTGCTCTCTGCAATCTCCATCCCTTCCCGAGCGGCCTTGTCGGAATCCCCGGCAGCTGTCGCGGCGTGGGCTGCATTCTCCGAGACCTGTTGGATGGTCGCCGACATCTCATTCATCGACGTTGCAACCTGGTCTGTCTCCGATTGCTGGTCCTGAAGTTGGTCACGCGTCTCGCCCACCGAGGCCGAGAGCTCCTCGGCAGCCGCCGAGAGCTGGCTCGCCGAGCCTGATACCTGCTGGACCAGGCCTTGAATCTGCTCGACAAAGTCGTTGAAACGCGCACTGAGTTGCCCCAGCTCATCATCGCGGTGGACTGTAAGGCGCTGGGTCAGGTCCGCGTCCCCGGAGGCGATCTCCGCCAGCGCATCCCGGGTGTTCTTGATCGGTTGGCTGATTCGCCGGGCGACCAGAACGATCACGGCACCGAGTGCCAGCAAGGCCACCAGGAACGCGCCAGCGAGGGCAGTGCGTAGCTCGTTGACCGTGGCGAGTAGCACGCGATCCGGGATTGCCACGCCCAGTGACCATCCGGCTCCCCCTTCAATCGGCGCGTAGACCCCGGTGAAAGGCTCGCCATAGCGCTGTTCGAAGTGTGCGACACCCTCTTCCCCGGCTTGCATCGACTCGGCCATTGCACGGTAGGAAGCATCCCCCGAGTCCAGCGCGTTCATCTCCATGCGGACGTCTTCATCAGGGTGGGCGATAATCACACCGTCGGTGCTCATGGCCCACGGTACGGCGTCCTCTCGCGCGGTCGTCTCCGCCACCACCTCTGCCAGGGTATCCAGGGTCACCGTGACAGCAACCAACCCGATGACCTCCCCGGCCTCATCCTCCACCCGCTGCGCGATCACCGTGATGGGGTTGCCGGTACTCGTTGAGTAGAGAGGGTCGGAGATGACGGTGGACACCTCCTCGCGCTCGACAATGCTCTGCCAGTAGTCCCGCCCCGAATTGTCCGTCGGATCCCCGCCGTGGTGGTAGTGCGCCGTACCTTCAGTGTCCACGAAGATGAGCACCTCGTACTCATCACTCATGCTCTCGCCCTGGGTCTCAAGCAAGGAGGTGATCCGATCGCGGTCGTTGGAGCGCAGCTCCTCGGTGCGCGCCAGCGTTTGCACGTACCCTGTGTGGATCTCAAGCCACTGCTCGATGGCCGCGCTCCCGGAGCGGGTCAGCTCCAGGGCGCTACCGGTGATTTCTCCCTGCACCCGGTCACGCACCAGCTCGGAGGCCAGCAACCCCACCCCGATGAAAGCCGCCAGAACCGGGATTCCAAACAACGCGAGCAGCTGCTGCGTTAGCGTGGCCTTCTTCCACATCACCCACCCCCTCCGGAACATGCCGGCATGTGTGCAGGCTCACCACGATCGCAACCGCTTAGGGCGGACTCGTTGCGAGTGGCGCTACCAGCTGATTAACCAGACTTGATAACCGATTGATGGTTACCCGACGCGACATAGGCCGGACCCACGCCGTAAGCGCGCCAGTACCGTCCCCAATAGACTGAAATAACGGATCGGCCCGACTGGGCTCGTTCACTGAACGCACGGTATATGACCGGCTGTATCAACGACCGTGAAAGCAAACACAAAAATGGAATGGCAAAAAAAAGAGCTCCGCGAGGGCGTTGTCGGTATGTTCACCGGCCGAGCCCATCAATGGGTGTTCGCCTTCGCTCCCGGCATGATCGTATCGGCTGCCAAACGGGTGATCCGGGGCGAGGCGAGGACCGGCCCGCGGCATTGGCATCGGGCCGGCCTGGTTGGATTACGGGCGCATGGCCGACAGCAGGCGTTCAGCCAGTTGCTGGTCGAGCTCCCCACCAATCTTGATGCCGCCATCCCGGTCCGTGTGCAGCATGAAGATGGAGCTGTACCGGCCACTTTCACGGAGCAGCACGTAGGCCCTTGATTGGCCGTTTTCGTAGACGCGCACGGTGGCGTTCCGGTCCACGTCCATCACCTCTCGGGCCAGGTCGTGCTCCTCGCCACCATTGCTCTGGCGGAGCAGCTCGAACGTTTCCGAGACGCTCTTCCCCAGGTGTTCATGCAGCCCCCCGGTCAGCATCCGGTCATCTAGTCGGGAGAATGTGAGATCGGTGGTCTGCTCTCCGTCATGGAGCTGCATGGTCACCGTTGGGCTCGGGAGGTTGCTGTGTTCGAGTCGGCGGATATCTGACCGCTCAAAGCACATCTCGACTTCGGCGAACGCAAGCCAGTAATCACTGTCACTGCATTCGGTGGACGGCCACGACTCGGCCGGTGGTGTAGCCTGTGCGAGGGGATGGATTGCCAGCGCGCAGAGTACAAGAAGCGTCCGGACTGTCCTTGTCACAGGATCCCCCTCCCTGCCATATCAAGCTTACGGTCCCACTTATGGATCACCGCCCTAGCACAGGTGAGGGATTGGCTCGCTCTCAGGCGATCTATCGTGCTCCTCGCGAAATTCCGAGCGATCCAAGAGATGGTGGCTCGTCCGCCAGTTGGCCGGGGGATCCAGGAAAACGCGTCTGAACAGCCGCGTATTTCCTCGAGCATCTTGCCCAAAACCCGGGCGACCTGCTCATTGACCTCACCGGAATACCTCTTGTGGATTCCTGCGCCTTTGTACAAAGCGTTGATGACATCAACGACGGCTTCTTTGCCCATTAGTCTCTCCTTCCATAGAGGGGGGATCATCCTTGGCGGGCCCTTCTGGCACCGTTCAATGCAGAAACTACCCAAAAGAACGGTGGTTGCCAACAAGGCTTTTCGGAGCCAACCCCAAGCCTCGCTGGCTTCGTCTGTACTCGTAGGATGTTTCACCCCGTAAACAACGGCGCCGCGTTCAATGCCACCAGCGGCGGCCCGATCCATAGCAGTGGCCCCCAGCGGACGGGGCCGCCGCTGTGGCGGCCGGGCCAGTGGCCAATGCGCAGTGCCAGGGCCAGGAGGGCGGCGCCGAGGAGCAGGGCCGATCCACCGGCCTGCAGGAGGGCCGCAGTGTCCGCGGCGGCGTCCGAGGTCTCGGCCGGGGCCACGTCCATGGACGCCGCCAGCAGAAAGAGCCCGAATGTGGCGCCGTTGTGCAGGGCGTGGATGATCACGCCCGTCCACACACTACCGGTGAGCCACACGGCTATCCCCAGGAGCACGCCGAAGGCGACGTAGACGGGCACCAGCTGTGGCAGGCCGTGGAGCCAGGCGAACACGGTGGCGGAGATGGCGATGGCGGCGGGCACGCCCCAGCGCCGGCCCACCTGGTATTGCAGGCGCCCGCGCACCAGCAACTCTTCGATGAGGGGGGCGGCGAGGAGGAGCAGGATCAACAGCATCCAGAGGCCGCCGGGTTCGCCCATAACCCCTTCCAGCACCGGCACCCACACCTGCTCCGGCTCGGCGAGGGCCGTGTACAGGGCGATGCTGCCGTAGTTGAGCACGGGGATGGCGATCAGCAGCAGGATGAAGCCGCCGGCGCTGGCGCGAGGGGGGCCGAGGCGGTAGATCGACCAGCGTTCGGCAAAGCCCTTCTCCCACGGGCGCAGCAGGGCGACGATGAACACCACCAGCGCCAGGGCCATGAGGGCGGGCCGCCCGGCTGCCGGCAAGCCGTCCAGGCGTAGCGGCCACTGGGTCAACAGCGAGCCCGCCACGGCCAGCAGGGCACACCAGAGCGTCAGGGTCAGCGGCTCCACGTGCCGCCAGGGAATCGCCCGCATGGACAGGTCTCACCTCAGTGTCGTCGTTTCACCCGGACGCGGCCCACAAGCCGCTTCCACCCGATCACCGCGCCGGTCAGGCTGAACGCCAGCCCTGCCAGGGACAGGCCCAGCACCACCACGTCCCACAGCGGCCGGCGCTCCCACAGCACCGGGAAGTCCAGGCTGTGGAGGCCATTGTACAGCCAGCGCCGCCAGCGTCCGCTGTGATCGATGCGGGACTCAATGGCGGCCGTCTCCGGGTTGATGTAGAGGGTGGTGCCTGCGGCGTCGTCGTAACGCAGGCGAAGCATGGGCAGCGGCCGGTCGTTGCGGCGGGCGTAGTAGTAGTGGTCGTAGTCCGTGAGCAGGGTGGACTCGGTGATGCTGCCGTCATTGACCAGCTCTTCGGCGCGGGCAATCAGGGCGTCGGCGTCGGGCTCGAAGGGGCTGCCGTCGGCCCGACGCACGCGGCTGGTATCGGCGCCGTGGAGGTGGACGAGCGCGGCGCCGGCCTGGCGATCCCATTCCAGCTCACGCACGCCATCGGGCGCTGCGGCGAGCAGAGCGGCCGGTGAGACGGCGGCCTCGGTGATCAGGGGACCGTCCGCCCATGCGTTGGTCTGCCCTGCATCCGGGGCCGGTGAGGTGAACACGCGCCCCGGGTTCATGGAGAGCAGGCCGCTCACCATGAAGGTGAACACGAACGCCACGCAGGCGATGCCGAGAATGTGGTGCCAGCGGTGCCAGCCCCGGTACGGCGTCATGCGGCCGCCCTTGTACCGCCGCCGGACGCGCAGCCGCCAGATGCCCACCAGGGTGCCGGTGATGATCAGGGCAATGGCCGGGACGCACAGCCAGATAACGACCTGCCGCCACAGCTCCGGGTGCTGGCGGAGCTGCCACGGGTAGATCCAGTGCACCACGGCACCCACCCAGTTCCAGCCCCGCTCGAAGCGCGTGGTGGCCTGCACCACCTCGCCGGTGCTCGACGACAGATACAGCCAGGATCCGGCATCGTCCTCCATGCGGGCGCGCACCAGGGGGCGATGGGCGTTGAGACGGCCCGAGACCGTCCACTGGTCCACCTCCACGGGCTCCAGCGCGGCCACGCCGGCGCCGGCATGACGGCGTGCGGCGGCAGGGACGTCCATATCGTCCAGTTTCAGGGGCTCGCCGGTGGCGGCATCCACACTAAGCCACTCGCCGCCCTGCCGGAGGTGATACGCGGGCCGGCCCGGCGCGGCGTTGAGACGCAGGGCGTCCACGTCGCCGTAGCGTTCCATCACGGCTGCGGGCGATGCCAGCTCGGCGTCGGCCTCCAGGGTAGGCAACCCGGCCAGACGGGCCTCGTCGTCCAGCGAGGGGTAGCCCACGTACATGAGCACGATGCCGGATGCGAACCACATGGTGATGAGCAGGCACAGGGCGATGCCCAGGTAGCGGTGCCAGAGGTAGATGTGCCGCTTCACCGACATGCCAGTCAGAACGACGCGCTGAGCTCGAGCTCGAAAGAGCGCCCGCCACCGACAAAGTACTGATCCCCGAACCACGCCTGGGTGTAGTAGCGCTCGTCGGTGACGTTCCGCGCGCGGGCGGTGACCTCCCAGTTGTCGTCCAGCGCATAGCTGCTTGAGAGATTCAGCAGTGTATACGACGGGATCTGCAGGGTGTTGTCGTTGTTCGCCTGCTGTTCGCCCACGTAGCGGACATGGGCCCGGGCCGTGGCCCGCTGGGTGACCGTCCAGGTGGCCCAGAGATTGCCCAGCTGCTCCGGCACGCCGGCTGGCGTGTTCCCGCCGAGGTCGTCGTCATCGCGGAACTCCGCGCTCAGCACACTGGCATTGGCTTCCAGGGCCAGGCGTTCAACGGGCTCCCAGTAGCCACTCACCTCCACCCCCTGAGAGACGCGCCGGCCGACCTGGCGCTGGCGCTGCGGATCATCCGGAACCGGGTCACTGGCAAACCGGTTGCGCTTCTCGATGTCGAACGCGGTCACCTGCCACTGCCATGTACCATCAACCGCGCGACCGCGGACGCCCCCTTCGAACCCCGTGGAACGCTGCAGGTCTGTATCCAGGCTGTCAGCAGAAGGGGAATTCGTGCTGAAGGTGAACTGGGAGCCGGTTGTGGCCTGGCCGAACAGGGACAGGGTCGGTGTCGCTTCCCATACGAAACCGAGCCGGCCCTCCTCCGTGGTGAACGTGTCCTTTTCGCTACCATCCCGGTTCACTTCAAACTTGATCCAGTCACCGCGGACACCGCTGACCAGGCTGAGGCCACCGCCGAGCAACAGGCGGTTCTCCGCGAAAAGGGCCACCTGATTCCTGTCCGTGCGCCCACCCTCGGCGCGTGCATCGAGGCCCAGATCTCTCACGCTCCCGGTATCGGCGGGGTTTCTCGGATCATCCACGACCCGATCAAGGCCAACACCGTCGCTACCGTTTTCGAAGCGTTCACGGATCAACTGGAGGCCTACGACTGTTCGTGCATCCCGGCCGAAGAGGTGGTGGTCAATCAGGGCGTCCGAGCGGTTGGCAAGGAAGGTCTGATCGTGGAAGACCTCCAGCGCGAATGTCTGCTTGAGTTCGTCGTCCTCTGTGATCTCGAACCCCTCCACGTTCAACCAATCGCGTTCGCCCTCGTAGGCCTGGAAGCGGTTGCGCAGTTGCACCGAGTCGCTGGCGAAGTAGTTGGCATCCAGAGTCAGTCGGAACTCTTCTCCCTCGATGTAGGCGTCCCGGGCGTTAGGGTTTCTGCGGCGAAGATCGCTCGACGGCTCTCCCTTCTCGGGGTCCACCGGCACCCCCGAGTAGGGAGGCAGCGAATCGTTGATGTAGACGAGATTGCCCTCGAGCACGAGGCGGTCAGAGGCGTCGTAGCGGAGACCGGCGCTGATGGTATCCCGGTGCATGTCCGCGTTATCCATGTACCCGTCGCTGGTCTGGCGCTCGCCGTCGATACGGAAGCTCAGCCCGTCCACGTTCGTCGGTCCGCCGCGGCCTGCGGCCACTCGGCTACTGTTGAATGAACCCGCGGACATGAGAATATCAGTCTCCGTTACCTCTGGGTTCGGTCGACGCGGTACGAAGTTCACGGCTCCGACAATTGATCCCTCTCCGTGGAGCACGGAGGCCGGTCCGCTAATGGTCTCGATGCGGTCATAGATCCAGGTGCCTTGAGGCCGAGATGTCATGTTAGGCCGGCCGACACTGATGCCGTCATAGAGAATCGCCACCTCGCTGAATCCGCGTGCATTCAAACCAGACAAATTGCCGAGGGTGTTGGCATCGCTGAATCCGACCGCCCCCGTCACTGCCTCAGTGGTCGTGCGATCACCGCGTTCCTGCATGCGTGTCTGGTCAATCACGTCGACTTGTCCCGGCGTCTCATCTACTGAAAGCCCCAGGCGGGAGCCGATGTCGCTCTGGCTATCCAAGCGCAGACCGGATGGAGCACTGAGCACCTCTATGGGGGCCAGGTGAACATGGGCCTCGGCGTGAAGAACGGGTGACGCAACCACCGCCACGGCACCAGGCAGAAGCGGGACCACGGCGAGCAGCGAGGCCGGTAACACCGTGCGCGTCCGGTCACGCTCTGCGGCAACTTCCTGGGTCAGGATCATGTCTTGTTTTCTCCTTATTCGGCCTCCGGGAACGGGGCCATGGGCGAAGTTCAGAAGTTCTGGCTATAGGTCAAGGTGACGTTCCGCGGCGCGGCGTACTGGTCATAGCGCCGCAGTTCTCCGCCGATCTCGGTCTCGTCGATAGCAACGGGCACGTCCGTATCGAAGACGTTCTCGACGCGAACGCCCAGGCGCTGGTCGTGCCGTTCGTCGAAGAACTGGAAAGCGGAGGCATCGACGCGCATGCGACCACCGTAGTTCTGGCGGCCGCCGGCTTCGTCCGAGAGGGTGTCGTAGACCGGGCCGGTGTAGACGCCACTCAGCCGTGCCCCACGTTGCGCCTGCGCGGCGTCCCAGCCAAGCTGTGCCCGGGCGAAGAAGCGGGGAATGTCGTCGAGCTGTTCCTGATCGGGGTCGTTGTCCATGTACGCTTCCACGTAGGTGGCATTGAAACGAACCGACCATTGCGGAAGCGGGCGAACCGCAAACTGCCCTTCGACGCCGCGTGTGATGGTGGGGTCGTCGACGTTGAACACGCGCAGTACATCGTCGCCCTCCTCTTCGTCGTCGATCCGGTCGGTGATTTCCCGCCAGAATGCGCTGACGGACCAGCTCGCCGGCACATCGAGGCCGGGTACGGCCCGGCCTTCCAGGCCAATATTGCCGCCGATGGAGGACTCCGGGTCGAGGTCCGAGGCGCCAACCACGTCTCGCTCGGCGTCAACCGTGTCCACGGCGCGCGGCACCTGGAAGGCAGTGCCGGCAGTGGCCCGCACGTCGACGTTCGACGTCATACGGTGGCGAACCATCAACTGCCAGATGGCCGCGCTGTCGGTGCGGTCATTGTGGTTGTATCTGGCCCCGACGGAGACATCGGTGCGCGGCAGAAAGGCGATATCCGGGCGATACTGAACAAACGGGTCCAGCGAGGTCTCGGGATCGTACCCAGGGTTGGAGAGTGTCGCATCGCCGAGGTTGTACCCCTCGTGACGACTTGCTTCGGCACCGACCGTCCAGTGGCCGGCGAGGGCCGGGAAATCTGTCATGCCGTGGAGGCCGTAATCGCGGGACAGGTTGCCTCCCCGGGTGTAGACGGCGTCGCCGTTGTCCAGGTCCACTTCGCGGCGATCACCCTCCTGTTCATTCCAGAAGGCACGCAATGACATGGACCGCGCGGAGTCCACCTGACGTTCCCACTGAAGCATCGCGATGTCCTGCTGCGTCCGCCGGTCGTTGACCAGCTGCTCGGAGGGGTCGCCGAAACCGGTGGGCAGGCCGTCCTCACGCAGCTCATTGCGCTGGACGTGGAGGTCAATTCGCTCACTGTCACTCAGGTCGTAGCGATACTTGAAGCCGAGGTTCTGCAGGCTGCCCTCATAAGCGTTCGGCGCGCCCTCGGGAAATTCGAGTCTATCGCTGTCGAACGGCTCATTGATCCCGCGATTCTGGGAACCGAACACCTGGAAGCGGTGGTCACCAACGTCAAGGTTCGCGTGGCCGCCGAGGTTGAGTTCCTCCTGACTGCGCTCTCCCAGTGAACGGCCGGCCTCCCCCATGAATTCACCCTGTTCGGCGTAGTCGAAGTCCTTGGTGACGAAGTTGATCACACCGACCATGGCGTTGCTGCCGTAGAACAGGGATTGTCCGTCCTTGAGCACCTCGATCCGCTCAATGTGCTGGGGGTTGATGTTGAGATGAGTGCCGAAGAAGGTGCGCGGTTCGATGCGTACACCGTCGAGCAGCATGACGAACTCCCGCTCGTCTCCCCCTAGCAGGGAAATACTGCCGGCGCCGGCGCGTCCGCCCGCCTGCGGTTGCACGTAGACACCCGGCGCCAGCACCTCCAGCGCCTGTGTCAGCGTGGTGGCGCCGGTCTCGCGTATGTCCTCGGCGGTGATGATATCGACGCTGGCGCCCCGGTCGCCCAGAGTCCCGGCCAGGTCGCGCTGAGACGTCGCCTGCCCGGCGGCCGTGACTCCGATCGCCTCAAGTTGTGTGACGTCACCGGCAACGGCCTGCTGACACAACCCGATACCACCGGTCAGTGTGACCGCCAATACCAGGCGTCCCCCTCTCGCTGAATGCATACTCATGGCTTCCTTGAGCTCCCTTTCTTATCGAATCGCCGCCAATGGCGGTCAGTGATTGCCCTCAATGGGTCAGGCCCCGGCGAGTGCCCGCCGCGCCTGGTCTGCAAGTGGAACGGCAACGGCGAACATGACGGCGAAAACGGCGTAGAGCGGCAGGCGCCGAGGGGCCAGATCCAGTGTCCCGGCGACCGCCAGCGCCCCCGCAGTCAGGGTTGCAATGGCAGTGACACTGCCCACTCCTGCACCCCAGTGGTGCAAGCTGCCCAACACAAGGACGGCGACTACACTCCATCCAGCCACGGCGCATGCCTTGCGCAGCCGCTGATCACCGACGTGCCCACGAACCTGGCGGTGGTGGCGGGCAATGCCGAGCGCCAGTGCGGACAGGCCGGCGTAGGCGAGCGCCAGAGCTGACAGGCCGGCTCCGATCATTTCCCGCCCCCTTGCACGCCGCCCCGCATTCCGCCACGACGACGTGCCGAAGCTGCGGCGTTGTCAGCGGCCCTTCTGCGGCTCCTGATCAGCAGCCCTGCAAGCAAGGCGGAGAATGCAAGCGCGGTGCCGTCCACTCCGGCGAGAACCCAGTTGCCACCCGCCAGGGCACGGCCAAGGTGGATGTCGGTGGTCAGGAAATTGACCATCGGCAGAAGGGCAGCCAGCACCGCCCCTGCGCCGATTTGCTCAACCCAGGCTCTGCCCGGTGGTCGGGCGGCGGCATGGGCAAAAGCAGCCGCCCACACGATGAACATCGCATGGACCTCCCAGTCGGCACGGCCGTCCAGGCCCACGGGAAGCAAACGGTTCGCCAGAAAGTAGGAAAGGACACCGATCGGTAACCCGGCGACTACGGCCACATTGAGCCGCTCGACCAGCGCAACCCCAGTGGCGGCGCGCCGTTGCTGTCGCCGCTTGGTCGTCCACAGGACCAGACCCGTTGCGACCATCGCGGCACCGGCGAATCCACAAAGGACGTACAACCAGCGCAGAATGGGCTGTGCGAAGCGCCCTTCGTGCAAGCCGACCAGAACGTCGCGCACGCCGTGAGCCGCGCTTACGGGAGGGGTGTGATGATCGACCAGTTCGCCGCTGACACCATCGAAGACCAGCTGCTCACGCGTCCGGAGCGGGCGCTCGGTATGCCGCGCGACAGCCACCCTCGCCTCGGCATCGCCAGGGTTCTGGATGGTGATGCGACCCACGGAGTCATCACCCCATCGGGATTCGGCCTGTTGCACCAGCGGTGCGATCTCGGCCAGCGTGGCTTGCTCACCGGCGGCGCTGATGTGCCGGACGCTCTCCGAGCGCTCCGAGAAGAACGCCTGCCGCCCGTCGGCGCCGCTGCCGTATCCCGCCGCGACAACCACCGACATGTAGGTCACGCCGAGCAGCACAAGCCCGGAGTAGGTGATCATCAAGTGAAAAGGCAGCGCCAGAACACCTGCCAGCGTGTGCGCGTCCAGCCAGGTCCGCAGCCCCTTGCCCGTGCGCAGGGTGAAGGCGTCCCGAAACAGGTGGCGATGGATGACAACGCCGGCAAGGAGCACCACCAGCATTGCCAGGGCGGCGGCGCCAACGATCCAGGAGGCGGCTGTTCTGGGCAAATAGGCCAGTTGGTAGTGCATCCGGTAGAGCGTGCTGCCACCCGCCGTCTCCCTGTAGTCGGCGGGCTCTCCCGTCTCGGCATGCAGGATCTCGGTCTCGCGACCGGGGTCGGCCCCACTCCACGCGACCTGCAGGTCGGGGTTCTCCCTGTGGCCCGGAGGTGTGATCGTCCAGCGCTCGGCATCCGGAGCGACCTCAAGGAGACGGCGGACTCCTGTATCCGCCGCACTCGCAGCATCCACAGTCACCGCAGCAACCGGGCGCTCGGGCGTCATCCACTGGTCGATTTCGACGGCGAAGTAGCCGAGCGTACCGGTGACGAAAACAAAGTAGAGAATCCAGCCGACGCAGACACCGGCCCATGTATGGAGCCACGCCATGCTCTCGCGGAACGCGCCCGTCAAACCGCACCTCCAGCCGCCAGGGCAGAGGCGCCCACCTGGACGAGCACCAGCAATGCGACCGGCACGAGAATCCCGACCGCGGCGATGGCAGGAGTACGAGCGGCGAACGCCCAGAGCACGGCGCCCGCGTAGGGGAGGAAACTCAGGGAGATGGCGAGGTCCACGGCCTCGGCCCGGGGAAGAGTCAACCCGTTCACCATGGCAGTGGCGAAACTGACGGCGAGCAGATACCCGCCAAGGACAGCCACGGCGACGCGCGCCACGATCGCCATTGCGCGGGTCACCGGGACGCGGCTCGGCTGTTTGCGGTCAGACGCCATGGCGACGTGATCCTCCCTGAAACGCGGTGGCATGCACACGGCGAGGGAGATATCGCGACGAGGAGGTCCGACGGTTGAGCTCAGCAACACACCGGGAACCTGCGCGGGCCACGCGCCACCGGGATGACCTGGAGAACGTGAAACCTCTCGCCAGCGGCGCCCCTCGCACCTCCGGACGGTGACCACTGCCGTGGGACAACACCACAGGCAGGGCCTGACTCTCGGGCCGGTCTCCGGACTCGCGTGTGGATGCCGCAGCATCCGAGCGGACCGCCTTCCCATGGCATCAGCCACAGTGGCGGGGATGGTCCGCTGCAACACGCTCACCGTTGCGGGGGCAGTCCCGGACTTGGCACGGGGCGCGTTGCCCATGCCTCACCGGGTTCCCGTTTCACCTTCCCGGCCGGAACGGCCTGAAGGCACCCGAGAGCGAAACGACAAAGCTACTGCCCCTTGCTGGCAGGGTCAACCGGCCCGAAGATCGTATGTGTAACGTTATAACATTGCTATCAACATGCCGTCCCATCCGCCCCCGGTTTCGTGCGATGATCCCCGCACACGACCGCACGGACACCAGCCAACGGGAGCCTTGACCATGGCCAGCCTGCAGTACCGGGATCTGCGCGATTTCATGGACCGCCTGGAGCGGGACGGGGAGCTCAAGCGCATCTCCGCGCCGGTAGACCCGAACCTGGAGATGACCGAGATCTGCGACCGCACCCTGCGCAAGGGCGGGCCGGCGCTGTTGTTCGAGAACCCGGTGGGGTCGGACATCCCCGTGCTGGGCAACCTGTTCGGCACGCCATATCGCGTGGCGCTGGGCATGGGCGCGGACGGCACCGAAGCCCTGCGCGAAATCGGCAAGCTGCTGGCCTTTCTCAAGGAGCCCGACCCGCCCAAGGGCATGAAAGACGCCTGGAAGCAGCTGCCGATCTTCAAGCAGGTGCTGAACATGGGGCCGAAGACGGTGCGGCGGCCGGAGTGCCAGGAGCACGTGATCGAGGGCGACGATGTCGACCTCTCCCGCCTGCCCATCTGGACGTGCTGGCCCGGCGACGCGGGCCCGTTGATCACCTGGGCGCTGGTGGTCACCCGCGGCCCGCACAAGGAGCGGCAGAATCTGGGCATCTACCGCCAGCAGGTGATCGGCCGCAATCGGGTGATCATGCGCTGGCTCGGCCACCGCGGCGGCGCGCTGGATTTCCAGGAATGGCAGCAGGAGCACCCCGGCGAGCCGTTCCCCATTGCGGTGGCCCTGGGGGCCGACCCCGCGACGATCCTGGGCGCCGTCACCCCCGTGCCGGACACCCTCTCCGAGTACGCCTTCGCCGGGCTGCTGCGGGGGAGCAAGACCGAGCTGGGCAAATGCATCGGTTCCGACCTGCAGGTGCCCGCTTCGGCGGAGATCGTGCTTGAAGGCCACATTTACCCGGACGATTGGGCGGATGAAGGCCCGTTCGGCGATCACACCGGCTACTACAACGAGGTGGACCGCTTCCCGGTATTCACCATCGAGCGCATCACCCACCGCAGCAACCCGGTCTATCACAGCACCTACACGGGCCGGCCGCCGGATGAGCCGGCGGTGCTCGGGGTGGCACTGAACGAGGTGTTCGTGCCGATCCTGCAGAAACAGTTCCCGGAGATCGTGGATTTCTACCTGCCGCCGGAAGGCTGCTCTTATCGCATGGCGGTGGTGACCATGAAGAAGCAGTACCCGGGCCACGCCAAGCGCGTGATGCTGGGGGTGTGGTCGTTCCTGCGGCAGTTCATGTACACCAAGTTCGTCATCGTCACGGATGACGACGTCAACGCCCGGGACTGGAACGACGTGATCTGGGCCATGACCACGCGCATGGACCCGCAGCGCGACAGCACGTTCATCGACAACTCGCCCATCGACTACCTGGACTTCGCCTCGCCGGTCTCCGGGCTCGGCTCGAAGATCGGCTTCGACGCCACCAACAAGTGGAAAGGCGAGACCAACCGCGAGTGGGGCCGGCCCATCACCATGGACCCGGAGATCAAGCGCCGGGTGGACGAGCGCTGGGACGAGCTGGGCATCGACTGATGCCCGAGTTACACTTGCAGTTCACCCAGCCCTAAAGGCGACGGCGCCACCCATGACGGGACAACCGCACCGACGGAAGCGGACGTGGTTCGGCATCGCCGCACTGTTGCTGGCGGCGCTGGCGGTTGCCGCAATGCCCCTGGCGCATGCCGCCCACGGCCTCGACCACGAGGCCCATGCCGCCGACGCCGCTGATCATCACCACCACGAACACGATCACGCCCAGCACGACGGCGCCGACTGCGACGAATCGGACCCGGCGCACCTGCTCCATGAGCTGATGGAGTGCGACTGCCTGCTCTGCAAGGCCGGGCAGGCGTCCGCGATACTCCCCGACCCACTCTCCGCCCGCCTGGCGGCCGCCGTGGTGGCGCGCCTGCCCGTGGCACCACGGGCCGAGACACGCTCAGACCACGCCCTGCGCCCACCCACGCGCGCCCCACCTGCATTGAACGCGAGCTGACCAACCGAATTGTCAGCGGCACCGCGCCCTGCGTGCGCGGCGCCCGCCCAATGCAGGAGATCAAGCATGGCCTTGCAACAACCCGGGCCCTTCGGGGCCGTAGGGGTGTTCGCCGTGATGCTGTCGAGCGCAGCACACGGTGAAGACGCCGTTCGTCTGGATCCGGTGACCGTCACCGGCCAGTTTCCGGCGAGCACCCTGCCCGTGGCCGACGAGACGGCCGCCGAGCTGGAGCGCATTCCCGGCGGCACCTCGCTGGTGGATCTGGACACAGTGCGCGAGGGGCGCACCGCCAACCTGGAGGACGCCCTGGGCACGACGCCGGGCGTCTACGCCCGCAGCCGCTTCGGCCAGGATGAGACGCGCCTGTCCATTCGCGGCTCCGGCCTCACCCAGACCTTCAACAACCGCGGCGTCCGGCTGCTACGCGACGGCCTGCCGGTGACGGAGGCCGACGGCAACACCCGCAACCAGCTCATGGACCCACTCACCGCCGACCATATGGCCGTCTACCGGGGCGCCAACGCCATGGGCTACGGCGCCGCCACCCTGGGCGGCGCCATCAACATGGTCTCGCCCACCGGCTACAACAGCGATCCGCTCAGCCTGCGCGCCGAGACCGGCAGCTTCGGCTACCGTCGTCTGCAGGCCAAGGGCGCCACGATCGGCGAGCGCACCGACGCGGTGGGCACCGTCACCGGCTCGTGGCAGGACGGCTTTCGCGACAACAGCCGCCAGCGGGCCATCCGCGGCTACGGCAACGTGGGCTTCCAGCACGACGACCGCAGCCAGACCCGGCTGCACGTGGAGGCCCAGGATCACCAGCTGGAACTGCCCGGCTCCCTGACCCGGGATCAGCTGCGAAATGACCGGCGTCAGGCCAACCCGCAGTTCGAGGACGCCAACGCCGCCCGCGATCTGCAGCTGGGGCGCGTCACCGCGCACCACCAGCGCCAGTTGAGCGATACGGACCAGCTCGACCTGGGCGCCTTCGTCCAGGACCTGCGCATGGAACACCCCATGCCGTTCTTCGATCTGGACACCACCCGGCAGGACGCGGGCGTCAGCGCCCGGCACGTGATCGAGTCCGGGGCCAACCGCTTCACCTGGGGCACGCTCGCGGTCACCGGCCGGGAGCGGGCGGACGACCGCGATGACGACACCCGTGACCGCTCCACGGCCAGCACCGTGGAGCTCTTCGCCGACAACCACTACGCCGTTACCGACGCCACCACCCTGATCGGCAGCGCCCAGCTCGCCTGGGCCCGGCGCGAGGTGGACGTCACCCGCGGCGACGACCCGGACGGCAGCCGCAACTACCGCTCGGTGAGCCCGCGCATCGGCGTGCTCCACGACCTGCCCGGCGATGTGCAGCTGTTCGGCAACCTCAGCCGCAGCACCGAGGCACCGGTGACGGGCGAACTCGTTGGCAATGATGGCGAGCTGCTGGATCAACAGACCGCCGACACCCTGGAGCTGGGCCTGCGCCGCAGCGGTGTGCGCTGGTCCGGCGAGGCGGCGGTCTACCACGCGCGTCTGCGTGACGAAATCCTGCTGTTCGAAGACCCTGACAACCCCTTCGACTCGGCCACCCGCAACGCCGATCGCACCATTCACCAGGGCGTCGAGCTGGGGTTGGGGCATCGGCAGGGTCTGACTGAAACGCTCACCCTGGAGACCAATCTCACTTACACCTACAACGACTTCCGCTTCGACGGCGACAGCGACTGGGGCGACAACCGTCTGCCCGGCATTCCCCGCCACATGGCGCGGCTGGATGTGCGTGCCCGCCACGCCAGCGGTGCCTACGCGGGCCCGGTGGTCGAGGCCGCCAGCAGCTACCCGGTGGACTTCGCCAATAACGAGGACGCCGACAGCTTCGTCATCTGGGGCCTGCGCGCCGGCTACCGCAGCCCCGAGGGCTGGCGGGTGTTCGTGGACGGCCGCAACCTGGGCGATCGCACCTATGCGGCCAACACCGGCATCGTGGACTCCGCGGATGCCACCAGCACCGTCTACAACCCCGGCGCGCCGCGCTCGGTCTACGGAGGTGTGGAATGGACGTGGTAATCCGCTACCTGACCGGCGTTACCGCTGCCGCCCTGCTGACAGCCTGCGGCAGCAATGAGCCGGAACCCGAGAGCACGCTGTTCGACGCCGACGGCGACGTGGTCAGCCTGGGCGTCACCGCCGATGCTGACCGGGTGCACGTCGTCTGGGTCGAGCGCAACAGCGATGACGGCGTCGGCGCCTTCCACGCCATCAGTGATGACGGCGGCCTGGAGTGGACCGAGCCGGTGGCCATCGACACCGACCAGCCGCCCCCGGATCGTGTCCACCGCAGCAACGACCTGCGCATCGCTGCCGACGGCGACCGTCTGCTTGTGGTCTGGCAGACCGTGGGCGACGGCTTCGCGGACAGCGGCCCCATGGTCATGGCCCGCTCGGACGACGGCGGCGCCCACTGGCAGCCAGCGGCCACACCGGTGGCGGATGACGACACCGACAGCCACGGCTTCTTCGCCCTGTCCCGGGCACCGGACAGCGCCTTCCACCTGGCGTGGCTGGACAGCCGCGACGGCCAGCAGGGCGTGCATCACGCGCGCAGCGACGACGGTGGCCGCTCCTGGTCGGCCGTCACCACGGCCAACAGCGCCACCTGCCAGTGCTGCTGGAACAGCCTGGCCCACCCCGGTGACGAGACGGTGCTCATGTATCGCGGGCTTGATCCCCGCGACATGGCCGTGGCGTCCATGGGCAACGGTGACGACGACTGGAGCGCCAGCGAGCCCGTGGGGCGGTTCGACTGGTTCGTGGATGCCTGCCCCCACGTGGGCGGCGGGCTCGCCACCGACGACAACGGCGCACTCCACGCCCTGGTGTGGACCGGCGCCGAAGCCCATTCGGGTGTCCACCACCTCCGGCGCGGGAGCGGCGGCGCGTGGTCCGAGCCAGAGCAGCTGGGGCGCACGGCAGCCCGGGCCGCGGACCTGGTAGCCACCACGGACGGCGGCCTGCTGGCGGCATGGGATCACGGCTCCGCGGATCACGGCATCGGCGTGGCGCATTACCAGGACGGCGCCTGGAGCAACCCCGCCACCCTGGGCGGCGACGCCCGGCGCCCGGGGTTTCCGCTGGTGACCGCCACCGATGACACCGCCCAGGTCTTCTGGACCGAGCGCCGGGAAGACGGCACACGCACCTGGCGGGCAACCCGCCTGCCGCCGCGTTAACCGGAGGAAACGGGAACGCGGGAACTCAGCGGGGGCCATCGGCGTCCGAACCCTTGCCGGGACCGGACATACGGTGCCGGCAAGGCGTTTGCGCTCGTTCCGCATTGCGTCACAATAGTGTGACGAGGCAGGAAGACGACATGAGTTACACCGTTACCATCGAACCAACCGGCCACACCTTCACCGTGGAGCCGGAGCAGTCCATCCTCGACGCGGCGCTGCGCCACGGGCTGGTCATACCGTACAGCTGCCGCAGTGGCACCTGCTGCACCTGCATGGGCAAGGTCGTCGAAGGGGCCGTCACCTACCCCGGCGGACAACCGCCGGAGAGCCTGGATGACAAGGAGCTGGCCGTGGGGCAGGCCCTGTTCTGCATGGCCCGCCCGGCGAGTGACCTGGCGATCGAGGTGCGGGAGGTGCGCGAGGCGGCCGACATCCCGCCGCGCAAGATGCGCTGCCGGGTCGCGCACATGGAACGGCTGTCGCGGGACGTCATGGGCCTGCAGCTGAAACTGCCGGACAGTGAACGCCTGGCCTTTCTCCCGGGCCAGTACCTGGACATCCTCCTGCGCGACGGGCGCCGGCGCAGTTACTCCCTGGCGAATGCCCCCCACGACGACGACCTGCTCGCGTTGCAGGTCCGCCATATCGAAGGCGGTGAGTTCAGCGAGCAGGTCTTCCACGCCATGCAGGAAAAGGCACTATTGCGTATCGAAGGGCCTTACGGCACCTTTCACATCCGCGAGGAGGACGACCGACCGATCCTCATGATTGCCGGCAGCACCGGCATCGCGCCGCTGTTGAGCATGCTGGCCCACATGATCCACACGGGGGACCAGCGGCCGGTCCACTTGTTCTGGGGTGTGCGTTCGCGGCAGGATCTGTACATGGACGACACGCTACAGGCCTGGGAGCGAGCGCACGGCCCGTTACAATACACGCCGTGCCTGTCCGAGCCGCAGCCCGAAGACGCCTGGGATGGCCGCATCGGACTGGTGCACAATATGCTCTTGCAGGACTATCCTGACCTGAGCAGGCATGCGGTCTACATGAGCGGGCCGCCCGCCATGATCGCGGCGGCACAAAGGGATTTCGCCCGTCACGGCGTCGAGGAACAGCACTTCTTCCGTGACGCATTCGAGTTCGCGGCCGATTCGCGGCCCGACCTGACCGCCTCCGTGGCGGCCGACACCGACAGCTGACAGCAGGGAAGGGCCCGCGGGGCCGCTAATCCATGGACAGGATCAAACCGAATCAGTGCGTGCTCCAGCCACACCAGGGGATGGCTCCGTCCGCTCCGGGGAGCCAGCGACGATGAACGATCAACTCCGAGACCATCACGGCGCGCGGCCGTCCACAGGCCCTGCGCATCGGCGGCGTTGGCGCCCCGGACGCGCATTCTGGGTGGGCGTCATCGGGCTGTGCCTGACCATCGCCGGCACGGCCGCCCTGATTGCCCAGGACGCGCAGCACCGGGCGGAGATCTTCCGTGAGCATGCGGAACAGACCCTGGATACCTTCAGCCACTCGATCGAGCGCCACCTGGAGCGGGCACACAACCTGGGGGCGCTCATCGAGGCGGGGGCGGAGATCGACCCCGAACGCTACCAGGACACGCGGCGCCCCACCACCGATAACGGCCTCAAGTTCCTTGCGTGGATGGAGCCCGAGAGCGACAGCGACGAGCTCCGCATCATTCCGCTGATCGCCAGCTCCGGCGGCGGCGTGGTGGCTCACCGCGTCCTGCGCGCGGAGCCGGCCGACGACCTGTCCCATCTGCGCACCCTGGAGACGGCGATCGAGCGTGGCGCCATGACCGGCACCCAGGGGGTGGTGCTCTTCCACGCCAACGGCGAGCCGGTCCCCGGGTTCATCGCCTTCAACCCCGTACGTCGGGACGGTGAACAAGCGGGGGTGGTGGCGCTGGCCATCCGCCTCGACCGCGCCGCCGGCAACGCCCGGCGGGACTACCCGGTGGCGCTGCACGTATTTCAGCGGGCAGAGGATGGCTCGGCGCTGCTGCTGCACGGGCCGGGCGGGAACGACGGCGTGGCCGAGCACACCCGCCCGGAGCAGCTTGAGGATGGCCGCCACGAGCGCAGAAACCTCGACGTGGCGGGGCGCCAGTGGACGGTCTATGCCACGCCAGTGGACGCCACCGCCGGCGGCTGGATTCCGGCGCATGCACTGATGCTGCTGATCGCCGGCATCGGGCTCAGCGGTCTCGCGGCGCGGCTCGTAAGCCGGGAAAACCACCTCCGTCAGCTGGTCTCCGGGCAACTCCAGGGCAGCGAACAGCGCTCCTCCAGCCTGCGGCAGGAGCTGACGGTCGCGCGGAACACCCTCTCGCGCGAGGCCGCCACCCTTCAGGAAACCGAACACTACAAGCGCTTCATGGCGGCGCGGGCGTCCGAGCTGTTCGCGCGGCTGGCGCCGGACGGGACCATTCTCGAACTGTCGGCCTCCTGGGAGACGCTGCTGGGTCAAGCCCCGGACACCATGATCGGCCGGCCGCTGGGGCAGTTCGTCAACGAGGACCAGCACCAGGAGCTGAACCGCGCCATCGACGCGCCCCGACTCAATGGCGATCCGGTCACGGCCACCTATCCGCTGCGCGACGCCGGCGGCGCCCTGCACTGGATGGAGGCGAGCCATCTGCGGCTACCGCCCGCCCGCCAGGACACCGCCGGCAACCTGCTGCTGGCTGCGCGGCCGTCCGGCAAGGCGCCCCCGGCACCAAGCCCGCAACCCGGCCATTGGCTGCCCTACGAGACCATCTTCCAGAAAGCCGCCGTGGGCATGGCGGTGTTCGACCACCGCACGGGTGACTGCCTCTACGTGAACCAGGCCCTCTGCGATCTGGTCGGCTATGCGCAGAACGAACTGCTGGAGATGGGCTACCGGGATCTGACCCACCCCGCCGACCAGCACGCCACCCGGGAGCAACTGGACCAGATCGGCGCTGCGTCCCAGGACACGTTCCAGGTGGAAAAACGCTACCTGCACAAGACCGGGCGTGTGATCTGGGTGCTGGTCACGGGCAGCCTGATCCGCGACGACCAGGGGCAGATCACCTGCGTGGCGAGCCAGATCCGGGATATCTCCGAACAGAAAGCGGTGGAGCACGCCCTGGAGCAGATCAACCGCCGCCATGACCTCATCCTCAACGCCGCCGCCGAGGCGATCTTCGGCCTCGACACCAACGGTCGGGTCGTGTTCGCCAACAGCGCCGCCTGCCTGCTGCTGAGCCGGGAGTCCGCCACCATCGAGGGCCAGGTCCTGTTCGATCTCCTGGACGCGGGTCTCTACGACGACACCGAGGTCTGGCCGATCCATGCCTGCATGGAAGAGCGCCAGGTGCGGCAGGATGACTCCGCCCTGTTCCGGCGTGGCGATGGCTCCGTCTTCGTTGCGGACTACACCGCCGCCCCCATCGTCGACAACGACCGGGTCACCGGCGCCGTGGTGGTCATGACCGATGCCTCCGAGCGCCAGGAGGGCGAAGCCCGCTTCCGCAGCGCTTTCGACGACGTCGCGGTGGGCATGGCGCTGATCCGCACCGACGGCCGGTTCCTGCGCGCCAATGACGCCCTGTGCCAGCTCACCGGGTACGAGCAGGACGCGCTGCTGGCGATGCCCTCCGCGGAACTGCTCCACCCCGACGATCGCGAGGCAAACTATCGCGCCAACAAGCGTATCCTCGAGGGTCAACGTCCATCGGCCCCACTGGAGCAGCGTTTGTGCCACCGGGATGGCGGCATCGCCTGGGCGCTGACCAGCACATCGGTGGTCCGTGACCCGGACGGCCAGCCGCGATACCTCCTCAAACAGGCGCAGGACATCACGCCCCGCAAGGTCGCCGAGGCGGCGCTGCGGGCCAGTGAGCGCCGGTTCCGCGGCGTGTTTGACGAGGCCGCCGTTGCCATGGCGCTGCTGTCCGGGCCCCAGGCGCGGGTGCAGCGCACCAACGAGGCGCTGCGGGCATTGCTGGGGTGCAGCGTGGATGCGCTGGATGACCAGCCGGTGCTGGAGTTGATCCACCCTGATGATCGCGCGGAGCTGGAGTGCCGCCTGGCTGGCGCGAGTGCGACGGATGGCTCGGCGTGCAGCGTCCGGCTGAAGGGCTGTACCGGCAACCCCGTCCCGGTCCACGTCCAGGTCTCCATGATCGGCCAGGACAACGGCGGCCACGCCACCGACCCGCTGCAGCTGGTGCAGATCCTGCGCCACGACAACCGCCACGAGGCCTCCCGGCCCCTCGGCGGCGACTGATACAGCCGCTATACTGCGCCCTTGCATGTGTGGGAGTGGTGCATGGCCGAAGTCACGAACGAGGGGGGTCGCCTCTACTACGAAATCCACGGCGAAGGCACGCCGGTGGTGCTGCTCATGGGGCTGGGTGGCAGTGGGCGAGCCTGGGGGCTGCAACTACCGGACTTCGCCCGGCGCCACCGGGTCCTCCTCCCGGACAACCGCGGCGTCGGCCGGTCCGACATGCCGCCCGGGCCATACACCATGGCCGGGTTCGCGGCAGACCTCGACGCCGTGCTGAACGCGGCCGACATCGACAGCGCCCATCTGGTGGGTGTCTCCATGGGCGGCCTGATCGCCCAGGAGTACTACCATCTCCATCCGCACCGGGTGCGTAGCATGACTCTCGTGGCAACCGGTGTGGGGCCGGCCGATCCGGCCTACGTGCCGCCGGAACGGCACATCTGGGAGGTCCTTGAACTGGACCGCGCCACCACCGACGAGCGCACCGTGGTCGAGCGCATGAACGCCACGTTCTACCACCCCGACTACCTGGAGCGCATACCGGACCTGGCGGACCGCATTCTCCAGTTCCAGGCCCGCGAGCCGCAGCCGCCGCACGCGTATCACGCCCAGCTGCACTCGGCCGGGACACACACCCTGAACAGCCCCAGGCTGCATCAGGTCGACGTGCCCTGCCTGGTGGTACACGGTGAGGACGACCGGGTCTGGCCACCGGAGAACGCTCGCTATCTGGCGACGCACCTGCCCAACGCGGAGCTGGAACTGATGCCGCGCACGGCGCACATGCTGCCCCTGGAACAACCGCGCGCATTCAACACCCGGGTACTGCGGTTCCTCGCCGATGTGGATGCCGAACGGCAATGACTGCCACGGAGCGTGCCGATGACGCGGCATTCCAGGCGCGCATGCTGGACGGCGTGTCACGCACGTTCGCCTTGACCATTCCGCAGCTCCCCGCACCGCTGCGGCCGGCCATCGGCAACGCCTATCTGCTGTGCAGGCTCGCCGATATCATCGAAGACAGCGCCGGCCTCGACCCGGCCGGTAAACGCGCGCACCTGCACGCTCTGGTTGCTGCTCTGGACCATCCCGGCGCCGGGGCGGCGTTCAGCGCCGGGCTGCAACCGGCCATCACCGATGCCCCCGCCGCCGAGCGTGAACTGGTGGCGGAAGCAGAGCGGGTGTTCCGGCTGTACCGCAGCCTGCCGGCGGAGCAGCGCACCCCGTTGCAACGCTGCCTGACCATCATGGCGGACGGCATGGCGCGGTTCGCCGACCGTAAATCCCCCCACGGGCTACCGGACCTGACTGCCTTCCGCGAGTACTGCTACTACGTGGCAGGGGTGGTCGGCGAGATGCTCACCGACCTGTTTGCCCTGCAGGTCCCGGCCATTGCCGACGACCAGGCCGCAATGCGGCGACGCGCCGTGGCGTTCGGTCTCGGGCTGCAGATGACCAACATCCTCAAGGACGTCTGGGACGACCGCCAGCGGGGCGTGTGCTGGCTGCCGCGGGACGTGTTCGCCCACCATGGCTGCGACCTGGCGCCGGATGCGCGGTGGCACGAATCGCACGGGTTTCAGGCCGGCATCCGGGAGCTGACGGTCATGGCCCACGGCCATCTGCGCGAGGCGCTCCGGTATACCCGCGGCGTTCCGTCGAGCCACCGTGGCATACGGCGGTTCTGCGCCTGGGCCATCGGTATGGCACTCTATACGCTCAAGGCGATTCACCACCGGCCGGATTTCGACAGTGCTCGGCAGGTAAAGCTCTCGCGCAGCCGCCTGCGGGGGGTTATCGTGGGCTGCAATCTGGCGGTCCGGAATGACCGCCTGCTCACCGGCGCATTCCACTGGGCGGCCCGCGGCCTCCCCGCACCGCCCCGCCATCAGCCGAACCCGATGGCGAGCGACGAGGACACACCATGGACACGAACACGGTGACCCGCTTCCGGCGCCTGACGCGCGCCATTGCCCTGGCCCTGCTCACGCTGGCCCTGGCGACCGGCTGCGCCAGTTCCGAGCCACCGCCGCCGGAACCGGAGGCGTGGGATCCCATCGAGCCCACCAACCGCAAGGTCTACGCTTTCAACGAGCAGCTCGACCGCTTTGTTGCCAAGCCGCTGGCCGATGGTTACGTGTTCATCACACCGCGGTTCGTGCGTACCGGCGTCACGAACTTCTTCGACAATATGGGCGAGCCCGGCAACGCGCTGAACAACGTCCTGCAGGGCAAGCCGCGCGATGGCGCCCGCGACACCGGCCGCTTTCTGATCAACAGCACCATCGGCCTGGCGGGGCTGTTCGACGTGGCGACCGCCCTGGGCATGGAACAAAGCAACGAAGACTTCGGCCAGACCCTGGCGGTATGGGGCACCCCCGAGGGGGCGTACCTGGTGCTGCCGGCATACGGCCCCAACACCACCCGGGACGTCAACGACATCCCCGTCTCCCTGGCCACGAATCCGGTCACCTATGCCGGCTGGGTGATCACCCTGCCGCTGTATGCGCTGGATCTGGTGAACACCCGCGCGCGCCTGGACCAGGCGGCACGGTTCCGCAGCGAGGCGGCGCTGGACGAGTACGACTTCACCCGCTCCGCCTACCGCCAGTACCGGGACAACCTCATCTGGGACGGCGATCCACCGGAAGCCGATTTCTTCGACGACCTCGACGACGATTTCGACTGGTAGTCTGCGTGCCGACGGTCTATCGCACCTCGGCAAGAAGCCGGCCGATCAGGTGCTCGGCCTGGCTGGCGTACATGCCACCGAACAGATTGAGGTGGTTGAGCACGTGATAGAGCTGGTAGAGATCCCGCCTGACCGGGTAGCCGGCGTCCAGGGGCCACACGGCGTTGTAGGCGTCGTAGACCGCCTCCGGCAGACGCCCGAACAGCTCCGACATGGCCAGATCCGACTCCCGGTCGCCATAGTGGACTGCCGGGTCGTACAGCACCGGCTGACGGGCGTCATCGAAGGCGATGTTGCCCGACCACAGATCGCCATGAAGCAGTGACGGCGACGGTGTGTAGTCGCTGAAGAATGCCCCTGCCTGTTCACACAGCCGCTCCCCGGCCCGCTGCAGCGAACCGCCGTGGCCGTTGTCCGCCGCCAGCTGCAACTGGAACTGCAGGCGCTGCCGGGTGTAGAAGCGCACCCAGTCACTGTCCGGGGTGTTGATCTGCTCGGTAGAGCCGATGGTGTTGTCCCGGTGCCAGCCGTGGCGCGCCGCGGTGGTGCGGTGCATATGTGCCAGCGACTCGCCCAGGGCCGCGTTGTCGCCACGCCCGTGGAGCGTCAGCCATTCCATCACCAGGTAGCTGCGGCCGCCGGCTTCGCCCCAGGTCAACGGCCGCGGCACGCGGATCGCGTCGGCGGCCGCCAGCTCCTGCAGCCCCTCCGCCTCGGCCTGGAACATCGCCAGCGCCCCGGCATGGTTGAGCTTGACGAACCACGCGCTCTGCTGCCCCTCGAGGCGGTAGGCCGCATTGATACTGCCGCCCCCCACCGGGGCCCGATGGCGGGTGGCGTACGGGGAGCCGGTGGCGCCGGCGATGGCGTCGTCAATGGCCGACCAGGGCATGGGCGTCTCCGTTGTCGATGCGTCGGGCGGCGCGCCGACGCACCCGCTCGGGCAGCGGCAGGGCAGCCAGCGCCTGGGGGTCAGCGTCCGCCACGTGGATGGTGTCTTGGATCGGGTCCAGCGGCGCATCCCGCCGGATGGTCGCCAGCTCCCGGGACAGGAACGCCGTCTCCCGGTGCTCCTCCAGCAACCGGCGCATGCGCGCGGCACCGCGCAACGGCAGCGTCGGAACCGTGTCCAGCCGCGCATAGATGCCTTCCAGATCGCCCAGGTGCGCCAGCAGGACCTGCGCCGTCTTCGGCCCGATACCGGGGACGCCGGGGATGTTGTCCACGCTGTCTCCGGCGAGACCCAGCAGATCGGGCACCTGATCGGCGCGGACGCCCAGGGCGTCGGTGACCGTGTGGGCATCCATGGTCCGCCGGCCGCTGGCATCCACCAGCCGATCGCCCGACTCCAGGAGCTGGGCGTAGTCCTTGTCCGAGGTGAGGTAGCGCATGCTGAAGCCATCGTCGCGGAAGCGGTGCGCGACGGTGCCGATGAGGTCATCCGCCTCGTAGCGGTCGCTGCTGAGCGCAGTCACACCGAGGGCGCGGGTGAGCTGCTGGCAGATGGCGATCTGGCGCTTGAGATCCTCCGGCGCCTCGGGCCGGTTGGCCTTGTAGCCGGGATAGGCGTCATTGCGGAAGCAGGTGGTCAGGCTCTCGTCGAAGGCAGCCAGGGCGTGTTCGGGCGTCGCGTCCTCAAGCAGATCCAGCAGGAAGTTGCCGTACCCGTAGACGGCATTGGCCGGATCACCGGCGTCGTCCACCAGGCTGTCGTCGATGGAGAACCAGGCCCGGAAGATGTAGACGCTGGCGTCGATCAGGTAGAGGAGTTGCATGGCGGGAGTTTAGCAGCCTTGGAGTGATCGATCGTTGGGTTGGCGGGACGGTGGACGTGAACGTCCACCCTACGACAACGATGATGTGCATGGCGTAGGGTGGACCTTCAGGTCCACCATCCGCGTCCCACCACTCCTGCTCAGGCCGTGGTTTCCTTGCGCGCCGCCTTGAGCTCTTCGTCGCCGGCATCGTCCAGCACGCTGCGCCCGGCCAGCCGGTTCACGGCATTGAGCAGGGCGTGCAGCGAGGCGGTGACGATATTGCCGTGCCGGGCCACGCCGAACAGGCTGCTGCCGTCCGGCCCCCGCATCTCCACGTAGGCCACGGCCTGGGCGTTGGCGCCGGCGTTGGTGGCGTGCTCGGTATAATCGGCCACCTGCAGATCCACACCCGTGTGCTTCGACAGCGCGGCCACGAAGGCGTCGATGGGGCCGTTGCCCTGGGCGGCGATGATCCGCTCCTCGCCGTTGTCACGGATGGTGGCGGTGAGCTTGTCGTTGCCGTCGGCGTCGGTGCCTTCACGGTAGTCCACCAGCTCGAAGGGGCGCGTGACGTCCATGTACTCCTGCCGGAACGCCTCCCAGATCTCCGGGGCGGTGAGTTCGCGCCCGGTGTCGTCGGTGACCTTCTGGATCACGTGACTGAACTCGATCTGCAGTCGGCGCGGCATGGTCATGCCGTAGTCGCGCTCCATCAGGTAGCTGATGCCGCCCTTGCCCGACTGGCTGTTGATGCGGATGACCGCCTCGTAGCTGCGACCCACGTCCTTCGGGTCGATGGGCAGGTAGGGCACCTCCCAGGTGCTGTCCTTCGCCTGGGCCGCGAATCCCTTCTTGATGGCGTCCTGGTGGGAGCCGGAGAACGCCGTGAATACCAGCTCGCCGGCATAGGGGTGCCGGGGATGGATGGGCAGCTGGTTGCAGTACTCCGCCAGGCGCACGACTTCGTTGATGTCATCGAAATACAGCCCCGGGTGGACGCCCTGGGTGTAGAGGTTCATGGCCAGGGTGACCAGGTCGACGTTGCCGGTGCGCTCACCGTTGCCGAACAGCGTGCCCTCGATCCGGTCGGCGCCCGCCATCACGGCCAGCTCCGCCGCCGCCACCGCGGTGCCGCGGTCGTTGTGGGGATGGACGGAGAGGATGATGCCGTCGCGGCGCTGCACGTTGCGGGCGAACCACTCGATCTGGTCGGCGTGGATGTTGGGCGTCGACACCTCCACGGTCGCCGGCAGGTTGATGATGACCGGCTTCTCCGGCGTGGGCTGCCAGACCGCGTTCACTGCATCGACGATCTCGAGGGCGTAATCCAGCTCCGTCTGGGTGAAACTCTCCGGCGAGTACTGGAACAGCCAGCGGGTCTCCGGCTGCTCCGCCGCCAGGGCCTGCACCTGCTTTGCTCCCTCCACGGCCAGCTCGGTAATGCCGTCGCGCTCCATGCCGAACACGACCCGGCGCTGCACGGTGGAGGTGGAGTTGTAGAGGTGGAGAATCACGTTGGGCGCACCACGCACCGCTTCGAACGTCCGCTCGATCAGCTCCGGGCGCGCCTGGGTCAGCACCTGGATGTAGACGTCATCGGGGATCAGGTTCTCCTCGATGAGCATGCGACAGAAGTCGTAGTCGGTCTGGGAAGCCGCCGGGAAACCGACCTCGATCTCCTTGAAGCCGATGTCCAGCAGCGCGTGGAACATGCGCCGCTTGCGCTCGCCGTCCATGGGCTCGATCAGGGCCTGGTTACCGTCGCGCAGGTCCACGCTGCACCACGCGGGTGCCTTGTCGATCACGTGGTCGGGCCAGGTTCGGTCACGGAGACCCACCTGCGGGAAACTTCGGTACTTGGTATCTGGTTGCTTCAACATGGCTGTTCACCCCTGGGAAATCCGTTGCCTGTCACGTCAGCGCGCACGCATGCGTCACGGCCACCGGGCAGGGCGAGCGTCAGCGAGCCTGTTGTCGTCCTCGCATCCGCCGCCGCCCGGTGACCGCGCGGCAGTCGCAGGAGCGCCAACAGAAGCGCACAGAAAACGGGGGAATGCGGCGTATGCCGCCCGATGTGGCGAGTGCTGCGGTAACAACTGGAAGAGGACATGATGAACAACCTTGCTGCGAAGCGATAACGAAATAGGCTGACCCCGGCTCTCTCTCAGGAGGCCGGGCGAAGCAGTCGCAGTCGTAGCAGGCTCGCGTTCAGGTTCATCATGGTTCAACGCTAGTCCGATGACGCGGGAAGGTCAACCCCCGCCTCACTCCTGACCGTTCGGTTGCGCAGCGGGCTGGTGCGGGGGAAGTGCGCTCGCAGGAACTCCATCTGGTCGGCCAGGATACGGCGCCCCTTCAGATAGATGTACTCGGCGTGCGTGGGCTTGAAGGGCACCGCCAGCAGCTGCATGCCGGCCTGCTCCGGCGTCCGCCCCGCCTTGTCGTTATTGCAGCGCTTGCAGGCGGTGACGACATTGGTCCAGACGTCGTGGCCAGACTGGCTGATGGGGGTGACGTGGTCGCGGGACAGCCCGCTGGTCGGGAAATGCGCGCCGCAGTACATGCACAGATGGTCATCGCGCCGGAACAGCGCCTTGTTATCCAGTGGTGGTGTATACCCGGCATGCCCCTTCAGCGTGGCCTGCACGGTGCCATTGGTGGCGATGATGGAATTGAGCTCCAGCACGCTGCGCTGCCCTGTCGCCGCGTTGAAGCCGCCGCGCACGGTATAGAGCAGACGCCCGCAGCTGTAGACCACCTGTTCCATGTAATAGAGGCGTGCCGCTTCCTGGTACGTAATCCACTCAAGCGGCATGCCGGAGACATCCGTCCGCAGAATCTGATTACTCAGGTCAAGCATGCCACGCGCTCCCAGGAAGCGACCGGTCAGCCACTCCTCATATATCACAGAAGTGCCGGGAAAAGGCAAATACAGGCGCATTTCGACCGCGCCGACCGGGGCAATCCCTTGCGGTCCTGCAGGCCAGTTCCTTCAAATGCGCCGTGACATGCGTTATTCTTTCGAGGCCAGCGCGGCCGGTTCAACCGACCGCGCTTTTTTGTCCGGGACTGCGGTAGTTGGGGGGAGGCGGCCCGTCCCGAGAGCTCGCCAGACGAGTGATTTCCGTTGACAGCCCGGTTTCTGCCGGTGCAGCGGACAGGGCCTGCCGCAGTGAATTTCACGGACCAACCCTGTTGGAAAGACGGGAGACATACATCATGGCAATACGTGTAGCCGTGCCCAGGGAAACCCAGACGGGCGAACGTCGGGTGGCCCTTGTGCCGAGCGTAATCAAGCAGCTCGACAAGCTTGGCGTTGAGATTCTGATGGAGTCCGGCGCCGGCAAGGAGAGCGGCTTCAATGACGACGCCTACGAAGGCGTCAGGATCGTCGAGTCGGCAGATGAACTCTACAAGGACGCCGACGTCACCCTGAAGGTGCAGCCACCGACGGTGGAAGAGGCCGGCAAGCTCAAGCAAGGCAGCATCGTGATGGGGTTCATGGCCCCGCACGAGGGTGATACCCGCATCAAGACATTCACGAAAAACAAGGTCACGAGCTTCTCCATGGAGCTGGTGCCGCGCATCACCCGGGCGCAGTCCATCGACGCGCTGTCGTCCCAGGCCTCCATCGTCGGCTACAAGTCGGTCCTGCTGGCGGCCAACATGATGCCGAAGCTGTTCCCGATGCTGACCACGGCCGCCGGCACCATCCGGCCGTCCACCGTGGTGGTCATCGGCGCCGGCGTCGCCGGCCTGCAGGCCATTGCCACGGCCAAGCGCCTGGGTGCGGTGGTCGAGGCCTACGACGTGCGCTCCGCCACCAAGGAACAGGTGGAGTCGCTGGGCGGCAAGTTCATCAAGACCGGCGTCTCGGCGGAGGGTGAAGGCGGCTACGCCCGCGAACTCACCGACGAGGAGAAGCAGCAGCAGGCGGACGTGCTCGCCGACCACATTGCCAAGGCCGACGCCGTGATCACCACGGCCGCAATCCCCGGCAAGCCCGCGCCCAAGCTCATCGACACCGCCACCGTGGAGCGCATGAAGCGCGGCGCGGTCATCATCGATCTGGCGGCGGAGACCGGTGGCAACTGCGAGGTGACCAAGGCGGGCAAGGAAGTGGACCACAACGGCGTCATCGTCTATGGCCCCAAGAACACGGCCAGCGCACTGTGCCAGCACGCCAGCGAGATGTACTCGCGCAACCTCTACAACTTCCTGGCACTGATCATCAAGGATGGGGAACTGGCCCTGGACTGGGACGACCAGGTCCAGACCGACAGCTGCCTGACCCACGACGGCGAGATCAAGCACGGCCCCACCCGTGAACGCCTGGAAGGAGGCAAGAAGTCATGATCGAGGGTTTCACTGCACTCTACATCTTCATGCTGTCCGCGGTGGCGGGCTATGAAGTGATTTCCCGCGTACCGGTCATCCTGCATACACCGCTGATGTCCGGCTCCAACTTCATCCACGGCATCGTCGTTGTCGGCGCAATGATCGTGCTGGGGCACGCCGCCACACCCATGGAACAGCTGATCGGCTTCATCGCCGTGCTGCTGGGTGCCGGTAACGCCGTCGGCGGTTACGTGGTCACCGAACGCATGCTCGAGATGTTCAAGAGCAGCAAGAGCGAAGGCTAAGGGGGCACGGGAATGGAAACGTTGATTCAACTGAGTTATTTCCTGGCTGCCGTCCTGTTCATTGTCGGGCTCAAGGCCATGAGTTCGCCGAAAACGGCGCGCAAGGGCGTGATGTGGGCCGGCGTCGGCATGGTACTGGCGGTCGTCGTCACGCTGTTCCACGGCGACATCCAGGGCTTCTCCAACTATCTGCTCATCTTCGTGGCCATCGCCATCGGCAGCTCGCTGGCATGGGTCACCGCCAAGCGGGTGCAGATGACCGAGATGCCGCAGATGGTGGCGCTGTACAACGGCATGGGCGGCGGCTCGGCCGGTGCCATCGGTGCCGTGGCGCTGATGGAAGCCCAGCGCAAGCTGGTGGAATCGGGTGACAGTGTCATTCACCAGCAGATGGGCTTTGACATCGCCGTCCTGGCGGTTCTCGGTGGCCTGATCGGCACCGTGGCGTTCTCGGGCTCCCTGGTCGCCTGGGCCAAGCTCGACGGCCGCATGCAGCGCAACAGCCTGATGCCCGCCCAGCAGATCGTGAACATCGTCCTGTTCGCGGCCATGGTGCTGGCCGGTATCTGGGTGCTGTTCAGCGGCGGCATGACCTCCATCGTGGTGTTCTTCGCCCTGGCGCTGGTATTCGGCGTGTTCATGACCGTGCCCATCGGCGGTGCCGACATGCCGGTGGTGATCTCGCTGTTCAACGCCCTCACCGGGCTGGCGGTCGGCTTCAAGGGCTTCGTGCTCGGCAACGCCGCGCTGATCATCGCCGGTACGCTGGTGGGTGCCGCGGGCATGCTGCTCACGCACCTGATGGCCAAGGCCATGAACCGGCCGATCTCCAATGTGCTCTTCAGCGGCTTCGGCACTCAGGCGACAGGCGGTGACGGCCCTGAAGGCGAGATGACGGAAATGGGCGCGGAAGACGCGGCTTACACCATGGCCTACGCCGACAGCGTCGTCATCGTGCCGGGCTACGGCATGGCCGTGGGTCAGGCGCAGCACAAGATCTGGGAGATGGTCCAGGGTCTGCAGAGCCGCGGCGTGGACGTGAAGTTCGCGATCCACCCGGTGGCCGGCCGTATGCCTGGCCACATGAACGTGCTGCTGGCCGAGGCCGGCGTGCCGTACGACATGATCTACGACATGGAAGAGATCAACGAGGACTTCAAGCTCACGGACGTGGTCCTGGTCATCGGCGCGAACGACGTGGTCAACCCGGCCGCCAAGACCGACGAGTCCAGCCCGATCTACGGCATGCCCATCCTGGATGTGGAAGATGCCGAGCAGGTGCTGGTGATCAAGCGCGGCAAGGGCACTGGCTTCTCCGGCGTGGAGAACCACCTGTTCTACGGTGACAAGACCAAGATGGTCTTCGGTGACGCCCAGAAGGTGGCCAGCCAGATGGCATCCACCGTCAAGGATCTCTGATCCGGAGCAACGGGTCCTACCGATGAAAAGGCCGCCTCCGGGCGGCCTTTTTTTTTAAGGGACTGACTCGCCCCCCACTACCTCGCTCACGGCCCGGTCCGGTGCCGTATCACCCAGCGCCAGGAAGAACTGACGCAGATCGGCACGCAGCTCCGGGCTGTCCTGCACCGGGATCGCGGCCAGATACCGGGCCACGGTCGCACGGCAGTCCCGGCCGGCATCACCCGGCGCATCCCGGGCGTCGTCGGGCCGGAGGAGATGCACCACGCGCTGCTGGACAAACCGCTCCAGGGCCAGCTCCCGGGTGAGAAGATCCCGGCGGAGGTCAGCAGCCGCTTCATCCTGCCGTGCAAGGCCCCGTAGCCCGTTACGCGCATGACGGTAAGGCCGCAGCACGTCCCGCTCCAGCCTTTCAGCATCGGGCGCCACCGCCGCCGCAGCAGCCACGGTGAGCGGGCCGTGACCGGCCCGCGCGCTCCACACCAGAGTCAGCAGGGTGCTGACGCTGACGCCGTAGCGGTCCTGCAGCCGGAGACACACCTCCGTCATGCCGGGCAGGGCGTAGAGTTCGACCATGCCCTGCCAGGCGGATTCACTGTCAACAATGGCCGGCACGGCGCGCTCCCCGTTCTGCGTCGTTCCCTCTCACTGCTCGGTCGTCAGCACCATGCGCGCCTCGTTGAGACGCTGCAGGGTCTCCGTATCACCGCCTTTGTCCGGGTGGTGCTGCTGGGCAAGCTGACGGTAGCGGCGAGTGACCTCCTCCACGCCTGCAGGCTCTTCCAGGCCGAGCAGCTCGAGCGCCTCGTGGCGCCGCTCCCCGGCATCGAGCCGCCGCCAGAAACCGCTCAGCATGGCCTCGACCGTGGCACGGTCCATGGTGTCGAGGTTGTCCAGGTCCAGGTAATAGTCGCGCAGCGGATCACCGGCGGCGACGGCACGCCCGGACGCCCCGTCGCTGTCGGGCGTGAGGACATCAATGCCGATATCCAGGCAGTGGATCCGAAGCCACTCGCCCTGGGCCGCCAGCTGCTCGCGCAGCCGGTACAGGCTGTGGAAGAGGATGAAATGGGTGCGGAACAGGGCCATGGGATCCGCCAGGTCGGCGTCCGCGAATGGCGCAACGCCCTGATCACGCAGCCGCACGATCAGGGCATGCTCGGTCTGGCCACCCGGCGCCTCACGGAGCAGCGTCAGCACGGCGGTCATCAGCTGGGAATCGGAACCATCCTGCGTCATGGCCGCAGTATACGTGCCCAGGCGTTGCCCCTGACACCGGCAAATGTTATGCACAGCAACATGGCGGCAGGCAACGTGCCGCGCCGCAGCACTGTCCCGCACGGGCCAGAATGCATTAACCTCCTGTTTAAACGGCTTATAACCCGCACGAACGAATAACCATTGACAATCCCGCCGACGTGTTGGAACGCCGGTGCCTGCACGCGCGGAGCGATTCCTCCACAAGGTTATCCACAGGCTTGTCCAGGGTGACCCGTGACATGTCAACAGGTGTTTGCGGTGCCATCCGGACCGCAAACACCGTTAGACTGCTGGGCCTGGCAAGCAGCCTCGTGTCGAACCGGAATCGTCATGCCTGACACAACCGTCGTCCAGGTTGCGGTACCCGCACCCATGGACCAGACACTCGACTATCTGCCGCCCGCCGAGGGCAGGCTGCCGGCGCCCGGGGCGCGCGTGCGCGTGCCCTTCGGGCGCCGGCAGGTCGTCGGCGTAGTCACCGGTGGCAGTACCCGGGCCCGCATCGATGGTGGCCGCCTGAAGGCCATCACCGAGATCCTGGATTCCGAGCCGCTGATCCCCGACGCTGTTCTCAAGCTCGGGCTGTGGGCCGCCGGTTACTATCACCACCCACCGGGCGAAGTGCTGACCGGCATGCTGCCCACACCGCTGCGCCAGGGTGGCCGTGCCGCACGCAAACCCCCGGAGTACTGGCAGCTCACCGCCGACGGCCACGCCTGTGATCGCGACCGCCTGGCTCGTCGCGCGCGCCGACAGGCCGCCGTGCTCGCACGCCTGGCAGAACAGGCAGAGGCGCTCCCAACGGCTGCCCTTGCCGATCTGGAGGGTGACTGGCGCACGGCATTGCGCAAACTGGCGGAACAGGGCCTGGTGGAACGGGCGGCGCCGTCGGCGTCCCCACCCACCGCGGCGCCGACGGCGTTGAACGAGGATCAGCAACGCGCCGCCGACGCCATCACCGACTCCCTTGGCAGCTTCAGCGCCCATCTCCTGGAAGGGGTAACCGGCAGCGGCAAGACGGAAGTCTACCTGGCTGCCATGGACGCCGTGCTGGCGCGTGGCGAGCAGGTGCTGCTGCTGGTCCCTGAGATCGGGCTGACGCCCCAGCTCATCGAACGATTCAGCGCCCGGGTACCGGGGCGCATCGCCGTGCTGCACTCGGCACTGGCCGACGGCGAACGCCAGGACGCCTGGCTGGCCGCCGCGAACGGCGACGTGGACGTGCTCATCGGCACCCGCTCGGCGCTGTTCACCCCACTCCCCCGCGCCGGGCTGATCATCGTTGACGAAGAGCACGACCCGTCACTGAAGCAGCAGGAGGGGTTTCGCTACAACGCCCGTGATCTCGCGGCTGTGCGCGCCCGCAATGGCGACTTTCCGCTGGTGCTCGGCTCCGCCACGCCGTCGCTGGAGAGCCTGCACAACGCACTGGCCGGGCGTTACCGGCTGCTGGACCTGCCGCGCCGGGCCGGCGCCGCCCGGCCACCGCGGCTGGAGCTGCTGGACATCCGCGGCCAGCCCCTGGAGGCCGGGGTCTCCCGGCCGGTGCTCGCACGCATGGACCGGCATCTCGCCGACGGCGGCCAGGTGCTGCTGTTTCTCAACCGGCGTGGCTACGCCCCGGTCCTGCTCTGTCACGACTGCGGCTGGGTGGCCAGCTGCACGCGCTGCGACGCCCGCCTCACCTGGCACCAGCACGCGGGGCGGCTGCGCTGCCACCACTGCGGTCACGAACGCCCGGTGAACCGGCACTGCGAGGACTGCGGCAGCACCGATCTGCGTGACGTGGGCCAGGGCACGGAGAAACTGGAGAAGGCACTGGCCGACCGCTTCCCCGACACGGGTATCGTGCGCATCGACCGTGACAGCACCCGCCGCAAGGGCGCCATGACCGATCTGCTGGACCGCGCCCGCCATGGCGACGGCCGGATCCTGCTGGGCACGCAGATGCTGGCCAAGGGGCACGACCTGCCGGACATCAGCCTGGTGGCGATCCTGGACTGCGATCAGGGGCTGTTCGGCGCCGATTTCCGCGCGCCCGAGCGGATGGCGCAGCTCATCACCCAGGTCTCGGGGCGGGCCGGCCGCCGCGACCGGCCCGGCGAAGTCCTGCTGCAGACACACCACCCGGAACACCCGCTGCTGGACACGCTGCTCAGAGAGGGCTACGGACGGGTCGCCCGCACCATGCTGCAGCAACGCCGGGACGCCGCACTGCCCCCTCATACCCACATGGCCCTGGTGCGCGCCGAAGCGGTGGAGAGCCGAGCGCCCCATGCGTTTCTTGAAGAGGTCCGGCACAGTGGCGAGCGCCTGGCGGGCGACGACGTGCTCCTGATGGGGCCGGTCCCCGCGCCCATGGAGCGCCGGGCCGGCCGCTACCGCGCGCAGCTGCTGATACAGGCGCCAACGCGGGCACCGCTGCACGCGCTGCTGACCCGACTGGTGCCTGGTCTGACTGAGCTGCCGGGAGCCCGTCGTGTGCGCTGGTCCGTGGACGTGGACCCGCAGGACATGTTCTAGATGGGTCACGTTCCAGGATGCGTTCTGCGCGCGGGTCGATTTGTGGGCAGCACCGCGAACCGGGATAATACCCCCCAATTCGGATTAACGGTCTGTCATCACCCATGAAAGAACAGCTTCGCAGTCTTATTGCCACGGCCGTGGATCGCCTGGTCGCGGACGGTACGCTGCCCGCGGATACGCGGGTCGAGATCCAGGTGGAACGGGCCCGGGACAAGAGCCATGGCGATTACGCGGTGAATACCGCCATGGTGCTGGCAAAGCAGGCCCGCATGAAACCCAGGGAGCTGGCCGAGCGCCTGGTCGCCGCCATTCCCGATGACCCGGGTGTCGCGGGCGTCACCATTGCCGGCCCGGGGTTCATCAATATCGACATCACCGCGGAAGCCGCCTACACCGCGATCCGCGACGCGTTGGCACGCGGCGAGGCCTACGGCCGTGCCAGCCTGGGGGCCGGGCAGCGCATCAACATCGAGTTCGTGTCCGCCAATCCCACCGGGCCGCTGCACGTGGGCCACGGCCGCGGCGCCGCCTTCGGCGGGGCCCTGGCGAGCCTGCTGGCCACCGCCGGCTACGACGTGCACCGGGAGTACTACGTCAACGACGCCGGCCGGCAGATGGACATCCTCGCCACCAGCGTCTGGCTGCGTTACCTGGAGCTGGAGGGCGAGTCGCTGCGCTTCCCCGACAATGCCTACCGGGGCGATTACGTCCGCGCCATTGCCGAACGGCTCATGCACCGGGAAGAGGACCACTTCCTGCATCCGGCCGAAGTGGTGTTCGCCGAACTGCCCCTGGATGCCTGCGAAGGCGGCGACAAGGAAGAGTACATCGACACCCTGATCGCCCGCGCGAAGACCCTGCTCGGCCCGGAGGCGTACGAGGTGGTGTTCTCCCTGGCACTGGAGACGGTGCTTGAGGATATCCGCGAGGACCTGGGCGCCTTCGGGGTCACCTACGACGAGTGGTTCTCGGAACGCTCGCTCACCGACAGCGGTGCCGTGGACCAGGCACTGCAGCGGTTGGACGAGGCCGGGCACCTGTACGAATCGGAGGGCGCCACCTGGTTCCGCTCCAGTGCCTTCGGCGACGAGAAAGACCGCGTCGTGCGCCGCGAGAACGGTTCCGTCACCTACTTCGCCTCCGATATCGCCTACCACCTGAACAAGCTCGACCGTGGTTATGACCAGTGCATCGACATCTGGGGCGCCGACCACCACGGGTATGTGCCGCGGGTGCACGCGGCGATGCGCGCGTTCGGCCACGAACCGGACCGGCTGGACGTGCGCCTGGTGCAGTTCGCCATTCTCTACCGCGGCAGCGAACGCATGCAGATGTCCACCCGCTCCGGCCAGTTCGTGACGCTGCGGGAGCTACGGGACGACGTGGGCGCCGATGCCGCCCGGTTCTTCTACGTCATGCGCAAGCCCGAGCAGCACCTGGATTTCGATCTGGAGCTGGCCAAATCCCAGTCCAACGACAATCCCGTGTACTACATCCAGTACGCCCACGCGCGCATCTGCAGCGTCATGGCACAGCTCCGGGAGAAGGGGCTGCAGCACGACGCCGACAACGGCGACCGCCACCTCACCCGCCTGACCGAAGCGCACGAAACGGAGCTGGTCAGCGCCATCGGCCGCTACCCGGAAGTGATCGAGATCGCCGCCGCGGCGCGGGAGCCGCATCAGATCGCGCACTTCCTCCGGGAGCTGGCGAGCCATGTGCACACCTACTACAACGCGCACCAGTTCCTGGTCGACGACGCCGACCTGCGGGACGCGCGACTGAATCTGGTACTGGCCGCACGCCAGGTCATCCGCAACGGATTGCACCTGCTCGGTGTCAGTGCCCCGGACGCCATGTAAGGATCACGGACGCAGACCATGGCCAACACCAAACGCAGCACGGGCGCAAAGCGCAAACCACAACCGAAGCAGCAGGCCGCTGGCGGCTCCCGGGTGGGCTGGTTTCTCAGCGGGCTGCTGCCGGGCCTGTTCGTGGCGTATCTGGTTCACATGCACCACGACCGCGACGCCAGCGTCATGACCCCCTCCTCTCCGGGCGAGACCGCCGGGCAGCAGGAGGAGCGCGGCGGCGACAGCAACCGTCCCCGCTTCGAGTTCTACGAGCTGCTCTCGGAGATGGAGGTGGTGGTGCCGGATGAGCCGGATGACGCCGACGCGGACGACGTCGCGGAAGCATTGCCGGATACACCGGCCACCCCCTCACCCGACGCCACGCCATCCGACCCGGAACCGGCAGAAGAGCCCGCCACCGGGGACGCCGAGGAGCGTGCCCACTACATGGTGCAGGCCGGCTCGTTCCAGTCCCACGAGGATGCCGACCGCATGAAGGCCAACCTGGCGCTCATCGGCGTGGAGGCGAATATCGAGAGCGTGGAGGTGGACTCGGGCGAGACCTGGCACCGCGTGCGTATCGGGCCGTTCGCCGACCGCGATCGCGTGGACTCGCTGCGCAGCCAGCTCGAGGACAACAACGTCGACAGCATCCTGCTGCGCTCGCGGAGCTGAACGCGAGCGCAGTTACTGGAGCCGTGGCTCGCCGCCCTTCATCCCGCGGACCGCGTCGGGCGGGACGGTGAACCCCACCGCCCAGCCCGGGTTGACCACCACGCCCATGCCGTCCCAGGTGCTGTGCACCGCCCAGGCAAACGAGACCTCCACGGAGAAGGCGAACTCCGGGTGTTCCTCGGTCACCGGGTAACCCCGGGCCGGCGCAGTGAACACGGCCAGCAGCCCTTCACCGTCATCTCCCTGGAGCACCAGGGGTTGCACCCCTTCGGGATGCTGCGACTCGGCGAACTCCTGGTCCACCAGCAGCGCCACCTGGCTTTCGGCCATGCGCTGCATGAACTCCACGGTGTCCATCTCGCCGGTGTGGGCCGCCAGCAGATCCTGCTCCAGATCGTTGAGCGGCTCGAACTCGGCGAAGCGCGTATCGTTACTCATCTCGCCTCCGGGACTACAGGGATTTCTTGTTGCCGCCGTTGAACAGCTCGCGCTTGTCGCGGTAGAGCGCGGAGATATCCTCGTCACCATAGCCCGCCGCCATCAGGCGGTCATAGTGCTTGAGCGTCATCTCCACGGTCGGCAGCGCCACGTTCATGTTGTCCAGCATCTGGCGGCAGATGGTGAGGTCCTTGTGGTGCAGCGCCAGCTTGAAGCCGGGCTCGAAGGTGCCCTTGACCATGGTCGGGCCGCGCATCTGCAGGAACCAGTTGCCGGCGGCGCCGCCGCTGACCACATCGATGACCTTGTCCATCTCCAGGCCCGACGCCTGGCCGAAGGCCAGCGCCTCGGTGACGGCCTGGTTGATGCCTGCGCACATGATCTGGTTCACCGCCTTGGTGGCCTGGCCAGACCCCACGTCGCCCATGTGCGTGGCGCTCTTGCCCATGGCCTCGAACGCCGGGCGCAGCCGCTCCACCACGGCGGGATCGCCGCCAATCATGAACACCAGCTGCCCGTTCTGCGCGCCTTCCTTGCCTCCCGACACGGGTGCATCCAGGAACGCCACCCCTGTGGTGGCGAGTCTGGCGGCGGCCTGCTTCGCCGTGTCCACGGCGATGGTGGACGTATCCACCACGGTCTTGCCGGCAGACAGACCCGGTGCCATGGCATCCATCACTGCCAGGACGTCTTCATCCCGGGAGACGCAGGTCACGATGACATCGCACTGGCCGGCCAGTGTTGCCGGGTCGGACGCCGCCACGACACCCAGCTCCCCGGCGATCGCTTCGGCCTTGTCCGCGGAGCGGTTCCACACCGCCTCGAGCAGCCCCGCCTTGTGCAGATTCCTCGCCATCCCGGTGCCCATGGCCCCCATGCCGATCACGCCGACTTTCATGTTCGCCACCTCCGTCATTGCCGTTTCAGTCTTCCAGGTAGGTATAGCCGTCCAGCCCTGCCTCAAGGGCGTCGAGACACTCGCGCTGCTGCTGCGCATCCAGCGGCGCCGCCATCACCTTCTCCTCGTAGGCCTGCATCAGGCGGTCACGCCGGAAATGGACGTAGTGCAGCACCTGCTCGACCGTATCACCGGCGACGGGCTCGCTGAGCCGGTAGCCGTCGCCGTCCAGATGGACGTTGATCGCGGCGGTATCGCCGAACAGATTGTGCATGTCACCGAGGATCTCCTGGTAGGCACCGACCATGAAGATCCCGAGCCGATAGGGTGTGCCCGGCCTGAACGGCGGCAGCGGCAGGGTGCTCTCCACGCCCTCGCCATCCACGTAGTACTGCACGCTGCCATCCGAATCGCAGGTGAGATCCTGCAACACGGCACGTGCCGTGGGCCGTTCGTGCAGCCCTGCCAGCGGCAGGATCGGAAAGACCTGGTCGATGGCCCAGACGTCGGGCATGGACTGGAAGATCGAGAGATTGCAGAACAGCTTCTGTGCCAGCTTCTCGTTGAGTTCGTCCAGCACTTCACGGTGGTTGCGGGCGGTGGGGCTGAGCTGTCCCCGCACCTGATGGCAGATGGCGGTATACAGCTGCTCCGCGTGGGCGCGCTGCTCCAGGCTCAGCACACCGTGGGTGTACATGGCCTGCGCCTCCTGCAGCCCGTGGACGGCGTCGTGATAGCGCTCGATCGGTGACCGCCCGGCAGCTTCCGTCAGGGTCCGCCAGAGGTCCGCAAGCACCTGTGGCGCGCCGTCGCCCGGGGCTTGGGCGTGTTCGTCACCGGGGCTGTCGTGGTCGATAACGTTGGTGAGCAGCACCGCGTGGTGGGCCGTGAGCGCCCGGCCGGACTCGGAGATGACGTCCGGGTGGGGCAGGTCGTGCTCGCTGCAGATCTCCCACAGCGCGTGCACCACGTTGCTCGCGTACTCCTCCACGGAGTAGTTCATGGAGCAGTAGTTACGCGAGCGCGTGCCCTCGTAGTCCACGCCGAGCCCACCGCCCACGTCCACGGTGGTCACCGGAACGCCCAGGGCGCGCAGTTCCGCGTAGTACCGGGCCGCTTCGCGCATGCCGCTGCGGATATCGCGGACGTTGGGGATCTGTGAGCCCAGGTGGAAATGCAGCAGCTCCAGGGTGTGCTCCAGCCCGTGTGCCCGCAGCCGCTCGACCACGCCCAACGCCTGGGACGCGCTCAGGCCGAACTTGGACTTCTCGCCTCCCGTGTTCTGCCACTTGCCGGCGCCGATGGACGCCAGCCGCACCCGCATGCCGAGCCGGGGCGTAATACCAAGGCGCTGCGCCTCCGCCACGACCAGATCCGCCTCGCTGCGCTTCTCCATGACGATGCGCACGTCCATGCCCAGCTGCTGCCCCAGCAGCGCGAGGCGCACGTACTCGCGGTCCTTGTAGCCGTTGCAGATGACCGTGCCGCCGGGGGGTGCCAGTGCCAGCACGGCCATGAGCTCCGGCTTGCTGCCGGCCTCGAGCCCGACCCGCTGCTCGCCCCGGGAGAGAATCTCTTCCACCACCCGGCGCTGCTGGTTGACCTTGATGGGATAGACGGCGGTATAACGCCCCGTGTAGGCGTGCGCGGCCATGGCCGACTCGAACGCCTTGCAGAGGCTGTCGACACGGTGGTGAAGAATATCCACGAACCGAACCAGCACCGGCAGCGGCAGCCCGCGCGCCTGGACGGCATCGGCAAGCTCGTTGAGATCGATGGCGGTGCCGCTGCCCTGGGCGGACGGTCTCGCCACCACCCGCCCCCCGTCGCCGATGTCGAAATACCCGCCACCCCAGTGCGCGGTGTTATAGAGCTGACGCGCGTCCTGGATACTCCACTCGCCCATGATGCCGGCTGTCTCCGCTGGTGTCCCCGATCAGACGCAACCGGGCGCGACCCGGAGACTCTCCGGATCGCGCCCGACAGCGCCGCATCAGGGTAACACCATCAGGTGCGGAAACGCCCCGCCAGCTCACGCAGTTCGCCAGCCAGACGGACCAGTTCCTCGTTGGCGCGGGCGACCTGCTCGTTGGACTCGGCGCTCTCCCGGGCGATTTCGCTGAGGCGATTGACGCTCTCGTTGATGGTATCGGCCACCGCGCTCTGCTCCTCCGCGGCACTGGCGATCTGGGTATTCATGTCCGAGATCTCGGAGACCGTGGAATTCAGGGTCTCCAGCGCCGCCCCGGCCTCACCCGCCTGGGTCACGCTGGTTTCCGCCTGCTGATGGCTCTCCTGCATCACGGCCACACCCTCGTCGGCGCCGGCCTGGAGCTTTTCGATCATCTCCTCGATCTCGCGCGCGGACGACTGGGTGCGGCTCGCCAGCGTACGCACTTCGTCGGCCACCACCGCGAACCCGCGCCCGTGGTCGCCGGCGCGCGCCGCCTCGATGGCGGCATTCAGTGCCAGCAGGTTGGTCTGCTCCGAGACCTCCTGAATCACGGACAGCACCTGGGTGATGTTGTCGGTCTGCCCCTTGAGGTCACCGATGACCCGCACGGCGCGCTCCACGGCGTCGGACAGCCGGCTGATGGAGGTGGCGTTCTGCTCCACCACGGCCTGGCCATGAGTGGCTGCCTCGCGGCCGTTGTTGGCCAGTTCGGCGGCGTGCTGGGTGTTGCGGGCCACTTCCTGCACGGTGGTGGCCATCTCGTTGATGGCGGCCGCCACTTCCTCCGTCTCGCCCTGCTGGCGGCCGGTGGCATCCTTGCTCGATGCAGCCAGTTGCTCCAGGGACGCAGACTGCTGCTGCACGCCGTTGGCGGTCTCGACAATGTTGCGGATCATGTCCTGGAACGTGGCCATCATCTGGTTGAAGGCATTGGCCGTCTGCCCCAGCTCATCGTTGCGGCCCGTGTGGATGCGCATGCTGAGGTCGCCGGTCTGGCTGGCCTCGCCACCCATGGTCTCCATCTGCCGGCGCATCTGGGCGATGGGGCGCAGTACGCGCTGGATGGTGCGAAGACCGAACACCGCCAGCAACACAACCACGGCGAACGCCACGACCAGCACGGCATTGCGGCCTGCCGTGGCCAGGGCCTGGGCGGTCTCGGCAGCGCTGTCGGCCTCGGCAGTCACATAGGCTTCCAGCTCGCGCATGCTGCCACGCATGTCGGAGGTGGCTGAACGCACCGCCGCCAGGGCCTCGGCCTGGGTCTCCTCCAGCTCGAGCTGCTGCTGCCTGAGGGCGTAGACGGAGTTCTCGCCGTCGACCATGATATCGCCCAGGTCAGACACGATGTCGTAGAGTTCCGAGGCCATCTCGCGCTGCCCCGGATCACTCCACTCGGAATCCCGGATCTGCGCTGCCGACTGCAATGCCAGGTTCAGTTGCTGGTTGGCCTCGTTCATGCGCGTGCTGGTCAGCATGAAGGGATCGTTGATCAGGCGCAGGTTGCGGCCAAGCCCGGCCAGGTTGGCCACGGCCACCTGGATGTCGCCGCTGAGCCGCACGATATCGAGCCGCCGCTCCAGCAGGCCGTCCACCAGCATCGGCGGCAACGCGCGGACATCGCCGCCCACCGCGTCCAGCTCCTCGCGCAGTTCACGCTCCTGGCGCACCCGGCGCAGCGTCGCCTCGCCGGCCATGCGCTCGGCCTGGATCAGCACCTCGGCGATATACTCGTCCATGGTATCGACCTGGACTTCGATCTCTTCCAGGAGCTGGAGGTAATGGCTCCGGGTCTCTTCCAGGTTGCGGTCGGCGGAGACCAGGGTCGCGTAACCCTCGTTCAGCGCTGACGCCAGCTCCTCCGCGTGGCTGTCGTCGGCCGCCAGGCGCTCCAGATCACTGCTGGCGTCGTCGTAGTCGCTCTCCAGCTCCGCGAGCGGCGTCGCCCGGTCCAGCCCGTCCAGGCGCTCGGCACCGATCAGTTCGGCATGACGCTCGCCGAACCCGGCCATGACGTTGCCGATGTCGGTGCGTGCCGTCTGGTTGGGCAGCACCTCGCCGAGGATGTAGTTCTGGGTGTTCACCAGCCGGGCGTTGGAAAACAGCGCCACCGCCGCCAGCAGGAGCGCGGCAACGATGGCGGTCCCGAAGAGGCCCAGCAGCATGGCGCGGATACTCAATTGAAGGCGCATGTCAGATTCTCCTACCAGGGCCTAGTCGAACAGCTCGGACCAGTCCAGTGGTTCAAACTCGCCGTCGCGAATGCGGGTGGGCCAGACCGAGTCGCTGGCCTGATGATCGTCCGGTCCCAGGGAGAGGGTCTCGCCCAGCCCGATGTCGAACTCGCCCAGTGAGAGCAGGCCGTCAACGATATCCTCGCGCCCGGGGTTGTCACCGGCCTCTTCCAGCCCGGCGACGAACGTGCGCGCGGCCAGGTAGCCTTCCAGTGAGATGAAGTTCGGGTCGGTGTCCGGAGCGTGAGCGGCCAGGGCCTCGCGATAATCCTCGACGGCCGGCAGATCGGCGTCGTAGGGGGGCACCACCTGGGTGATCACCACGCTCTCCGCCATTTCCGGGTCCAGCGCATCCCGCAGCGCGTGGCTGCCCACAAAGGAGACGGCCAGGAAGACGGTATCGGGCAGGTCCCAGTAGGCTTCCTCCACGAACTCGGCGATCGGGCCGTGCACACCCACCATGATGATCGCCCGGGGCTCGGTCTCCGCCTCCAGGATGGTCGCCAGGCCGTGATGGATATTGGTGGTGCCACGGGTGTAGCGTCCGTGGGCGAGCGCCTCCGGGCGATTCACGTCGTGCGCCTCGAGCGCGGCCATGGCACCGCTGTGGCCAGCGTCGCCGAACCCGTCATTCTGGGTGAAGAACGCGATCTCGTCGGGCTCCACGCCGGCCTCCAGCAGGCCGTCGATCATGGCGGCGGTCTCCTGGTGGTAGGAGGCCCGGAAATTGATCACGTAGCGGTCGGGCGGATCCTGGCGCAACACGCCGGCGCCGGTGAAAGCCCCGAACAGCAGCGTCTCGCTGCGGTTGTGGATGGGGATGGTAACGATGGCCGTGGGGGTGCCGACGTTGCCGATGGCGGCGAGGACATCGTCCTCCTCGATGATTTCGCGGGTCAGCGGTGCCGAACGTGACGGCTCGTAACCATCATCCCGGCTGATCAGCTCCAGCTGCCGCCCGTTCACACCACCCGCAGCGTTGATCTCCTCGAAGTGGGTCTCGATGCCGGTGCGCATACCCTCGCCGAGGCCCGCGGCCCCCCCGGAGAACGGCGCGACGATGCCGAAACGCAGTTCCGCCTGGGCCAGGGCGGGTACGAGCAGAAGCAGCGCCAGCCAGCGCCCACGTTGCAGTCCCGGTGTCATGTTTGCCACCCCATTTATTGTGTCATTGGTACTGTGGTTGTCGGCGTTTTTCGCCCAGACATGAACTGTCAACCCGCCTGATCAGGCAGCGACTCATCACATGCCGCTTTCCGGCAGTCTGCCGGGGGTGCTGACGAGGAAACGCGCCGTGGTTCACAGACTGGTCACGGGCAGCCCCATTGCGCATAATCGCGCCGCGCATTCTCATCACATGCAGCCAAGGCCTGCAGTCAACGGGAGAGACACCATGGCACTGGACAGCGAACGCTGGTTCAGCGAGCCCTTCAGCGAGGAAGGGGTCGCGTTTTCACTGGAGGTCACCGGGAAACTGCATGCCGAGCAGACGCCGTATCAGTACATCGAGGTCTACCAGACCACGCACTGGGGGCGTCTGCTGGTGATCGACGGCTGCGTGATGCTGACCAGCCGCGACAACTTCACCTACCACGAGATGATGGCCCATCCGGTGCTGTTCACACACCCGGACCCGCGCAACGTGCTGATCATCGGCGGTGGCGACTGCGGCATGCTGCAGGAAGTGCTGCGCCACCCGGGGGTGGAGCGCTGCGTGCAGGTGGATATCGACGAGGGGGTGACCCGGGCCAGCGAACGGTTCTTCCCGGAGCTGTGCCGGGCCAACGACGACCCGCGGGCGGAGCTGCTGTTCCAGGACGGCGTGCAGTACATCCAGGATCTTCCCGCGGGCAGCGTGGACGTGGTCATCGTCGACAGCACCGATCCGGTGGGGCCGGCGGAAGGGCTGTTCGGCGAGGCCTTCTTCCGGGACGTGTATCGGGCCGTGGCGGACGACGGGCTGATCGTGCAGCAGAGCGAGTCGCCGATCCTGCACGTGGACACCATTCTGAAGGACCTGCACACCGCCATGCGCGGCGCCGGTTTCAGCCGGGTGGCCACGCTGCAGTATCCCGTGTGCAGCTACCCCTCCGGCTGGTGGTCGGCCACCATGGCGAGCAAGGGCGCCGATCTCACGCAGTTCCGGGAAGCGGACGCGGTCAGCAAGCCGTTCAAGACGCAGTACTACAACGCCGCCATCCACCGTGGCGCGCTGGCGGTGCCGGAGTTCTGCCGGCACCTGCTGACGGACCAGTAGCAGGCGGCAGGGGCGGTATCCGGCGCATCGGACGTGGTGGACCTGAAGATCCACCCGACGCCGGTCCGGCCGGTGGGCGGGGCGTGAGGGCGGTGGGGTGACTCACGGAGCTCCAACCCGCAGGCCGCCCGGCCCGAAGGGTGGCGGCAGGGACGCCGCCATCGATTCACAGCACAGGGATGTGCTGTGAATCGACCAGGCCGGAGGGGCGGAAACTGCCCTTCTGCAAGAAGGGCAGTTGGGCGGAGTGCGGAACCCCACCGCCCTCACGCCCCGACCACCGGCCGGACGTTGCCGAACCCCCTCACACGCGGGCGCCTGCGCCTACTTCTTTTTCTTCGGCACGTACAGGTCCGTGATGGTCCCTTCCGCCATCTCCGCCGCGAAGCAGACCGTTTCGCTGAGGGTCGGGTGCGGGTGCACGGTGAGGCCGATATCCGTGGCGTCGCTGCCCATCTCGATGGCCAGGGCGACTTCGCCGATCAGATCCCCGGCACTGACGCCGACAATGGAGCCGCCAACGACGCGGCCGGTTTCGGCGTCGAACAGCAGCTTGGTCATGCCCTCTTCACGGCCCATGGCCAGGGCGCGGCCGCTGGCCGCCCAGGGGAAAGCGCCTTTCTCGACCTTGATGCCCTGTTCCTTCGCCTGCTCCTCGGTGAGACCCACCCAGGCCACCTCGGGATCGGTATAGGCCACCGACGGGATCACGCGCGCATCGAAGGCGCTCTTCTCGCCGGCGATCACCTCCGCGGCCACCTTGCCCTCGTGGGTGGCCTTGTGGGCGAGCATGGGCTGGCCGATCACGTCACCGATGGCGAAGATGTGTGGCACGCTGGTGCGCATCTGTTCGTCGGCCTTGATGAAACCGCGGTCCACCTCCAGACCCGCCGCCTCGGCGTTGACCAGGTCACCGTTGGGACGCCGCCCCACGGCCACCAGGACGCGGTCGAAGGTGTCGTTCTCCGGCGCGTCCTTGCCCTCGAAGGTGACCTTGATGCCTTTCTTCAGCGCCTCCATGCCGGCGACCTTGGTGCCGGTGTAGATGTTCTCGTAGCGCGCGCGAATGCGCTTCTCGAACGGGCGCAGGATGTCCTTGTCGGCCCCGGCCATGAGGCGGTCCATGAGCTCCACGACGGTGACCTTCGCACCCAGGGCCTCGTAGACCGTGGCCATCTCCAGGCCGATGATGCCGCCACCCACCACCAGCAGCCGCTTGGGAATCTCCTCGAGCTCCAGGGCGCCGGTGGAGTCCATCACCCGCGGGTCGTCCAGATCCATGCCCGGCGGTGCCACCGGACGGGAGCCGGCGGCAATGATGGCGTGCTTGAACTTGATCGTCCGTCCGCCGTCCTTGCCGTCCACCTTCAGCTCGTGCGGGCCGGCGAACTCGGCCTTGCCGGTGACCGTCTCCACCTTGCGCTGCTTGGCCATGCTGGCGAGCCCGCCGGTGAGCTTGCCGACAACACTGGACTTCCAGTCCCGCAGCTTGTCCAGCTCGATCTTCGGCTTGCCGAAGACCACGCCGTGGTCCTTGAACTGCTCCGCCGTATCCAGGATGTGGCCGACATGCAGCAGCGCCTTGGACGGAATGCAGCCCACGTTCAGGCAGACGCCGCCCAGGGTGTCGTAGCGCTCCACCAGAATGACCTTGAGCCCCAGATCCGCAGCACGGAACGCGGCGGTGTAACCGCCGGGGCCGGCGCCGATCACCACCACGTCGCAGTCCGCGTCCGTCGGCGCCTCGGACGCCGCCGCAGGCTTCGCCGCGGGCTGACTGTCAGCCTTGTCCGTGGCCGGTGCAGCATCCTCCTTCGGCGCCGGCTTGTCCTCCTTTGCAGGCTCCTCGGCAGCCGCACCACCCTCGGCTGACTCCAGCTCCAGAATGGCGTCCCCTTCCTTCACCTTGTCGCCCACCTTGATCTTCACCGACTTGACCGTGCCGCCGGTGGTCGCAGGCACTTCCATGGTCGCCTTGTCGGACTCCAGGGTGATCAGCGACTGCTCGGATTCAACTGTGTCGCCTTCGCTCACCAGGACTTCGATGACATCAACAGCATCGAAATCGCCGATGTCAGGAACCGTGATCGTCGTTATCGCCATGGGTCGGATCCTTCTGTGTGTTCGTCTACGCAGGTCCGGCGCCGGGCATGCCGGGCGCGGCCGGATATCGTGATAGTTCATTGTCGGCTGGCACGAAGCGGTGAGGGCGGGGAGCGGGTGCCGGACTGTCTGCGAGAGGGACCTCGCAGACAAGCCTACACGGACGTATTCACGGCGTGTCCGGCACCCGCTTCACGTCCTCACCGCGCCCCGATCCCGGGCACCGAAACTGCCAGCCAATCAAGTTCACAACAGCAGCTTCCGCATATCCGCCAGCAGCCCCGCCAGATAGCTGGTAAACCGCGCCGCGGCCGCCCCATCGATAACCCGGTGATCGTAGGAGAGCGACAGCGGCAGCATCAGCCGCGGCTCGAACTCCTTGCCGTTCCACTTGGGCTTCATCTCCGACTTGGAGACTCCGAGGATCGCCACCTCCGGCGCGTTGACGATGGGCGTGAACGCCGTGCCACCGATGCCGCCCAGGCTGGAGATACTGAAGGTGCCGCCCTGCATGTCCTTGGGACCCAGCTTGCCGTCCCGAGCCTTGACGCTGAGCTCGCCGAGGTCCCTGGCGATCTGGTAGACCCCTTTCTGATCGGCGTCCTTGATCACCGGCACCACCAGCCCCTGGGGCGTATCCACGGCCACACCCACATTGATGTAGTGCTTGACGATGATGGCGTCGCCCTCGGGTTTCAGCGAACTGTTGAACTCCCGGTACTTGGCCAGCGCCCCGGCGGACGCCTTGACCATGAATGCCAGCGGCGTGAGCTTCACGCCTTCCTTCTCCGCGGCATCCTTCTCCGCCTTGCGGAAGGCTTCCAGCTCCGTAATGTCCGCCTCGTCGAACTGGGTGACGTGGGGCAGATTCAGCCAGCTGCGCTGCAGGTGCGGCCCGGAGAGCTTCTTGATCCGCGACAGCGGGACTTCCTCGACCTCGCCGAACTTGCTGAAGTCCACCGGCGGAATGGGGGGAATCCCCATGCCACCCTGGGCCGCGGCCCCGGCGGCTGCGGGTGCACCGGTCTGGGCCTGTTTGACCACGCCCTTGACGTAAGCCTGGACGTCGTCCTTCAGAATGCGCCCCTTGCGACCGGACCCGGTGACGTGCCCGAGGTCCACACCCAGCTCCCGGGCGAAACGCCGCACGGCGGGGGAGGCGTGTGCCCGCTTGTGGGAGTCGCTGTCGATGGACTGTGTCGGAATGGGCGCAGCATCGGCTTCCACCTGGTGCACCGGGTGGCGTGCCGGCGCCGGCTCCGCCGCCCCGCCGTTGCCGGCCGGAGCGCTGGCAGGGGCCGGCTCCTCGGCCGCGGCCTGCTGCGGAGGCTCGGCGGCGCCACCGCCCGCGCCCTGCAGCTCCAGAATGCGGTCACCCTCCGCCACCTTGTCACCCACCTTGATGTGAACGGCGCCCACCGTGCCGGCGGCAGGTGCGGGCACCTCCATGGTGGCCTTGTCCGATTCCAGGGTGATCAGGGACTGCTCCGCCTCGACCGTGTCACCTTCGCTCACCAGCACCTCGATCACGTCCACCTGATCGAAATCGCCGATGTCCGGCACGGTGACGGTCTGGCTGCCTCCGCCGCCGGACGCCGCCGGCTGTTCCGGCTCCGGTGCCGCCTTCGCGGCCTCGGGGGCGGGCTGCTGTTCCGCGGCATCTCCGGCATCGCCACCGCCGCTGTCACCGCCTCCGGCGGCGGGTTCCAGCTCCAGGATGACGTCGCCTTCCTTGACCTGATCGCCGACCTTGATCTTCACGCCCTGGACGGTGCCGGCCTCGGGGGCGGGCACCTCCATGGTCGCCTTGTCGGACTCCAGGGTAATGAGGGATTGTTCGGCCTCCACGGTATCACCGTCGGAGACCAGCACTTCGATGACATCGACGGCGTCGAAATCGCCGATGTCGGGTACCGTGATCGTCTTCGTGGCCATGTGCGGGTCCTTCTCAGACGTCTAGGCCCGGCGCCGCGCGGGCACCGGGCACGGGGATGCGGATTACGCGCGCGCCGGATTCAGCTTGTCCGGATCGATGCCGTACTTCTTGATGGCCTTGGTCACCGTGGCGGCATCCAGCTCGCCCTCGTCCGCCAGCGCCTTCAGGGCGGCGACGGCCACGTAGTAACGGTCCACCTCGAAGTGATGCCGGAGCTGTTCCCGGGTATCCGAACGGCCGTAGCCATCGGTACCGAGCACGTAGTAACGCCGGTCCATGAAGCCGCGGATCTGGTCCGGTACCGCCTGCATGTAATCCGACGCGGCGATGGCCGGCCCCTTGCGTCCGGACAGCTGCTGCTCCACCCAGCTCTGCTGCGGCTTCTTGTCCGGATGGAGCATGTTCCAGCGCTCCGCTTCCAGGCCATCCCGCCGCAACTCGTTGAATGACGGGCAGCCCCAGAGGTCCGCATCCACTTTCCAGTCCTGCTTCAGCAGGTCGGCGGCGGCAATCACCTCGCGGAAGATGGTGCCGGCACCCAGCAGCTGCACCTTCTTCTTGCCCTTGCCCCCGTCCTTGTAGAGGTACATGCCCTTGCGGATGCCTTCCTCGGCCCCCTTCGGCATGGCGGGCTGCGGGTAGTTCTCGTTCATCATGGTGATGTAGTAGAAGACGTTCTCGCCCTCCTGGTACATCCGCCGCAGACCGTCCTGGATGATCACCGCCATCTCGTAGGGGAAGGTGGGATCGTAGGACACGCAATTGGGAATGGTGGACGACAGCAACAGGCTGTGACCGTCCTGGTGCTGCAGCCCCTCGCCATTGAGCGTGGTGCGCCCGGCGGTACCGCCCATGAGAAAGCCCTTGGCCTGCATGTCGCCGGCTGCCCAGGCCAGGTCGCCGATGCGCTGGAACCCGAACATGGAGTAATAACTGTAGAACGGCACCATGTGGATGCCGTGGTTGGTATAGCTCGTGCCCGCGGCGATCCAGGAGCTGAACGCCCCGGCTTCGTTGATCCCTTCCTGGAGGATCTGGCCTTTCTTGCTCTCCTTGTAGAGCATGAGCTGGTCCGAGTCCTCGGGCTCGTAGAGCTGACCCACCGAGGAGTAGATGCCCATCTGCCGGAACAGCCCTTCCATGCCGAAGGTGCGCGCCTCGTCCGGAACGATGGGCACGATGTGCTTCGCCAGGTTCTTGTCGCGGGTGAGGATGGAGAGGATGCGCACGAACGCCATGGTGGTGGACATCTCGCGCTCACCGGACTCCTTGAGCAGCAGGTCGAAGGCGGACAGCTCCGGCACGGTCAGCGCGGGAGCATCCGTGCGCCGCTGCGGCAGGTAGCCACCCAGGGCCTGACGCCGCTCGTGCAGGTACTTCATCTCCGGCGAATCGTCGGCCGGCTTGTAGAAGGGCGCCTTCTCCAGCTCCTCGTCCGGCACCGGGATCTCGAAGCGGTCACGGTAATTGCGCAGCGCTTCGATACCCATCTTCTTCTGCTGGTGGGCAATGTTCTGGCCCTCACCGGACTGCCCCATGCCGTAGCCCTTGACCGTCTTGGCGAGAATCACCGACGGCTGGCCGGAGTGGTTCACGGCCGCATGGTAGGCGGCGTAGACCTTGTGCGGATCGTGGCCGCCACGGTTGAGACGGCGGATGTCCTCGTCGGAGAGGTTGGAGACCATCTCCTTGAGCTCCGGGTACTTGCCGAAGAAGTGCTCGCGGGTGTAGGCGCCGCCCTTGGCCTTGAAGTTCTGGTACTCGCCGTCGACGGCCTCCTCCATGCGCTTGAGCAGCAGGCCCTTGTCGTCCTTGGCGATGAGCGGGTCCCAGTAGGAGCCCCAGATGACCTTGAGCACGTTCCAGCCGGCGCCGCGGAACTCGCCCTCGAGCTCCTGGATGATCTTGCCGTTGCCCCGCACCGGGCCGTCCAGGCGCTGCAGGTTACAGTTGACGACGAAAATGAGGTTGTCCAGGCCTTCCCGGGCGGCCACATCGATGGCGCCCAGGGATTCCGGCTCGTCCATCTCGCCGTCGCCCATGAACACCCACACCTTGCGGTCGGAGGTGTCGGCGATGCCGCGGTCGTGCAGGTACTTCAGGAAACGCGCCTGGTAGATGGCCATGATCGGCCCCAGGCCCATGGACACCGTGGGGAACTGCCAGTAGTCCGGCATCAGCCAGGGGTGCGGATAGCTGGTCACGCCCTTGCCGCCCACGTCCTGGCGGAAACCGCGCAGGTGCTCTTCGTCCAGCCGGCCCTCCAGGTAGGAGCGGGCGTAGATGCCCGGTGCCGAGTGGCCCTGGATAAAGACCATGTCGCCGCCGTGATTCTCGTTCGGCGCACGCCAGAAATGATTGAAGCCCACGTCGTAGAGCGTGGCACTGGAGGCGAAACTGGCGATATGGCCGCCCACCCCCGGGCGTTCTTCATTGCCCTGAAGCACCATGGCCATGGCATTCCAGCGGATGATGGAGCGCAGACGCCATTCCAGGTGGTGGTCACCGGGGGAGCGCTTCTCCAGGTGCGGGGGGATGGTGTTCAGGTAGGCCGTGGTGGCCTTGAAGGGGATATGGCCGCCGCGACGGCGCGCCTTGTCAACCAGGGTTTCCAGAAGGAAGTGGGCCCGGTCCGGCCCCTCCATCTCGATAACCGCCTCCAGGGCTTCCAGCCACTCCCGGGTCTCCTGGGGGTCGATATCGTCCGGTTTCTCAGCCATGGACCTGCCTCGTTGTTATGCCCCGCACCCGGGCCCGAGCCATTTCCCCGTTTCGGGGTGGCTACCGATCATCGCCTTGTGAGCGACGACGCCATGAGTGCATGAGCGTGAGTTTTCTGTATGCGTCTCCTCGACCTCCCCATCATAGAAGCCCCGCCCCTGGCTGACTACACGGTATTTTACCCTTTCAGGACAAGCGTTTATTCCGCCTGTTTATGTTGCGATGCGCCACCGCCACCCTGGGTCGACATCCCCGCGGTCACCGCAAACCGCATGGCCTCGTCCATGCCCATCTCCACCGGCTCCAGGTGTTTTCTCTGGAGAATCAGGGTGTAACCACCGATCTGGTAGCTCATGGGCAGATAGACCGCGACCTCATCCTCGCCGCCCATGTTCTCCGGAAGGCCTTCCCACGCCTCCCGGGTCACGAATCCCAGCACCCGTGCCCGGGTGTCGCCCAGCGGCAGCCGGACCAGCACGACCTGGGACGCCTCGCGGCTGCCATCGCGGGAGACGAAGGCCATGATGTCCTGCAGGGCGGAGTACACGGTTTTCACCAGCGGAATCCGCTGCAGCAGGCGCTCCCCCAGCCCGAAAAGCCGCCGGATGAGATAGGCCTGCAACAGGAACCCAACCAGAAAGACCAGCACCACCCCCAGCAGCAGGCCGAGCCCGGGGACATACCAGCTCTCCGGAAGGATCAGATTGAGGACACCGCCGAGCACATCCTCCGCGGTGCCGGCCAGCCAGATGACCAGATAGACGGTGACGAACACCGGCAGTACCGCGGCCAGCCCCTTGAGAAACACACTGCTTACCTGGCGCATGCCGGACTCCTTAACGGCCGAAGATGTCGCGCAACAGTTCCGTGGTGCGCGCGGCCGGATCGGCCCGGATGCGCGCCTCCTCTTCCGCCAGCACCGTAAACAGGCCGTCCAGGGCCTGATCGGTCACGTAGCGGTCGAGGTCCAGGTCCAGCCGGGGCAGCAACGGCATCTGGTTGTAGCTGTCGCGCAGGGGCTGATAGACCCGGTAGACGCCGGCCGCATCCATCTGCTCACGCACCACCGGCTGGTACCGCTCGCGCAGCTCGGACTCGGACTGATCGCGGAGGTAGCGGGTCGCCGCGTCGGAGCCGCCGTTCAGCACCGCGTGTACATCCGCCGGCCGCATCTCGCGGATTGCGCCTGCAAAGACGGAAGCCGCCTCGCTGGCCGCCTGCTCGGCCGCCCGGTTCATGCTCCGCTCCAGCGCGTCCACCTGACCACCCAGACCAACGCGCTGCAGCTGTGATGCCGCGGCGTCGAACTGGTCGGGGAGCGGGATGCGGATGTCCGCGTTGCCCAGGTAGCCATCCTCGCGGGCCGTGCGATCCACCGTCCGCTCGGTGCCGACACGCAGGGCGTCGCGCAGGGCAGCAGCAACCCGGTCATCCCCTTCTTCGGCCGAGTCATCCCGGTCGAACGGCGGCATGGGCAGGTCAATCGCTTCGCATCCGGTAACAAGAACGGCGGCCAGGGCGGCCGCCAGCAGTCGATAAGGCATGAACGGGCTCCCTGCTGTCGTGGCCGACCAGTATGGCACGGGGCGAATCCGCGGGTGCAAAACGAAAAAAGCCCTCCATGGGGAGGGCTTCGGCGTCGCTGGTTCAGCAGCCGTTCAGCCGGCCCAGACGCTGCACCAGCCTTCGTCCTTGACCAGTACGTCGGAGAAGTCCGGGTGGTGGCACTCGCCCCAGCCGTTGTCGCTCTCTCCTGCCCAGAACGCGCAGTTATCGCAACGCTGGCCGTCCTCGTAGCCCTCGTGATCCGCGTCCGCGGCATCATTGACGTAATCATGGGCGTGACCGTCTTCGGCCTTCGCCATGGCCCGGACATCCCGCTGGTGCACCAGCGTGCTCAACGGCAGCGCGGCCACCGCCATGGCACCGGTCTTCAGGAACTTGCGACGACTCGTATCGGTTGGTTCCGTCATGATGGATCCTCGTGGGTTGCTTTCTGTCTTTGGTGAATCTGGTGCTACCCGAGCCACCGCGCAGGCGCGGTGGTGGTGAAAAGCGAGGGTGGCGCACACGCACCGCAGGCATCCATGCCCGAATCCTCGAAGGTCGCCGCGCACACGATTCACGGGCAACCAGGACGTCCGACCGCCCCCGCACAGGGGAGTTCAGACGTGATACCGGGAAGAGGATGCCATCAACCGGCCGGTCGAGGCCAGTGCGGGGCGGCTTCGGCGGGGAATCCCCCTCAGCGATCGCTCTGGCGCGCCACCCGCCCGCCCTCGCTCAGCCAGAGCAGTGCGGGCGAGGCGGCATCGTCGGCGCGATACTCCATGGTGAGTGCGTCGTCACTGGGGTCGGGCCGATCGCGCCCGGTCACCCGGAACCGGCGTCCCCGGTAATCCACGAACCCGGGGAACACCCGGATGCGCGCCGGCGGCGCATCCGGATCCGGCGCCCACAGCCGTTGCGCCGGCCCCTCCTGGAGCAGCGGCGGCTGGGGGCAGAGAAGCCGGGCAGGGGCCGTCGGCGGCACGCCGGCGTCACCGTCGGCACCCACGGCCGGGAGGGTATCTCCGGGGTCGTCGGTCCAGCCCGCCTGGGCGGCGTGTTCGGCAAGATGGCGCCGCAGCACCGCGTCCTGGGCTTCGTAATCCGACGCACTTTCCAGCGGATAGGGGTGGTGCCAGACGGCATCGGGCGGCCGGCGGAGCGCCCTGAGACGGATGCTGCGGAGCAGGTCGGGGCAATCCGGTTGCGGGCCGGCACCGAACCACTGGAATGCGGCATCGCCCTCCGGGTCCCGGATCAGGCAGGCAAACCGCCCGCGGCCGGACCACCCGGCGCAATAGAGCTGCAGCACCCGGCGATGGCGGGCGCCGACGCGATCATGCGCCGACTCCGGGCACCCGGTGAGATGGCGGATCACCAGGGCGAGATGGACCCGGTGCAGGGTCGCAACTGGGGCTGCTCCGGCCATGGCACACCTCCGCGCTGTCAGCTGGGGATCAGTGTGCGTGGAGCGCGCCCTGCCGGCTTGTCTCTATGCGTCGTCCAACCACTCTCGCGGCGTCAGGTAACGTGCGGACAGCTCCGCCTCCGGCGACCCCGGCTCCGGGGTATGGCCGTATTCCCAGCGCGCGAGCGGCGGCAGCGACATGAGGATGGACTCGGTCCGGCCACCGGACTGAATGCCGAACTTGGTCCCCCGGTCGAAGAGCAGATTGAACTCCACGTAGCGGCCCCGCCGGTAGAGCTGGAACTGCCGTTCACGATCCCCGTAGGGCATCGCGCGCCGCTGCCGGACAATGGGCAGGTAGGCGGGCTCGAAGTGGTCGCCCACGGAGCGCATGAAGGCAAAACACTGCTCGAACCCCCATTCATCCAGATCATCGAAGAACAGACCGCCAACGCCGCGCTGCTCGTTGCGATGGGGAAGATGGAAGTACTCGTCGCACCACTGCTTGTAGCGCGGGTAGACGTCGGCGCCGAAGGGCGCGCACGCATCGCGGGCCACCCGGTGCCAGTGCCGGCAGTCGTCGTCGAAGCCGTAGTAGGGCGTCAGGTCGAAGCCGCCGCCGAACCACCAGACCGGCCGGGCGTTCTCGCGCTCCGCGATGAAGAACCGGACATTGGCATGGGCCGTCGGCACGTAGGGGTTACGGGGGTGGATGACCAGCGACACGCCCATGGCCTGGAAGCTGCGGCCGCTGAGCTCGGGCCGGCGCTCGGTTGCCGCCGCCGGCAGACTGGCCCCGTGAACATGGGAGAAGTTGATACCCGCCTGCTCGAAGACATCGCCCTGGTACATGACCCGGGAGCGTCCACCACCCCCTTCCTCGCGGACCCAGGCATCCTCCTGGAACCGGCCCTGGCCGTCCTCGCTCTCAAGGGCCTGACACAGCGCATCCTGCAGGCCCAGCAGGTAGGCCCTGACAGCATCCGGTGCGGGATCACTCATGATGATGCTCCGATTCGTTCTTGCCGATCTCCACGACACGCTACCGGCGCAGCGTGGCGCCGGTGGTTCCGTCCCGGATCTCGGAGGGGCGTGCCCGCCCGCCCGTCGCGCCGGGGACCACATGATCCACGTGGCGCCCCAACCGCCACTGCGCTTCGCTCGCGGTACGCGCCGGCCGTGCACCACGACGGTTGGCGCTGGTGGAGACCAGCGCGTCACCGAACCCGTCGCTGAGGCGCGCCGCCAGGGTGTGATCCGTGACCCGCACGGCCACGGTCCGCCGCCCGCCGGTCAGCCACACGGGAACATCCGCGCGGCATGGCAGCACCCAGGTCACCGGACCCGGCCAGGTGGCCAGGGCCTGATCCAGCTGGGCAGGCGTGGCCGCCAGGTAGGGCATCAGGGCATCGACCCGGTTGGCGATCAGAATCAGGCCCTTGCCCTGTGGTCGCCCCTTGAGGCGCCGTAACCGCTCCACGGCGCCGCGGTCGAGCGGGTCGCAACCCAGGCCGAAGACGGCCTCGGTGGGATAGGCGATCAGCCCGCCCCCGTTCAACACGCGCATGGCGGGCAACAGGGAGAGGTCCATGTCAGCTGCTCTTCGCGGTGCGTTTCCGGGTCGTGCCCTTGGCGTTGGCACTCTTGCTGGTGGTGCCCTTGCGGCGCCCCTTGCGCTCCGGCGCCTTGGCGATCAGCTCCTGGCAGGCCGCCAGATCAAGGCTCTCCGGCTCCACGTCCTTGGGAATCTTGGCGTTCTTCTTGCCATCCGTGACGTACGGCCCGTAGCGCCCCTTGAGCACGCGGATGCCGCCCTCGAACTCGTTGATGATGCGGTTGGCGTCCTCCTTCTTCTTCTCCGCCACCACTTCCTTCGCCCGCTCCGGGGTGATGGTGTAGGGGTCGTCTTCCTTGAGCGAGACGAACTTGCTGCCGTATTTCACATACGGTCCGAAGCGGCCGATGCTCGCCTGCAGCGGCTCGCCCTCGTCGGTCTCGCCGAGGTCCCGCGGCAACTGAAACAGCGTCAGGGCCTCATCCAGGGTGATGTCGTCCATGCGCTGCCCCGGGCGCAGCCCGGCGAAACGGGGTTTCTCGTCGTCGTCCTTGGTGCCCAGCTGCACGAACGGCCCGAAACGGCCGACCCGCACCTGCACCGGCTTGCCGGTCTTCGGGTCGGTGCCGAGCTCCCGCGCCTGGACCACCTCTTCCCTGGAGATGTCCTTCTTTTCCTCCACGCGGGCCTTGAAGGGCTCCCAGAAGTCCCGCAGCAGCGGCACCCAGTCCTTCTGGCCCAGGGAGATCTCGTCGAGCTCGTCTTCCAGGCGCGCCGTGAAGTCGTAGTCCACGTACTGGGTAAAGTGGTCCGTGAGGAACTTGTTCACCACGCGGCCGATGGCCGTGGGATGGAAGCGCTTGTTATCCAGCTCCACGTATTCACGGTTGACCAGCGTGGAGATGATGCTGGCGTACGTGGAGGGCCGGCCGATGCCGTACTCTTCCAGCGTGCGGACCAGGCTGGCTTCACTGTACCGGGGCGGTGGCTCGGTGAAGTGCTGCTCGGGCCGGATCGCCACCAGGTCCACCACATCGCCCTCTTTCATCTCGGGCAGGATGCGGTCCTTGCTGTCGCCCGGCCCCTTGGCGTCGTCGGTGCCTTCCTGGTAGACCGCCATGAAGCCCGGATCCGCCACGGTGGAGCCGTTGGCGCGCAGCGTGTTGCCCTCGCCGCAGCCCAGATCCACGGCCACGGTATTGATGGTGGCATGCTTCATCTGCGAGGCGAGGGCGCGCTTCCAGATCAGCTCATACAGCCGCCGCTGGTCGTCGCTGAGCTGCCCCTTGAGATCATCGGGGTGGCGCGCCGCCGACGTGGGACGGATGGCTTCGTGCGCCTCCTGGGCGTTCTTGGCCTTGGTGCGGTAGACCTGCGGACTGTCCGGCACCTTGTCGGCACCGAAGCGCTCCTCGATCACACCACGCATCTCCTGCACCGCGTCCTGGGCCAGGTTCACGGAGTCGGTACGCATGTAGGTAATCAGGCCCACGGCGCCACCGCCGGTGTCGATCCCTTCGTAGAGCTGCTGCGCGACGCGCATGGTGCGCTGCGCTCCGAAGCCGAGCTTGCGCGACGCCTCCTGCTGCAGCGTGGAGGTGGTGAACGGCGCCGCCGGGTTGCGCCGCCGCTGCTTGCGGTCGACCTTCTGCACCGGCAGCCCCTGCTCGCCGGCGGCGGTCAGGGCCTGCTCGACTTCCGTGGCACGCGCCTCGTTGTTGATCGTGAACTGCTCGATCTTCTCGCCCTGGAAGTACGTGAGCCGCGCCTGGAACGGCTGCTCGTCCTTCTTGAGGTCCGATTCGATGGTCCAGTATTCCTGGGGCTCAAAGGCCTCGATCTCTTCCTCGCGCTCGCAGATCATCCGCAGCGCGGGCGACTGTACGCGGCCGGCGGACAGCCCACGATGGATCTTGCGCCACAGCAGCGGCGAGAGATTGAACCCCACCAGGTAATCGAGCGCCCGACGCGCCTGCTGGGCGTTGACCAGATCCATGGAGAGATCGCGGGAGTGCTCGATGGCGTCCTGGATCGCGCGCTTGGTGATCTCGTGGAAGACCACCCGGCGCACGTTCTTGTCCTTGAGCAGCCCCTTCTCGCGCAGCAGCTCGTAGAGGTGCCAGGAGATGGCCTCACCTTCACGGTCGGGGTCAGTGGCGAGGAAGAGGGAGTCGGCGTTCTTCAGCGCCTTGGCGATGGCATCCACATGCTTCTTGTTGCGATCGATGACCGCATACTGCATCGCAAAGTCGTTGGCCGGATCCACGGCCCCTTCCTTCGGCACGAGATCACGCACATGGCCGTAGGAGGCCATGACCTGGTAGTCCTTGCCGAGATACTTCTCGATGGTTTTCGCTTTCGCCGGCGATTCGACGATGACCAGATGCTTGCTCATGGCAAAATAAAGCCCCGCAGGGCAGGGCGCTCGTTCCGAAGTGGGTTGTGGGTGCTTGCCGGCCGGACCGGCCGATGCCATGCACCGGCCGCGGCGCAAAACACCCGAGCTAGTGGATCAGGTGCATGGGGTTGTCGAACAGGTAGTTCTCCATCCACGCATAGGCCTCTTCCTGGCCAGGCTGATTGAACAGCACCATCAGCGTCACCCATTTGACCTGGTCCAGGTCGACGTCCTCGTCATCCAGCGCCATGGCACGGTCAATAATGACTTCACGACTCACCGGCGTCAGCACACCGATCTGCTCGAGAAAGAGGATGAAACCGCGGCACTCCTGGTCGAGTTTGGCACTCTCGCGATCCGTGAACAGCCGGATCGACCGACTTCCACTCAGCGCCGTTGCACTCACCAGGTCGCGCGAATCCGCCAGATCCTCGAGCCAGGCGAAAGCACGGCGCACCTCGCCAGGATGAAACCCGGCCTCGAACAGCTCGCCTTCGAGGGAGTCCCGATCCGGTTGCGGTTCGTCGTCGTAGAAGTAGTTCTCGAACAGATACATCAAGACGTCGAACACGTTTTCCTTCATCAATCTCTTCCCGCCCGGACATAGCGACCGCCGGGCATTGCCGTTACACGACCAGACAATTCCAGTATCAGCAGAATGGAGGAAACCACATCAGGCGTCAATCCGGTGCGTTGCAACACGGTATCCAGGGGAACCGGGTCGTATCCCACCGCCTCGAGCACTTTCTCATGCTCGGGATCCAGGCCCGCGGACGGCGCCTCCGGCGCGTCCGGCACGCCGGCGCCCACCGGTTCCGGTTGACGCAGCAGGGCGGGCAGCTCCTCGAGAATCTCGTCCGCCTGTTCGATCAGTTTTGCCGCACCGTCACGAATCAGCCGGTGGCACCCCCGCGCCAGCGGGTTGTGGATGGAACCGGGGATTGCGAACACCTCCCGGCCCTGCTCCAGGGCGTAGCGTGCCGTAATCAACGAGCCGGAGCGGGGGCTCGCCTCCACCACCAGCGTACCGACCGAAAGTCCGCTGATGATGCGGTTACGGCGCGGAAAATGCCCCGCCCGCGCCGGGGTGCCGCAGGCATACTCGCTGACCACGGCACCACTGCCAGCAACCGCATGGGCCAGGTCCCGGTGGCGGGACGGATACACCCGGTCGGGGCCGGTGGCCACCACGGCGACGGTGAAACCGCCACCGTCCAGCGCCCCCTGGTGCGCCGCGGCATCCACGCCAAGGGCGAGGCCGCTGGTAATGGTCAGCCCGCGCCCGGCCAGGTGGGCACAGAACGCCGCGGCCGTATCCAGCCCGCCCGGGGTGGCATTCCTGCTCCCCACCACCGCGAGCTGCGGCACGGTGAGCACATCCGGATCACCGGTGACGAACAGGCACACGGGCGGGTCGGGAATCTCCCGCAACAGCGGCGGGTAACGCGGATCCCGAAGAGGAATGAGGTGGTGTGCGGAATCCGCCTCCAGCCAGGCCAGATCCCGGGCGATGCCGGCTTCGTCGGGCTCGGCGATGGCCCGTGCCACAGCCGGCGTGGCGCCGGCCGCGCGCAGGGCTTTCGCGCCCGCGCCGACCACGGCACCGGGGCTCCCGTAACGGGCAAGAAGCGCCTCGGCCACACCGGCCCCCATCGCGGGAGCCCGGGCCAGCGCCAGCCAGGCTTCGGTCTCGGTCATGGCAGTCAGGGCGTGCGCACGATGTCCATGGTGTTCATGGCGCGCTCGGCGCGCATCACGAGGCCGAAGCTCAGCCTGTCGAACACCCGGAAGACGATCAGCTCACCGGCACGCTCCTCCGGAAGCGTGACGGTTTCGCCCGCCACGTCGTCCCGGATCTCACGGCCCGCCTGGAACACGCTCAGCACATGCCCCTCTTCCAGCCCGTGCTCCTCGCCCCGGTTGAGCACGACCACGTCGAACTGGCCGATCTGGGTGACCCCGTCCATGACGTCAATGATGTAGCCGGCCACATCCTGCTCCGGGGCGCGGGGCTGGAACTCCGTGCGGATGGGGTCGGTGGGTGTCTCCACCAGGCGGTCACCGGGCAGAATCTCGCGATTGCTCGACGCCACCCGCGCCGTTCCCGGATCGCCGTGGTCGAGAATCCGCGCGTCGCCCACGTAGGTGGCCTCGAAGCCGAGCACATCGTCCGTCTCCGGATCCACGTACGGATCGCCCTTGCGAACGATGGTGAACGCGTCCTGGTCCTCGTCCGGGAGGCGGCGCACGTAGATGGAATCGCCGCGGGAGGCCATGACGCGCTCGTCCTCGCCGGCAATGATGTAGGCGGCCGAATCGAGCACGTCCTCGTCCAGCACGCGGCTGCGGCTCAGGAACGGCCGGATGGCTTCCATGGGAATGGTGCTGATCGCCGGCTCGAGCTGTTCCTCGCGCGTCTCCGGGGAGAGGCGCACGGTGCGCTCACCACGCTCCACCGTCAGGCGCGGCTCGCCGTCGATGTAGACCAGCACGATCACGTCGCCCGGATAGATCAGGTGGGGGTTCTCGATGTCCGGATTCACATGCCAGATTTCCGGCCACAGCCAGGCATCCTCAAGGAACCGCTCGGAGATGTCCCAGAGCGTATCGCCGCTCTCCACCGTATAGCGCTCCGGGTGGTCGTCACGGAACATATCGTCGGCAACCGCCGGTGGCACGGCCAGCCACAGCCCACAGATCACAGCGATGAGCATCCTGATGCGCATGAAGAATTCCTTGTACGATTGCTGACGAGCAGTGGCAGGCCCACGACGTGCGGTGATTTCAGATTGCCTGCGGTTCCCTTATGGTTCTAGACTTTACGCTAACCCGAACGTGTGCGCTGCGCAACGAAACCATGCCCAAACTCGATATCCTTCAATACCCCGACCCGCGGCTGCGGACGGTCGCGGAACCGGTCGATGCAGTCGATGACCGCATCCGTCGGCTTGCCGACGACATGCTCGAGACCATGTACGACGCGCCCGGCATCGGCCTGGCGGCGACGCAGGTGGACGTGCATGAGCGCGTGGTGGTGATTGACGTCTCCGATGAGCACGACGACCCCATGGTCCTGATCAACCCCGAGATTCTCGAAACACAGGGTGCGGAGCGGGGTCAGGAGGGCTGCCTGTCCATCCCCGGCTACCAGGACATGGTGGAACGCGCCGAGTGGGTCCGCGTCCGGGCCCTGGACAGCAATGGCGAGGAACAGGAATTCGAGGCGGACGGCCTGCTTGCCGTGTGCATCCAGCACGAGGTGGACCACCTCAACGGCAAACTGTTCCTGGATCACCTCTCCGAGCTCAAGCGCAAGCGCGCGCACCGGAAACTGACCAAACAGGCACGGATGTCCGCATAATCATCCGGCGGGGCGCGAGCCCGCGCCGCCGCGCTTCCACCGACCATCACCTGATTCACCGGTAGCAGCCGGTGCACAGCAGACCGTGAGCCCGCTCCATGAGTGACAAGGCCCGAATCGCGTTCGCCGGGACGCCGGACTTCGCCGTACCGCCCCTGCGGGTGCTCCTGGCATCCGGACACGATGTGGTCGGCGTCTGGACCCAGCCCGATCGCCCGGCCGGCCGCGGACGCAAGCCGCGCCCGTCGCCCGTCAAGGCGGTCGCCCTGGACCACGGCATCCCCGTTCATCAACCCCAGTCCCTGCGCAGCGAGCATGACCGCGCGGCACTGGACGCCGCCCGGCCGGATCTGGTGGTGGTGGTGGCCTACGGGCTTCTGCTGCCGCGCTCCGTGCTGGACCTGCCACCCGCGGGCTGCGTCAATCTGCACGCCTCGCTGCTGCCGCGCTGGCGGGGAGCCGCGCCGATTCAGCGGGCGCTGCTCGCCGGCGATGACGAAACCGGCGTCTGCCTGATGCGCATGGAAGCGGGCCTGGACACCGGCCCGGTCTACGCCTGCGTACGAACACCGATCACCGCCGATGACACCGGCGGGTCACTGCACGACCGGCTGGCGGAGCTCGGCGCCGGACTGCTGCACGACAACCTCCGGGCACTGCTCGACGGCAGCCTGACCCCGGCGCCCCAGCCCGACGAGGGCGTCACCTACGCCCGGAAGCTGGACAAAGCCGAGGCGCGAATCGACTGGCAGGCATCCGCCAGCGCACTGGCCCGGCAGGTCGCCGCGTTCAACCCGTGGCCCGTGGCCGAGACCGACTGGGCGGGCGACCGGCTCCGCATCTGGCGGGCAGCGGCGCTCCCGGCCGCCAGCGATGCCCTTCCGGGCACCGTTGTCGCCGCCGGTCGCGACGGCATCGATGTCGCCTGCGGCGAGGGCTGCCTGCGGCTGCTGGAGCTGCAGGCCCCGGGGGCCCGCCCCATGCCGGTCGCCAGCTTCATGAACGGCCGCCACCTCGCCGTCGGGACACGGTTCAACTGATGGCGGGGCGGCAGAACAGGAATCGACCGATCGGCGCGCGCCAGGCTGCCGCCCGGGCCGTGCAGCAGGTCACCGAGGGACGGTCCCTGGGGGACGCGCTGCCGGTGCTGCTCGACCAGGTCGGCAGCAGCGAGCGCGGACTGGCCCAGGAGCTGGCCTACGGCGCCCTGCGCTGGTATCCGCGATTGCAGTGGGTTGTGGAACAGCTGCTGGAGCGCCCCCTGCGCCGGCGCGACCGCGACGTGCACGCCTTGCTGATGGTCGGCGTCTACCAGTGCCTGGACACCCGCATCCCGGAACACGCCGCGGTATCCGAAACCGTCGCCGCGGCCCGTACCCTGGGGCGCCGCTGGGCAGGTGGGCTGGTCAATGCGGTGCTGCGCCGGTGCCTGCGTGAGCGGCAGGCCCTGGAGGCCGGCTGGCAGGACGTGGACACCGCCCGTCACGCACACCCCCGCTGGCTGCTGGACGCCTATCGCGACGCCTGGCCGGACGACTGGGAGGCCCTGGTCACCGCCAACAACCAGCGCCCGCCCATGACGCTCCGGGTCAACCGCCGCCAGACCACCCGGACCGCGTATCAGCAGGCACTCCAGGAGAGCGGCCTCGCCGCCACGCCCCACCCCCTTGCCGACGATGCGCTGGTGCTTGACGAACCGGTGGCGGTGGAGCGGCTGCCCGCGTTCGATCGTGGACATGTGGCCGTGCAGGACGCCGCCGGACAACAGGCCGCGGCCCTGCTCGACCCGCAGCCCGGCGACCGGGTGCTCGACCTGTGCGCCGCCCCCGGGGGCAAGACGTGTCATCTGCTCGAGCGCCAGCCGGACGTGGCGGAACTGGTCGCAGTGGAGCTCGAGGCCGCGCGGCTGACCCGCATCCGGGAGAACCTCGAGCGCCTCGGGCTTGCCGCCACCGTCGTGGAGGGCGACGGCACCGACCCGGGCACCTGGTGGGACGGCACCCCGTTCCAGCGCATCCTGCTGGATGCGCCCTGCTCGGCAAGCGGGGTCGTGCGCCGGCATCCGGACATCAAACTCCTGCGCCAGGCCGAGGACCTGCCCCGCCTGCAGGCACTGCAACAGCGCCTCCTTGCCGCGGCCTGGCCCCTGCTGGCACCGGGAGGTATGCTGGTCTATGCCACCTGCTCGGTGTTTCCGACAGAGAACGAAGCGGTGGTACAGCCCTTCGTGGAGTCCAGCGGCGACGCGGTGGCACGGCCCATCGATGCCCCCTGGGGGCGAGCGACGGCGCACGGCCGACAGATCCTCAGCGGCGAATCCGGGATGGATGGCTTCTATTACGCGTGCCTCGTGAAGCAATGAACAGACCGCCGCCCCCTGCCATCAGCCATGTCCGCCGCCTGTCCGCAGCGGTGCTGATGGCCATGCTCGTCTGGCTGCCGGCGGCGGCGCACTCGGCGGGGTTCTCCCTTGCCGGCTCGGATCTGCGCAACGACGATACCCATACCTATCTGAATGCCCGTTTCGACGTCGCGCTCAGCCGTGAAGCGGAAGAGGCCCTGCAGAGCGGCGTGCCCCTGCAGCTCGAGCTCCAGGTCCGGGTGACGCAGCCGCGCCGATGGTGGTGGGACGCGGAGCTCGCGGAGTTCAGCGTGCGCACCGAGCTGCTCTATCACGCCCTGAGCCGCCGCTACGTGGTGCTCAACCACGAGACCGGCGAACGCCGGACGTTCTTCCGCCGCGATGCTGCGCTCAATGCCTGGGCCAGCGTCGCCAGCCGTAAAGTGATCGCCCATGAGCAGCTCGCAAGCGGCGAGCACTATGAGCTCCACCTGCGCGCCCGTCTCGACACCGACCGCCTGCCCCATCCGCTGCGCACGGTCGCGCTGGTCTCCCCCGAGTGGCGTCTGGTCAGTGAGTGGTATACATGGCCTCTGCGTGGATGAAGCGCCTGCGGGCGGACACACTGCTACGTATCGTCCTGTGCCTGTTGCTGCTGGGCTCCCTGTACCTGCTCAGCATGGCCACCCAGCATTCCGAGCTATTCGGACGGCTGCACCCCTGGCTGCTGCTGATCAACAGCATCTCGCTCGCGGCGCTGGTGGTGCTGATCGCCTACAACCTGTGGCGGCTGATGGTGCAGCGGCGCAGCGGTCAGGCGGGCAGCCGCCTGACCGTCCGCCTGGTGACCATGTTCGTGATTCTCGCGGTGGTCCCGGTCTCGGTGGTGTACTACTTCTCCATCCAGTTTCTCGACCGGGGGATCGACTCCTGGTTCGACGAGCGCACGGAACAGCAGGCGCTGGAGGAGGCGCTGCGGCTCTCGCAGGCGTCGTTCGACATGCGCAAGCGCGAACTGCTGCAGCGCACGGAGCGCTCGGCCCGTGAGCTGGCGGATGTCCCGGACGGCCTGGTGCCCCTGGTGCTGGAGCGGCTCCGTGGCCAGGTGGGTGCCGAGGAGATCACGGTGATGCGCTCCAGCGGCCGCGTCATCGCCACCAGCTCGCGCTCGCCCGATTCCGCCATTCTGCCGCACCTGCCGGAAGACGACGTGCTGCTGCAGGTGCGTATCGGCCGCCCCTACGTGGGGCTGGACCCCATCGGCGACGACGGCCTGCACATCCGCGTCCTGGTGTCCGCCCCCGGTGCACAGGGGGCGCCGGACCAGCGCATCCTGCAGGTGCTCTACCCGGTGTCGCCGCGGGTCAGCGACCTGGCCGACCGGGTCGAAGCCGCCTACTCCCGCTACCAGGAGGTGAGCTACCTGAGTCGACCGCTCAAGGAGACCTTCACCATCACACTCTCGCTGGTGCTACTGCTGAGTCTGCTGTTCGCCGTATGGTCGGCGTTCTACGCCGCACGCCGCCTGGTGGAGCCGGTGCGCTCCCTGGCCGAGGGCACGGCAGCCGTGGCAGCGGGCGACTACGGCCGGCAGCTGCCGCCCACGGGCAATGACGAGCTCGGCTTCCTGGTGCGTTCGTTCAACGACATGAGCCGCCGGGTGGCCCAGGCGCGGGAGGACGCCAAGGGCAGCCAGGCCCAGGTGGAGAACCAGCGCGCCTACCTGGAGACCGTCCTCGCGCGGCTGTCCTCCGGCGTGCTGGCCCTGGACGGTGCCGGCAACATCCGCACCTGGAACCGTGCCGCGGACCAGATCTTCGGTCTGTCCCTGCGCTCCTACAGCGGCAAGCCCCTGGTGATGATCACGGAGCAGGCGCCGCACCTGGAGGCGTTCGCGGCGCTGGTGGCCCGGCGCATGCAGGGGCAGGAGGCGGAGTGGCGCGAGGAACTCAACCTGTTCGGCCCGCAAGGCCGGCAGATTCTCACCTGCAGCGGCGCAACACTGCCGGGGGGCGGCCAGGGCAGCGGTGGCCACGTGATTGTCTTCGACGACGTCACCGCGCTGATCCAGGCCCAGCGCGACGCCGCCTGGGGCGAGGTGGCCCGGCGCCTGGCCCACGAGATCAAGAACCCGCTCACGCCCATCCAGCTCGCCGCCGACCGGCTGCGCCGCAAGCTCGAGTCGAAACTGGAGGGCCGTGATGCGGAGGTGCTGGAGCGCTCCACGGGCACCATCATCCAGCAGGTGGACGCCATGAAATCCATGGTCAACGCCTTCAACGAATACGCGCGGCCGCCGCGGCTGGAGCTGACCCTGTCGGACATCAACCGGATCGTGCGCGAGGTGGCCGAGCTCTACCGCACGGGCCCCGACGGGCCACGCCTCGAGCTGGATCTGGACGCCGCACTGCCGGGCATTCTCGTGGATGCCGGGCGCATCCGCCAGCTCCTGCACAACCTGATCAAGAACGCCACCGAGGCCACCCCGGCGGGCGAGCGGTGCCACCTGACCCTGTCGACCCTGCACCGGGACGACCCCGGATTCACCGGCATCGAGCTGCAGATCCGGGATCGCGGACCGGGCTTCAGCGACGAGATCATGGAACATCTGTTCGAACCGTATGTCACCACCAAGGCCAAGGGCACCGGGCTCGGCATGCCCATTGTCAAGAAGATCGTTGAGGAGCATAACGGCAGTATTACGGCAGAGAACGTTGCGGACGGCGCCTGCGTCACCGTGCGCCTGCCCATGCCGGAGCTGATTCCGGTGGAGCAGTCCGCCAGGGGGAACGAATGAACGCATCAAGCATACTGGTCGTCGACGACGAGCCCGATATCCGCAGCCTGGTCCAGGAGATCCTCGAGGACGAGGACTATGAGGTGCAGTCCGCCGCCGATGCCGCGGAGGCACGCCAGGCACTGCGCACCCGCCGGCCGGACCTGATCCTGCTGGACATCTGGATGCCCGACACCGACGGCATCAGCCTGCTCAAGGAGTGGGCGGAGAGCGGCGGTCTGCCCTGCCCGGTGGTGATGATGTCCGGCCACGGCAGCGTGGAGTCGGCGGTGGAGGCCACGCGGCTCGGGGCGTACGACTTCGTGGAGAAGCCGCTGTCCCTGGCCAAGCTGCTGCTGGTGGTCGAGCGCGCCCTGGAGGCGGACCGCCTGGAGCGCGAGAACCGCGGCCTGCGCGCCAACAGCGAGGGTGTCGACGAGCCGGTGGGGCAGAGCGGCCTGATGCAGGATCTGCGCGCCCAGGCGCGCCGCATCGCCGGACACAACACCTGGGTGCTCATCACCGGCGAGGCCGGCAGCGGCAAACGCAATTTCGCCCGTTACCTGCACCAGAACAGCCCGCGCAGCACCCGGCCGTTCGTGGAGGTGGCCGCCGGCTCCCTCACCGGCGGCAGTGCCGCCGCCGAGCTGTTCGGCAGCGAGCAGGACGGGCGCGTGAGCTACGGCCGGCTGGAGCAGGCCAACCACGGCACCCTGTTCATCGACGAGGTGGCGGACCTGGACATGGGCGCCCAGGTGCGGCTGCTGAGCGCGCTGACCGGCCAGAAGTTCCACCGCGTGGGTGGCGCCGACCCGGTGGCAGTGGACGTCCGGGTGCTGGCGGCGACGCGCACCGACCTGGAAGCCGAGGTGCGCGCCGGCAACTTCCGCGAGGATCTCTACTACCACCTCAACGTGGTGCCCCTGCGCATCCCGGCCCTGCGGGAGCACCCGGAGGACATCCCGGAGCTGCTCGACTTCTACCTGGAGCGCTTCGTCAGCCGTGAGAAACTGCCGCGCCGGCGCTTCTCCGATGCCGCACTCAGCCGTCTGCGCGGACACCCCTGGCCCGGCAATGTGCGGGAGCTGAAGAACCTGGTGCAACGCCTGCTCATTCTCGGCGAAGGGGAGGAAATCGGCGTTGACGAGCTGGACGGCGCCATGGGCAGCGGCGCCGGCACCCCGGTGGATGCCCGCGCCATGCCGTTCGACCAGCCGCTGCGCGAGGCCCGCGAGGACTTCGAACGCATGTACCTGCAGCACCAGCTGCGCGAGGCGGGCGGCAGTGTCGGCGAGCTGGCCAAGCTCGCCGGGATGGAGCGCACGCACCTGTACCGCAAGCTGAAGGCGCTGGGCATCGACCCCCACGATTTCTGAGTCGCGGGGCCGCCCGGTGACCGCAACGGTTCAAATTTGCCGCGCGGTGGCTTACCGTGTCGCAACCGTTGTCCCGGGCAGACTGCATTCATGAAGATCATCATTCTCGGTGCCGGCCAGGTGGGAAGCTCCCTGGCCCAGAACCTTGCCAGCGAGGCGAACGACGTCACGCTGGTGGACACCGACGGCGGGCGCCTCCAGGACCTTCAGGACCGGCTCGACCTGCGCACCGTCGTGGGCAACGCCACCCACCCGCCGGTGCTGATGCGTGCCGGCGCGGACGACGCCGACCTGATGATCGCGGTGACCAATAGCGACGAGGCGAACATGATCGCCTGCCAGGTGGGCTATACGCTGTTCCACACGCCCACCCGCATCGCCCGCGTGCGCGCCCCGGAGTACCTGGCCTATCCCCAGCTGTTCTCACCGGACGCCCTGCCGGTGGACGTGCTCATCAGCCCCGAGCAGCTGGTCACCCAGTACGTGAAACGGCTCATTGAACACCCGGGCGCCCTGCAGGTGCTGGATTTCGCCGGCGGCAAGGTGCGCATGGTCGGTGTGCGCGCCTACTACGGCGGGCCGCTGGTGGGCCAGGCCCTGCGCACGCTGCGCGAGCACATGCCCAACGTGCAGACGCGGGTGGCGGCGCTGTTCCGGCGCGGCCAGGCGATCATCCCCGAGGGGGACACGGTGATCGAGGCCGGCGACGAGGTGTTCTTCGTTGCCGCACGCAAGAACATCCGCGCCGTCATGAGCGAACTGCGCAAGCTGGACAAGCCGGTCAAGCGCATCATGCTCGCTGGCGGCGGCAACATCGGCAAACGCCTCGCCCAGGCCCTGGAATCCCGCTATCAGGTCAAGATCATCGAGCGCGGCGGCGCGCGGGCGCGGGCGATTTCCGAGGAGCTCAACCGCACCATCGTGCTCATGGGCGACGCCGCCGACGAGGAGCTGCTGCTGGAGGAGAACATCGAGAACACCGATGTCTTCTGCGCGCTCACCAATGATGACGAGGCCAACATCCTCTCCGGCATGCTGGCCAAGCGGCGCGGCGCGCGCATGGTGATGTCGCTGATCAACCGGCCCGCCTACGTGGATCTGGTGCAGGGCAGCGAGGACATCGACATCGCCATCTCGCCCCAGCAGGCAACCATCGGCACGCTGCTGGCCCACGTGCGCCGCGGCGACGTGGTCATGGTGCACAGCCTGCGGCGCGGGGCCGCCGAAGCCATCGAGGCCGTGGCGCACGGCGATTCCAACTCCTCCAGGGTGGTGGGGCGTCGCATCGAGAACATCCCGCTGCCGGCCGGCACCACCATCGGCTGTCTGGTGCGTGGCGACGAGGTGATCATGGGCCACCATGACACCGTCATCGAACCCGAAGACCACGTCATTCTGTTCCTGGTGGACAAGCGCCGCATCACCGAAGTCGAGCGCCTGTTCCAGGTCGGCGTGACATTCATCTAGGGCGGCACGATGCACTGGTCGGCGGTTGAGCGGATTCTCGGGCTGTTGCTGATGCTCTTCAGCCTCACCATGCTGCCGCCCGCCGTGGTCGCGCTGATCTACGGCGACCCGGGGCTGGTGCCGTTCCTGGTCTCCAGCCTGGTGATCCTGTTCGTCGGTGCGCTCGCGTGGCTGCCCGTGCGCAACGCGCGGCATGACCTCCGCACCCGGGACGGCTTTCTCATCGTGGTGCTGTTCTGGACGGTGCTTGGCATCACCGGCGGGCTGCCGCTGGTGCTCTCCCAGAACCCGGAAATCCCCTGGACGGACGCCGTGTTCGAGAGCCTCTCCGGCCTGACGACCACGGGCTCGACGGTGCTTACCGGCATCGACGACCTGCCGTACTCCATCCGCTTCTACCGCCAGCAGCTGCAGTGGCTCGGCGGCATGGGCATCATCGTGCTGGCGGTGGCCATTCTGCCGATGCTCGGCGTCGGCGGCATGCAGCTCTACCGGGCGGAGACGCCGGGGCCCGTGAAAGACGCCAAACTCACCCCGCGCATCGCCGGGACCGCCAAGGCGCTGTGGTACATCTACCTGGGCCTGACCATCGCCTGCGCGACCGCCTACTGGCTGGCGGGCATGACGCCGTTCGACGCCATCGGGCACGCCTTCTCCACCGTTGCCATCGGCGGTTACTCCACCTACGACGGTAGCATCGGGCACTTCGACAGCCCGCTCATCTCCATGATCTGCGTGGTGTTCATGCTGATCGCCGGCATCAACTTCGCCATGCATTTCACCGCCTGGCGCAGCCGCTCGCTGCGGCATTACCTGCAGGACACGGAGACGTGCTGGTTCCTGGGCATTCTGGCCACCCTGAGCGCCGTCACCCTGATCACGCTCATGGCCACCAGCTACCTGGGTGGCTGGGGCAACACCTGGCATCACGCCGTGTTTCAGGCCGTGTCCATCGCCAGCACGGCCGGGTTCACCACCACGGACTTCGCGGCCTGGCCCGTATTTCTCCCGGTGATGCTGCTCATGGCCGCGTTCGTTGGCGGCTGTGCCATGTCCACCGGTGGCGGCATCAAGGTGGTGCGGTTCGTGCTACTGCTCAAGCAGGGCCACCGCGAGATCATCCGCCTGATCCACCCCCAGGCGCAGGTGCTGGTCAAGATGGGCCGCCGCGCCGTGGACGAACGGGTGATCAACGCCGTGTGGGGATTCTTCGCCGCGTACATCGCGCTGTTCGCCCTGATGATGCTGGCGCTCATGGGGACCGGCCTGGACCAGGTGACGGCGTTCTCCGCCGTGGCGGCCACCATTACCAACCTGGGGCCGGGCCTCGGCCAGGTGTCCGACCACTTCGGCGAGATCAACGCCGCGGCCAAGTGGGTGCTCATGTTCGCCATGCTGCTGGGACGGCTCGAGGTTTTCACCCTGCTGGTGCTGTTCACGCCGGCGTTCTGGCGTCGCTGACGGATTCCGGCACACACCTTGAAATCACCCCGCTGCGGCCGCATCCCTGAGTCACCTCATCAGCGACGCGGGGCAGGGACATCCCATGCTTGACCGACTGGAGAAACTGCTGGAGTCCGGACAGGACTCACCCATGCTGCGCCTGTCTCTTGGCCAGGGCTATCTCAAGGAAGGACGCCACGAAGAGGCGGTCGACCACCTGCGCCAGGCGCTGCAGCTGCAGCAGGACTATTCCGCCGCCTGGAAGGCACTTGGGCAGGCGCTGACCGCCGCCGGTGACCCGGATGGCGCCCGGGCCGTCTACGACGACGGCATCCGTATCGCCCGGGACAAGGGTGACCTGCAGGCGGCAAAGGAGATGGAGGTCTTCCGCAAGCGCCTGGACAAACAGCCTCCCGGCTAGTCTCCGTGACCGACAGACCGGATCACCGGTACGGGTTCGGCTGCCCTGGCGGGGCCGGACGGAACCGGCGGTAGGTCCACTGGTACTGGGCCGGGGCGATACGCACGCACGCCTCCACGCCGGCGTTCACCGCCGTCGCGGCGGTCACCGGGTCGGGGTCGTGCACGCCCGCGGGCGCAGGCAGCACATGCAGCCGGAACCCGCGCCCCCAGGGCAACCGCTCCATGAACGTGAACAGCACCGGCGCACCGGTCTTGCGTGCCATCTGCGCCAGCAGGCCCATGGTCCGCGCCGGCACACCGAAGAAAGGCGCGAACTCACCGCTGTCCCGGGGCGTCTGGTCCGGCAGAATGCCCACCAGCTCCCCCTGCCGCAGCGCCTTGTAGAGCTGGCGGATGCCCGCGCCGGTGGCCGGCAGCGAGCGCGCCCCGGTGCGCTCCCGGGCCTCCACCATCAGCGGCTCCAGATCCTCCGAGCGGGGCGGCCGGTAGAGGTTGTTGACCCGGAAACGCTTGTTTACATACAGGCTGACCAGCTCCCAGTTGCCCAGGTGCGGGCCCGCCAGGAGCAGACCGGAGCCCTCCGGCCAGTGGTCCGCCATGGTGTCCAGGGCCTCCGGGTTGACCACGAGGCGCTGCAGTCGGCGCTCGTCGGCATACCAGATCACCCCCGTCTCCATGAGTTGCTTGCCCAGTTCGCGAAAGCTGGCGCGGCGCAGCCGGCGGCGCTCTGCGTCGGTGTAGTCCGGGAAACACAGGCGCAGGTTCACGTCCGTGATCGCCTGGTGCTTTCCCGGTATGGCGGCCAGCACGCTGCCTGCCAGCGCTCCGATGGCGTGGGCCACCGGCAGCGGCAGCAGACTGCTGGCGCGCAGTAGCGCTCTGATCAGATGAATCCGTTGCACGGGCCTCCCCGGCTCATGGCCTTGTCGTTGCGCGTCATGTTGCCCTGCTACTATTGAGAGTGGCGAGTATATCGGTTTTGGCCCGGGCGGGAGACCGCTCGCCCGGCCAGAGTCAACGGACCCACGATAAGGGGGAGACGCGATGGACTGGAACAAGCAGATGGAAGAACTGGTCAACGCCTGGACCGAAACCCAGCGCCGCACCTGGGACAACTGGCTTGAGACCGTGAAGCAGTTCAGCCAGAACCTGCCCGAGGGCACCCCGGCGCCTGGCGCCGACTACAAGGCCAACCTGGAGGCCTGGGAGCAGTCCGTGCGTCAGGCGCTGGAGGCTCAGGCCCAGTGGGCGAAACAGCTGTCCAGCGACAAGGTCGCCGGCCAGTCGCCGGAGAGCATGGAGCGCTGGGCGCACGAGATGCAGGAGATGATGAAGGGCTGGACCGAATCCCAGCAGAAGCTCTGGGACGCGTGGCTCAGCAGCATGCGGGATATGGATCCCAGCGCCATGTCGAACCAGTGGGAAAAGGAGAGCAAGCAGGTACTGGAGGCGTGGCAACAGGCCGCGCAGCGTGCTCAGGACACCATGATGGAGTGGTCCCGGGCAACCCAGGGCGGCGCCAAGGGGGGCGCTGGCAAGGGGAAAGGCAAAGGCGCGAAATAACCGGAATCGCGGACCTGCACGAAAGAAAACCGGCACATTCCGTGTGCCGGTTGGCAGGTTCGCTTAGCTGAAGGTGCTCTGCGTGGGTTACTCCATCAACCCCGTCGTTCGTCCGTGACCGCAGTAGGCGCAATCCCTATTGTTTTAGTATGTCCTCACCGTCCCTGGCCACTCTGTGCATCCTGCCGTTCAGGTGACGTGTATAGATTGCCATAGCCCATTCGGTCCAGAAGTCGGTAAAGATCGACAGCTTTTGTAGGAAAATTCTTACAAGAATTTTGGGACGTATGGTCCTGATTTAGCGGGTAATACGAGCGGGATAGCCGAGCCCCGGAGGCGGGGGCCTGGGTGCCGGACTGTCTGCGGCCTGGACGGCCGCAGTCAAGCGCCCATGGATGGGTTCACAGCGTGTCCGGCACCCAGGCCCCCGCCTTCGGGGCGTGACGCTGCCCCAAAGCGTGAATCAGAGGAGATGAGAATTGATCGGTTTGCTGCAACGGGTGTCGAACGCATCGGTAACGGTCGATGGCGAGACCGTCGGCGCCATCGACACCGGCCTCGCGGTGCTGGTGGGGGTGCAAAAGGGCGATGGCGCCGGAGAACGGGACCGGCTACTGGAGCGCCTCCTGGCCTACCGTGTCTTCCCCGACGACGCCGGCCGCATGAACCGCTCCCTGCAGGACGTGGGCGGCGGCCTCCTGCTGGTGCCCCAGTTCACCCTGGCCGCGGACACCCGCAAGGGCAACCGCCCGAGCTTCGGCCCCGCGGCTGCACCGGAGGCCGGCGAGCACTGGTTCACCAGCCTGGTGGAACAGGCGCGTGCCGCCCACACCCCTGTCGCCTGCGGGCGCTTTGGCTCCGACATGCAGGTTCACCTCACCAACGACGGTCCGGTCACATTCTGGCTGGAGGTCGCACCCTCGCGCTGAGGCCGGCGTGTGCTATGATGCCGACCCCATTCTGGCAGACCGCGAACAGGCGCTTCATCCATGGCTGACCGCAAGGCCACTGTCGAACGCAACACCCTGGAAACGCAGGTCCGGCTGAGCCTCGATCTTGACGGTCAGGGCCAGTCCGACCTGGACGTCGGGGTCCCGTTCTTCGAACACATGCTGGACCAGATCGCACGGCACGGCATGCTGGATCTCAACGTGCGCGCCAGCGGCGACACCCACATCGACGACCACCACACGGTGGAGGATGTGGGCATCGCGCTCGGCCAGGCGCTGCGTGAGGCGTGTGGCGACAAGGCGGGCATCCGCCGGTTCGGTCACGCCTACTGCCCGCTGGACGAGGCGCTGTCCCGCGTGGTGGTGGACCTGTCGGGGCGGCCGGGCCTGACGTTCAACGTGGACTACCCGCGGGATTCCGTGGGCGGCTTCGATGTAGAGCTCGTCCAGGAGTTCTTCCAGGGGCTCGTCAACCACGCCTTCATCACGGTGCATGTGGACAACCTGCGCGGCACCAACACGCACCACGTGGTGGAGACGGTCTTCAAGGCCGCGGGGCGCGCCCTGCGGGCCGCCGTGGAACAGGATCCGCGCCTGGGCGACGCGACGCCGTCGACCAAGGGCGCGCTCTGAGCCGACAGACCAGGGGATTCTCGGCGATGGCAACCATCGCGGTTATCGATTACGGCATGGGAAATCTGCGCTCCGTGGCCAAGGCCCTGGAGCACGTGGATGACCGCTCACGCATCGTGGTCACGCATGATCCGGCCGAAATCCGGCGGGCGGATCGCGTGGTGCTGCCCGGCGTCGGCGCCATCCGCGACTGCATGGCGGAGCTGCAGCGGCTGGAGCTGGACGCCGTCATTCACGAAGTCGCCCGCAACAAGCCCTTCCTGGGGGTCTGCCTGGGCATGCAGGCGCTACTCACCGCCAGCGAGGAGAACGGCGGCATGGAGGCGCTTGGCGTGCTCCCCGGGCAGGTCCGGCACTTCGCGGCAGGATTTGCCGATGCCGGTATCGCACCGCCCGGCAAGGTGCCCCACATGGGCTGGAACCAGGTGCGGCAGGCGACGCCCCATCCGCTGTGGCAGGGCATCGCCGATCACAGCTGGTTCTATTTCGTTCACAGCTACTTCGTGCCACTGCTCGAAGACGGACTGAGCGCCGGTGTCGCGCACTACGGCCTGGACTTTACCGCCGTCGTCGCGCGCGAGAATATATTCGCCACGCAGTTTCACCCGGAGAAAAGCCAGAGTGCCGGGCTCGACCTGCTTGCAAACTTCACCCGCTGGAACGGGACCGTATAGGCTGGAGATTATGCTGCTCATACCCGCCATTGACCTGAAAGACGGAAAATGTGTCCGCCTGCGCCAGGGCAACATGGATGACGAGACCATCTTCTCCGACGACCCGCTCGCCATGGCGGAACGGTGGATCGACGCGGGCACCTCGCGGATCCACATCGTCGACCTCAACGGCGCTTTCCAGGGGTTTCCGGTCAACGCGGACATCATCGGCCGCATCGCCGAGACCTACCCCGATGTCGAAATCCAGGTGGGCGGCGGCATCCGGGACTTCAACACCATCCAGACCTACCTGGACGTGGGTGTGGACTTCGTGATCATCGGCACCCAGGCGGTACGCACGCCGCACTTCGTGGATGACGCGTGCATGGAGTTTCCCGGCCACATCATCGTGGGCCTGGACGCCCGTGACGGCAAGGTCGCCGTCGAGGGCTGGGCCAAGGATTCCGGGCACGATGCGATCGGCATGGCGCAACGCTTCGAGCAGGCCGGCGTCGAGGCGCTGGTGTTCACCGACATCGGCCGCGACGGCATGATGCGGGGCGTTAACACCGGCGCGACCCGCGAGCTCGCCCGCAGCGTCGAGATCCCCGTCATCGCCTCCGGTGGCGTCACCAATCTCGACGATGTCCGCGATCTCTGTGACGCCGAGCAGGACGGCGTCTCCGGTGCCATCATCGGCCGCGCCCTGTACGAGGGCAAGCTGGACCTGCGCGAGGCGCAAGCGGTCGTCAACGGACAGGGGGCTTCCAGGGGCGTTTCATGACACTGGCCAAGCGCATCATTCCCTGTCTCGACGTGGATGAGGGGCGTGTCGTCAAGGGTGTGAAATTCCTGGACATCCGCGATGCCGGCGACCCGGTGGAGATCGCCAGGCGCTACGACCAGGCCGGGGCGGACGAGATCACCTTTCTCGATATCACCGCCAGCTCCGACGAGCGCGAGACGCTGGTCCAGGTGGTGGAGGCGGTGGCCGCCGAAGTCTTCATGCCACTGACCGTCGGTGGCGGCATCCGCACCCCCGCCGACATCCGCCGCATGCTCAACGCCGGCGCGGACAAGGTCGGCATCAACACGGCGGCCATCCACAACCCCGAGTTCGTGCGTGAAGCCGCCGAGCGCTTCGGCTCCCAGTGCATTGTCGTGGCCATTGACGCCAAGCGTGTGAGTAAAGAGGGTGAAACGCCGCGCTGGGAGGTCTTCACCCACGGCGGTCGCCGCCAGACCGGGATCGACGCCGTGGCGTGGGCAGGCCGCATGGCGGACCTTGGCGCCGGCGAGATCCTGCTCACGAGCATGGACCGCGACGGTACCCGGGAAGGTTTTGACCTGGCTCTGACCCGAGCCGTCAGTGACGCGGTGACCATTCCGGTCATCGCCTCGGGTGGTGTGGGCAGCCTGCAGCACCTGGTCGACGGAGTGGTCGATGGCGGCGCGGACGCAGTGCTCGCGGCCAGCATCTTCCATTTCGGCGAGCACACTGTCGCCGAGGCCAAGGCATTCATGGCGCGCCAGGGCGTCGAGGTGCGTCTCGAGGAGGGAGCATGAGCGATTCCGGATGGCTTGACACCCTTCAGTGGGATGAAGCCGGACTGCTTCCGGCAATCGCCCAGGACGCCGAGACCGGCGACGTGCTCATGGTGGCCTGGATGAACCGCGATGCCCTGGCCGCCACCGCGGAGCGCGGCGAAGCGGTGTACTGGTCACGCTCCCGTGGCCGGTTCTGGCACAAGGGCGAGGAGTCCGGCAACACGCAGACCGTGCGGGAGATCCGCATCGACTGCGATGCCGACGTCATCCTGCTCAAGGTCGATCAGCGCGGCGGTATCGCCTGCCACACCGGGCGCCGCAGCTGCTTCTTCCGCCGCCTGCACGACGGCCACTGGGAGACGGTGGACGCCGTCGTGCGCGACCCCGGGGAGATCTACCGTGACTGATCATGATCGCGATGCCGTACTGCATGCGGTGCACCAGGTGCTGCAGGCGCGCAAGGGCGCCGATCCGTCCAGCTCCTATGTCGCCGGGCTCTACGGCAAGGGACTGGATACGATTCTGAAGAAGGTCGGCGAGGAAGCCACGGAGACGGTGATTGCCGCCAAGGGAGGCGACCGCGACCAGGTTGTTTATGAAACCGCGGATCTGTGGTTCCATACACTTGTAATGCTGGCGGCTCTGGACCTCGGCCCGGCGGATGTCCTGGCAGAGCTTGAGCGCCGTTTCGGCCTCTCCGGGCTGGACGAAAAAGCGTCCCGCTCATCCTGAACAACGCGCGGCTCGACCGTGCAGGAGTAATGTGTCAATGGGTATCGGTGGAATCAGTGTCGGCTCTCTGCTCGTCATCCTGGTCATTGTTCTGCTTCTGTTCGGCACCAAGAAGCTGCGCAACGTCGGCACGGACCTGGGCGGCGCCATCAAGGGGTTTCGCTCTGCCATGAAGGAAGGCGAACAGGCCGGCACGGAGGCGAGTGAGGACAAGAAGGCCGAAGAGGCAGAGCCCGCTCAGCTGAGCCAGGCCGAGGACGATGCTGCGGTCAAGAGCGGCAGTGAGGAGCAGAAAAGCTCCCGGGAACAGTCTTCCTGAGCGCTTCGGCCCACGCCGTCGATGAACGCCGCCGGGAGTCACGGCGGCGGACGACGGAGGCCGGCCCTGATGCACGCCTTGCCCGCTGACCCTATGCTGCCAGCCTGCCATCATGTTTGATATCAGCTTCCCGGAAATGCTGTTGATCCTGGTGGTCGCCCTGGTGGTGATCGGCCCGGAACGGCTGCCGCGCGTCGCGCGCACCATGGGGATGTGGGTGGGACGGGCCCGCTCCGTGTTCAATTCCGTCAAACGCGACGTGGAGCGGGAAGCGCGGCTGGACGACCTGCGCAAGGCCGAGCGGGATTTCCGCAAGGACCTGGATCTCGGGCTCGACGAGGATGTCACCAAGGGGGAACGGACCAGCGCCCCCATCGGTGCATCGAAAAAGAAGACGGGCAAGGGCGCATCCGGCGGCAAGGGGCGCCCCTCCATCGCCGATGTTGACGCACCGGCCGGCGACGGCGCAGCCGATGGCGACGACGGGGTGACTCACGGCGAAACGGCGAAGGGCGAACGAGACAGCGATGGCAATACCTGAGTTCGACGAGGACCGGCCGTTTCTGAGCCACCTGCTTGAGCTGCGCTCGCGCCTGATGCGCGCGCTCGGGGCAACCCTGGTGGCCTTTCTCGCCATATACCCGTTCTATGATCACCTGTTCACGTTCGTGGCCTCGCCCCTGCGGCGCGTGCTGCCGGACGGGGAACTGCTGGCCATCCAGGTCGCATCGCCGTTTCTGATCCCCATGAAACTGTCTCTGGTGGCGGCGCTGTTCGTCACCATCCCGTACCTGCTCTATCAGCTTTGGGCCTTTATCGCCCCTGGCCTCTACAAGCACGAGAAGACCCTCGTGTGGCCCCTGCTGATCTCCAGCACATTGCTGTTCTACCTGGGCGCGCTGTTCGCCTACTTCGTGGTGCTGCCACTGGTATTCCCGTTCTTCGCCGGCGTCGCCCCACTGGGGGTCAGTTACCAGCCGGACATCAGTGAATATCTCAGTTTCGTGCTCACCATGCTGGTGGTGTTCGGGCTCGCGTTCGAAGTGCCCATCGCCACATTGCTCATGATCCGCACCGGCGCCACGACCCGCGCCAACCTGGCAGCGAAACGGCCCTATGTGATCGTCGCCGCCTTTGCCTGCGGCATGCTGCTGACACCGCCGGACATCATCTCCCAGGTCATGCTGGCCATCCCGGTCTGGTTGCTGTTCGAGCTGGGCCTGTGGCTATCCCGCTGGTACGGAGCCAGCGGCGACGATACCGCCGAGGAAAGTGAGTCACCGGACTGATCGAGTGCGCCACTCACCGGCCCTCCGGCACGGCTTCACGATGACACCGTTATCATCCATTTTGTGCCATTTCCCGCAAAATCGCCGCCGGGCGGTTGCCTCGGCATGACCCTGCGCGTTATTTTAGGCCGACAGATTTGTTGGAAACGCAAAAATTTACTAAGTAGTAAGTTTTCGCTTTCCGAGCAGCTGGAGCGCAATCAATTCCGCTCCACCATAACAACGCCCTCTCGGGAGGTGGCTGTTTATCATGGGGAACACCCCGGCAAGGCGGATGCTCCGCAACCGTCCGGCGCCCTGGCGCGGGACCACACCCCTGTTGCAGGAGCCCTGCCGTTGCCCACAGCCGCTCGCGGACACTGCCCCTGGCAGCCGCCTGCTGCCAGGCATTCGCCCTTCCCGATTCACCCTCAATCACTCAGTTCCTCCAAGCGTCACGACGACGAAGGTGGTTTGACATGTCAGGCTCTTTTCAACAGTTGCAGCGCAGCTCCTACCTCGCCGGCGGCAACGCCTCGTTCATCGAGGATCTCTACGAGCAGTATCTTCGCGACGCCTCACTGGTCCCACAGGAGTGGCGCACCTACTTCAAGGGCCTTGAAGACGCCCAGCCGAGGCAGGCCCGCGAAGTCCCGCACAGCCAGGTGCGCGAAGAGTTCGTTCGCCGCGCGCGACGCAACGGCGGGGCTGCAGCCAGCGCCGGTGGCGGCCCGGCCATGTCGCCGGACGCCGCGGAAAAACAGGCGGCGGTACTGCGCCTGATCAACGCGTGGCGCGTGCGCGGCCATCAGGCCGCGAACCTGGACCCGCTGGACCTGCGCGATGCCTCGCCCATTCCGGACCTGGACCCCGGCTTCCACAATCTGACGGAAACGGACATGGACGCCGAGTTCAACACGGGCTCGCTGTTCACGGCCGACCGCATGAAACTGCGGGACATCATCACGTTCCTCAAGAACACCTATGGCCGCACCGTGGGTTCCGAGTTCATGCATATCACGGACACCCGCGAGAAGCGCTGGATCCAGGAGCGCATCGAGCGGGTACAGGGACGCGCGGAGCTGGATGGCGACCAGCGCCGCACGACGCTGGAACGGCTGTCTGCGGCCGAGGGCATCGAGAAGTACCTCCACTCCAAGTACGTGGGCCAGAAGCGCTTCTCGCTGGAAGGCAGCGAAGCCCTCATCCCGCTGCTGGACGAACTCATCCAGCGCAGCGGCGCGCAGGGCGTGAAGGAGATGGTCATGGGCATGGCCCACCGCGGCCGCCTGAACGTACTCATCAACATCCTCGGCAAGTCGCCGGCGGACCTGTTCCAGGAGTTCGAGGGCAACTTCAACCTGGAGAACGCCGGCTCCGGCGACGTGAAGTACCACCTGGGCTACTCCTCCGACATCCAGACGCCCGGAGGCGCGCTGCACCTGGCCATGGCGTTCAACCCGTCACACCTGGAAATCGTCGACCCGGTGGTGGTCGGCTCGGCGCGCGCCCGCATGCAGCGCCGGCACGACCGCTGGGGCGAGGAAGTCCTCCCGGTGCTCATCCACGGTGACGCCGCCTTCGCCGGTCAGGGCGTGGTGATGGAGACCTTCCAGCTCTCCCAGGCCCGCGGGTTCTACACCGGGGGCACGGTGCACGTCATCGTCAACAACCAGATCGGCTTCACCACCTCCAACCCACTGGACTCGCGCTCCACCCTGTACTGCACCGAGGTGGCGAAGATGGTGCAGGCGCCAATCCTGCACGTGAACGGCGATGACCCGGAAGCCGTGCTGTTCGTCACGCAGCTGGCGCTGGACTTCCGTCAGCGGTTCAAGAAGGACGTGGTCATCGACGTGATCTGCTACCGCCGCCACGGCCACAACGAGGCGGACGAGCCCGCCGCCACCCAGCCGATGATGTACGGGAAGATCAAGAAGCACCCGTCGGTGCGCAAACTATACGCACAGCGGCTGCAGGAAGAGGGCCTGATCGGCAACGAGGATCCGGACACCATCACCCGTGACTACCGCGACGCACTGGACAACGAGGAAGTGGTCGCGCCGCACATCCTCACTGGCGTACGCAACGACTACGCGGTGGACTGGGGCACGTACTTCCAGGGCAACTGGGACGACCCGGTAGACACCAACCTGTCACCGCAGGTGCTGCGCGAGCTGAACGAAACGCTGCAGCAGCTGCCGGACCGTTTCGAGCTGAACCCGCGGGTCAGCGGTATCATGGAGAGCCGCCGCAAGATGGGCGCAGGGGCGCTGGCCATGGACTGGGGCTTCGCCGAGACCATGGCCTATGCCGGGCTGCTGCGCGAGGGCTACAAGGTCCGCCTGACCGGTCAGGACAGCGGCCGTGGCACCTTCTCCCACCGCCACGCGGTGCTCCACAACGCCAATGACGGCAGCACCTACGTGCCGCTGAAGAACGTCACCACCGAGCCGGAAGACTTCGTGGTCATCGACTCGCTGCTCTCGGAAGAAGCAGTGCTCGGCTTCGAGTATGGCTACGCCACCAACGACCCCCGCACCATGGTGATCTGGGAGGCGCAGTTCGGTGACTTCGTCAACGGCGCCCAGGTGGTGATCGACCAGTTCATCACCTCCGGGGAAACCAAGTGGGGCCGGCTGTCGGGGCTCACCATGTACCTGCCCCACGGCTACGAGGGCCAGGGGCCGGAGCACTCCTCGGCGCGTCTGGAGCGCTTCCTCCAGCTGTGCGCGGACAACAACATTCAGGTCTGCGTGCCCACCACGCCGGCGCAGTTCTTCCACATGATCCGCCGGCAGCAGCTGCGCAGCTACCGCAAGCCGCTGATCGTCATGACGCCCAAGAGCCTTCTGCGCCACAAGCTCTCCACCTCGGCGCTGGAGAATCTCACCGAAGGGCGCTGGCACAACGTCATCGACGAGATCGACGACATCAAGGTCAAGGACGTTCGCAAGGTCATCATCTGCAGCGGCAAGGTCTACTACGATCTGCTCACCGAGCGTCGTAACCGCGAGATCAAGGACACGGCCATCGTGCGCGTCGAGCAGCTCTACCCGTTCCCGGAGAACGACCTCTCCGCACTGCTGCGGCGCCGTTACGGCAAGGCCAAGACCGTCGTGTGGTGTCAGGAGGAGCCGAAGAACCAGGGGGCCTGGTACTCCAGCCAGCACCACTTCCGTCGCTGCATGAAGGAAACCCAGGAACTGCACTACGCCGGACGGGACGCCTCCGCGTCGCCGGCGGTGGGCTATCCGAAGGTGCACCACGAGCAGCAGCGGAAACTGGTCGAGGACGCACTGACCATCTAATCTCGTGGCCAGGGCCACGATCCGACATCAACGCCGGGCCTGTTGGCGGGCCCGGCTTCGCACGATCCGGACCAACCGGAGCCAATAACAAGCGAGGCACTGGATGAGCATCGAAATCAAGGTACCGCCGCTACCGGAATCCGTCTCCGAGGCCACCGTCGTCACCTGGCACAAGCAGTCGGGAGACGCCGTCAGCCGGGACGAGAACCTGGTCGACATCGAGACCGACAAGGTCGTTCTGGAGGTACCGGCGCCCGCGGACGGCGTCCTCGGCGAGATCAAGGCCGGCGAGGGCGACACGGTCACCGCCGATCAGGTCATCGGCACCCTGGACGAGCAGGCGACCGCGTCCGGTGGCGGCGACAAGCCCGCCGCCGCGTCTGGTGGCGAGCAGAAGCAGCAGGCGGAAGCCGAGCCCGCCAAGGCCCAGGGTGACCGCAGCCAGGCAGCCGAGGACGCGGAGCTCAGCCCCGCCGTCCGCCGCCTGGTGGACGAGCACCAGCTGGACCCCCGGGCCATCGAGGCCACCGGCCCCGGCGGCCGCATCACCAAGGAAGACGTGCTCCGGCACATGGAGAGCGGCAGCAGTGACAGCGGCCCCACGGCGGAGCCCTCGCAGCCACCGACACCGCCGGCACGGGACCAGTCCCGCGAAGCCAGGGAAGCCCAGCCGGAGCCCGCCCTGGGTGGCGCTCCCGCCGCAGGCGACCGCACCGAGCGCCGCGTGCCGATGACGCGCCTGCGCCAGCGCATCGCCGAGCGGCTGGTCGAGGCCCAGCAGACCGCCGCCATGCTGACCACCTTCAACGAGGTCAACATGAAACCGGTGATGGACCTGCGGGCCAGGTACAAGGAGCAGTTCGAGAAGACCCACGGCATCAAGCTCGGGTTCATGAGCTTCTTCGTGAAGGCGGCCTGCGAGGCGCTGAAACGCTACCCGGCGGTGAATGCCTCCATCGATGGTACCGACATCATCTACCACGGTTACCAGGACATCGGCATCGCCGTGAGCACCGACCGCGGTCTGGTGGTCCCGGTGCTGCGTAACGCCGAGAACCAGGGCTTTGCCGAGATCGAGTCCAACATCATCGACTTCGGCAAGCGCGCACGGGACGGCAAGCTGTCCATGGACGAACTCACCGGCGGCACCTTCTCCATCACCAACGGCGGCATCTTCGGCTCGCTGCTGTCGACACCGATCCTCAACCCGCCGCAGAGCGGCATCCTGGGCATGCACAAGACCCAGGAGCGGCCGGTTGTGGAGAACGGCGAGATCGTCATCCGGCCCATGATGTACCTGGCGCTGTCGTACGATCACCGCATCATTGATGGCAAGGAGGCGGTGAGCTTCCTGGTCGCGCTCAAGGAAATCATCGAAGACCCGGCCCGCCTCCTGCTGGAGGTCTGAGCCGCCCGGTCGCCCGGGCCCTGCGGGCCCGGGTTCCAGTCATTATCAGGAGTCACCCATGTCCAAGCACTACGATGTCATCGTCATCGGCGGCGGCCCCGCCGGCTACGTGGGCGCCATCCGCGCCGCGCAGCTCGGCCTCAGCACGGCTGTCGTGGACAACTTCATCTACAAGGATGGTGAGCCCTCCCTCGGCGGCACCTGCCTCAACGTGGGCTGCATTCCGTCCAAGGCACTGCTGGACTCCTCCGAGCAGTACCACAAGGTCAAGCACACCCTCTCCGCCCACGGCATCAAGGCCAAGGACGTGGAGCTGGACGTCAAGGAGATGATCAAGCGCAAGGACAAGGTGGTGAAGGACCTCACCGGCGGCATTGCGCAGCTGTTCAAGGCCAACAAGATCGACTGGCTGAAAGGGCACGGCAAGCTGCTGGACAACAAGCAGGTCCAGGTCACCGGGCAGAAGGGCGAGCAGGAGACCTACCAGGCGGAGAACGTCATCCTGGCACCCGGCTCCCGCCCCATCGACATCGAGGCGGCACCGCTGGACGGCGACCGGATCGTCAACTCCGACGGCGCCCTGGACTTCGACGATGTACCGAAGCGGCTGGGCATCATCGGCGCCGGCGTCATCGGTCTGGAGATGGGCAGTGTCTGGAGCCGCCTGGGGTCCAAGGTGGTGCTGCTGGAAGCGCAGGACCAGTTCCTGCCCACGGTGGACCAGCGCGTGGCCAAGAGCGCCCAGGCCGAGTTCAAGAAGCAGGGCCTGGACATCCGCTTCGGCGCGCGTGTCACCAACGCCAAGACGGCGAAGAACGTCACCGTCCACTACGAGGACAAGGACGGCAAGCAGAGCCTCCAGGTGGACAAGCTCATCGTCTGCGTCGGCCGGCGCCCGAACACCGGCGACCTGTTCTCCGAGGATGCCAACCTGCTGCTGGACGAACGCGGCTTCGTCAACGTCAACGAGCAGTGCGAGACCAACCTGCCGGGCGTCTACGCCATCGGCGACGTGGTGCGCGGCCCGATGCTGGCGCACAAGGGCTCGGAAGAGGGCGTCATGGTCGCGGAGCTCATTGCCGGCGGCAACGGCCACGTGAACTACGACACCATCCCCTGGGTCATCTACACGCACCCCGAGATCGCCTGGGTGGGTCGCACGGAGCAGTCGCTGAAGTCGGCCGGCATCCCGTTCAAGAGCGGCACCTTCAACTTCGGCGCCACCGGCCGTGCCCGCGCCATGGAAGAGACGGCCGGCATGGTCAAGATCATCGCCCATGCGGAGACCGATCGCATCCTCGGCGTGCACATCGTCGGCCCGCAGGCCTCGGAACTCATTGCCGAGGCGGTGGTGGCCATGGAGTTCCACGCCAGTTCGGAGGATCTGGCGCGCATCATCCATGCGCACCCGACCCTGTCCGAGGCCGTTCACGAGGCGGCGCTGTCCGTGTCCAAGCGGGCGATCCACAAGGCCAACTGAGGACTCCTGCCCGGCGCCCCGCAACCGGGGCGCCGGACAGTTCCAATCCAACCGGCGGGCCAGTATTGAAATAAAAAAGGGTATACACCCCACTGTTATGGCCCCAACCCCTGCCGAAACCCGCCATTTCTGCGTTTTTGTGTACTAACATTATGAATTGAAAGCGTTTTGGGAACCGCTCTTTCGCTGAGTTAGACTAGGCCTCCGCGTTGGATCAGGGGGTTATCATGAGTTCCTTCAAGGCTTTGCGCATTCACGAAGCAGACAAGGGCGTTGACTCCCGCGTCGAGGACATCACGATCGATGACCTCACCGAAGGTGCGGTGGAGATCCGCAACGCCTGGTCCGGTATCAACTTCAAGGACGCTCTGGCCGTTACCGGCAAGGGCAAAATCGCCCGCAAGTTTCCGCTGGTGGCCGGGATCGACCTTTCGGGCACCGTCGAGTCGTCGGAAGACCCGCGTTTCAAGCCCGGTCAGCAGGTGCTGGTCACCGGCTGGGGCATTGGCGAAACCCACGATGGCGGCTACGCCGAGCGAGCACGCCTCCCCGGCGACATGGTCGTGCCGCTCCCCGACGAGCTGGACCTGCGCCAGGCCATGGTCATCGGCACCGCCGGCTTCACCGCTGCCATGGCACTGGTTCGCATGGAGCAGAATGGCCAGCGCCCGGAGCAGGGACCGGTGGTGATCACCGGTGCCAGCGGTGGCGTCGGCAGCTTTGCCACGCGGCTGTTCAGCCGCGCGGGCTACGATGTCACGGCGATGACCGGCAAGCCGGCAGCGGCAGACTACCTCCGCAGCCTCGGCGCCAAGGCCATTCTTGATCCGGCGGACGTCGACTATGGCAAGGGCCCGCTGGCAAAAGCGGAATGGGCCGGCGCCGTGGACGCCCTTGGCGGCGACACGCTCGCCTGGCTCACGCGCACGGTGAAGCCCTTCGGCAACATCGCGGCGATCGGCCTCGCCCAGGGCATTGAGCTCAATACCACGGTCATACCGTTCATCCTGCGCGGCGCCAGCCTGCTCGGAATCGATTCCGTCTACTGCCCCGCGACCCTGCGCCTGAAGATCTGGGAGCGGGCCGCCCAACTGCTGAAAGCCGAGGACTTCCAGGCCATCGGCCAACGCGAACTGACACTGAACGACGTGCCCCAGGCCTGCGCCGACCTCCTGGACCGCAAGGTCCAGGGGCGCATGCTGGTGCGCCTTAGCGGAGAGCAATGACATGAGCCAGACACTCACACCCGGCGCGCGCTTCCGCGCCGCCCTGGAGGCCGAGCGTCCGTTGCAGGTTGCGGGCACCATCAATGCCTACTCGGCCCTGCTGGCCGAACGCGCCGGATTCAAGGCCATTTACCTGTCCGGAGGCGGCGTGGCGAACGCATCCTACGGTCTGCCGGACCTGGGAATCACCCAGCTGGCGGACGTGGTGGAGGACGCCGGTCGCATCACCAGTATCACCGACGTGCCGCTGCTGGTGGACGTGGACACGGGCTGGGGCAGCGCCTTCAACATCGCCCGCACGGTACGCGAGATGGAACGTGCCGGCGTGGCCGCCATCCACCTGGAGGATCAGGTGGCGGCCAAACGCTGCGGGCACAGGCCCAACAAGGAGCTGGTCTCCCGGGACGAGATGGTGGATCGGGTGAAGGCCGGCGTGGATGCCCGCCAGGACGACCAGTTCGTGTTCATGGCGCGCACCGACGCCTACGCCTCCGAGGGCATGGAGGCCGCCCTGGACCGGGCCAACGCCTACGCGGAAGCCGGTGCGGACATGATCTTCGCGGAGGCCCTGCACACCCTGGAGGAGTTCAAGGCCTTCGCCGACCGTGTACCGGTTCCGGTGCTGGCCAATATCACCGAGTTCGGTCAGACGCCGCTGTTCACCACCTCGGAGCTGCGCGACGCCGGCGCCCGGCTGGTGCTCTACCCCCTGTCGGCGTTCCGCGCCATGAGCCGTGCGGCGGAGCAGGTCTACTCCAGCATCCGTGCCAACGGCACCCAGGCGGAGGTGGTGGACACCATGCAGACCCGCGCCGAGCTCTACGACGTGCTCGGCTATCATGAGTACGAAAGCAAACTGGACGCGCTTTTCAAAAAAGACCAGTAAATGCGGCGATCCCCGGCGAACGGGGCCTGAATGCCCGCGAACGAGAGAGAGGCAAAGCATGACGGAGAAGAAAATCGGCGGGGCCGGCCTGCGTGGTCAGTCCGCAGGTGCCACGGCGCTGTGCACCGTGGGCCAGAAGGGAACCGGCCTGACCTATCGCGGCTACGACGTGCGCGATCTGGCGGACAACACCAGCTTCGAAGAGGTCGCCTATCTGATCCTGTACGGGGAGCTGCCCACCCGCAGCCAGCTGGACGCCTACATCCAGCGCCTCAAGGGCATGCGCGACCTGCCCCAGCCCCTCCGCGAGGTGCTCGAGCGCATCCCGAAGGATGCCCATCCCATGGACGTCATGCGCACCGGCGCCTCCATGCTGGGGAACCTGGAGACGGAGACCGATTTCTCCCAGCAGCAGGACGTGGCGGACCGCCTGCTGGCGGTGTTCCCGTCCATCATCAACTACTGGTATCGCTACTCCCACGACGGCGTGCGCATCGATCCCAACACCGATGACGACTCCATCGGCGGGCACTTTCTGCACCTGCTGCACGGCAAACCGGCGAGCCAGCTGCACGCGGACGTGATGAACGTCTCGCTGATCCTCTACGCCGAGCACGAGTTCAACGCCTCCACCTTCACCGCCCGGGTGTGCGCCTCGACCCTGTCGGACATGCACTCCTGCGTGACCGGCGCCATCGGCTCCCTGCGCGGGCCGCTCCACGGCGGCGCCAACGAGGCAGCCATGGCCATGATCGAGCAGTGGTCCTCCCCGGAGGAGGCCAGGCGCGAACTCAAGGCCATGCTGGACCGCAAGGACAAGGTGATGGGCTTCGGCCACGCCATCTACCGCGAGTCCGACCCGCGCAACGCCGTGATCAAGGGCTGGTCCAAGAAGCTCGCCGACGACGTGGGCGACACCACCCTCTACCCGGTGAGCGAGGCGGTGGAACAGATGATGTGGGACGAGAAGAAGCTGTTCGCCAACGCGGACTTCTTCCACGCCTCGGCGTACCATTTCATGGGCATCCCCACGAAGCTGTTCACGCCCATTTTCGTGATGTCGCGGCTCACCGGCTGGGCGGCCCACGTCATGGAACAGCGGGAGAATAACCGCATCATCCGGCCCAGTGCCGACTACGTGGGCCCGGAGCTGCGCGAGGTCACGCCCATCGACCAGCGCGGCTGACACACCGCCCGCGAATCCCCCGGGCGTCCGTGTGACGCGGCGCCCGGGCCATTGCAGGACCCCGGCGCGGCACGCCCCGAGCCCCGCCATGAATCCGAGACGGATACCGCCATGTCTGACGTGACCAACACCGACTACCGCAAGCCCCTGCCGGGCACCGATCTGGACTACTTCGACGCACGCGCAGCCGTGGACGCCATCAAGCCCGGCGCCTGGGCCGGCCTGCCCTACACGTCCCGCGTGCTGGCGGAGAACCTGGTGCGGCGCTGCGAGCCGTCGCAGCTCACCGACTGTCTGACGCAGCTCATCGAACGCCGGCGCGACCGGGACTTCCCCTGGTATCCGGCCCGGGTGGTGTGCCACGACATCCTCGGCCAGACGGCCCTGGTGGATCTGGCCGGCCTGCGCGACGCCATCGCCGAGAAGGGCGGCGACCCGGCCAAGGTCAATCCGGTGGTGCCCACCCAGTTGATCGTCGACCACTCCCTGGCGGTGGAGCACGCCGGCTTCGAGAAGGACGCCTTCGAGAAGAACCGCGCCATCGAAGAGCGCCGCAACGAGGACCGCTTCCACTTCATCGACTGGACCAAGAAGGCCTTCGACAACGTCGACGTGATCCCGCCGGGCAACGGCATCATGCACCAGATCAACCTGGAGAAGATCTCCCCGGTGGTGCAGGCCGTGGACGGTATCGCCTACCCGGATACCTGTGTTGGTACCGACAGCCATACTCCGCACGTGGACGCCCTGGGCGTGATCGCCATCGGCGTCGGCGGCCTGGAGGCGGAGAACGTCATGCTCGGCCGCGCCTCCTACATGCGCCTGCCGGACATCGTCGGCGTGGAGCTCACGGGTAAGCCACAGCCAGGTGTCACCGCCACCGACATCGTGCTGGCGATCACCGAGTTCCTGCGCAAGGAGCGGGTGGTGTCGTCGTATCTGGAATTCTACGGCGAGGGCGCCAGGGCGCTGACCGTGGGCGACCGCGCCACCATCTCCAACATGACCCCGGAGTTCGGCGCCACCGCGGCCATGTTCTATATCGACCAGCAGACCCTGGACTACCTGACCCTCACCGGCCGCGAGCCGGAGCAGGTGAAGCTGGTGGAGAACTACGCGAAGACCGTGGGCCTTTGGGCGGACGACTTGGAGACCGCCGAGTACGAGCGCGTGCTGCGCTTCGATCTCTCCTCGGTGGTGCGCAACGTCGCCGGCCCCTCCAACCCGCACAAGCGCGTCTCCACCACGGACCTGGCCAAGGCCGGCATCGCCGGCGAGGTGGAGGAGCGTGACGACGGCCTGATGCCCGACGGCGCGGTGATCATCGCGGCGATTACCAGCTGCACCAACACCAGCAACCCGCGCAACGTCATCGCCGCCGGGCTACTCGCGAAAAAGGCCAATGAACTGGGCCTGCAGCGCAAGCCCTGGGTGAAGACGTCGCTGGCCCCCGGCTCCAAGGCCGTGCAGCTCTACCTGGAAGAGGCCAACCTGCTGTCGCACCTGGAAGATCTGGGCTTCGGCATCGTCGCCTTCGCCTGCACCACCTGCAACGGCATGAGCGGCGCCCTGGACCCGAAGATCCAGCAGGAGATCATCGACCGGGATCTCTACTCCGTGGCGGTGCTCTCGGGCAACCGCAACTTCGACGGCCGCATCCATCCGTACGCCAAGCAGGCCTTCCTGGCCTCGCCGCCCATGGTGGTCGCCTACGCCATTGCCGGCACCGTGCGCTTCGACATCGAGAAAGACGTGCTCGGCCATGATGCCGACGGCAACCCGATCACCCTCAAGGACCTGTGGCCCAGCGAGGACGAGATCGACGCCATGGTTAGTGACTCCGTCAAACCGGAGCACTTCCGCAACGTCTACTTCCCCATGTTCAAGAAGTCCACCGACGCGAAAGTGCAGGTGAGCCCGCTGTACGACTGGCGCCCGCAGAGCACCTACATCCGCCGCCCGCCCTACTGGGAGGGGGCGCTGGCCCACAAGCCGACCCTGCAGGGCATGCGCCCGCTGGCGGTGCTGGGTGACAACATCACCACCGACCACCTCTCGCCCTCCAACGCCATCATGGCCGACAGCGCGGCGGGTGAGTACCTGGCGAAAATGGGCCTGCCGGAGGAGGACTTCAACTCCTACGCCACCCACCGGGGTGATCATCTCACCGCCCAGCGGGCAACCCTGGCCAACCCCAAGCTGATCAACGAGATGGCGGTGGACGCCAACGGCGAGGTGCGCCAGGGCTCGCTCACCCGGCTGGAGCCGGACGGCAAAGTCATGCGCATGTGGGACGCCATCGAGACCTACATGGAGCGCAAGCAGCCGCTCATCATCATCGCCGGCGCCGATTACGGCCAGGGCTCGTCCCGCGACTGGGCCGCCAAGGGCGTGCGGCTGGCCGGCGTGGAGGCCATCGCCGCCGAAGGCTTCGAGCGCATCCACCGCACCAACCTGGTGGGCATGGGCGTAATGCCGCTGCAGTTCCCGGAGGGCACCACCCGCAAGACCCTGGGCCTGGACGGCACCGAGGTCTACGACGTGGAAGGCGAACTTGCCCCGGGCGCGACGCTGACCCTGGTGGTGACCCGCGCCAACGGCGAGCGCGTGGACGTGCCGGTGATCTGCCGGCTGGATACCGCCGAGGAGGTCTCCATCTACGAGGCCGGCGGCATCCTGCAGCGCTTCGCCAAGGACTTCCTGGAAGCGGACCCGGACGCCACTGCCCTGGAGCAGTAACCGCGAGTCTCCGACCCTGAACCACCCCGCGCCGCTCCCGCAGCGGCGCGGGCCTCACGACGACGGAACCCCGAGTCATGGCGCATCAACCCCAGATCCGTATCCCCGCCACCTACATGCGCGGCGGCACCAGCAAGGGCGTGTTCTTCCGCCTGCAGGACCTGCCGGAGGCCGCGCAGGTGCCCGGCGCCGCGCGGGACAACCTGCTGCTGCGGGTGATCGGCAGCCCCGACCCCTACGGCAAGCACACCGACGGCATGGGCGGGGCCACGTCCAGCACCAGCAAGACGGTGATCCTCGCCGCCAGCGACAGCCCGGACCACGACGTGGACTACCTGTTCGGCCAGGTCTCCATCGACAAGCCGTTCGTGGACTGGAGCGGCAACTGCGGCAACCTCTCCGCCGCCGTGGGGCCGTTCGCCATCGCCAACGGCCTGGTGGACCCGGCCCGCATTCCGGACAACGGCGTGGCCGAGGTGCGCATCTGGCAGGCCAACATCCAGAAAACCATTATCGGCCGCGTACCCATGGTGGACGGCCAGGTGCAGGAGACCGGCGATTTCGAGCTGGATGGGGTCACCTTTCCCGCCGCCGAGGTGCCGGTGGAGTTCATGAACCCGGCCGACGGCGAAGGCGCGCTGTTCCCCACCGGCAACCTGGTGGACGAACTGGAGGTGCCCGGCGTGGGCACCCTGCAGGCCACGCTGATCAACGCCGGCATCCCCACGGTGTTCGTCAATGCCGACGCCATCGGCTATACCGGCACCGAGCTGCAGGAGGCCATCAACGGCAGCACGGAGCAGCTCGCCATGTTCGAGACCATTCGCGCTCATGGCGCCGTGCGCATGGGGTTGATCGACCACGTGGATGAAGCCGTCAACCGCCAGCACACCCCCAAGGTGGCCTTCGTCGCCCCGCCCAAGGATTACGAAGCGTCGAGCGGCAAGAGCGTGCGCGCCCCTGACATCGACCTGCTGGTACGGGCGCTTTCCATGGGCAAGCTGCACCACGCCATGATGGGCACGGCGGCAGTGGCCATCGGCACCGCCGCCGCCATCTCCGGCACCCTGGTGAACCAGGCCGCGGGCGGCGGCGACCGGGACAGCGTCCACTTCGGCCACCCCTCCGGCACCCTGCGCGTGGGCGCGAAGGCGGTGCAGGAGAACGGCGAGTGGACCGTGGCCAAGGTGAGCATGAGCCGTAGCGCCCGCGTGCTGATGGAGGGCCATGTGCGTATCCCCGGGGACGTGCTCGCGTAATGGCGGACGGGCAGCGCCGCTGACGTTCCCGCGACCGCTGAACTATAGTCGGACTATCCACCCACGCGAGGAGGAGGCCGACCCATGAGCGCAGCCGACGGTATCAAGTCCGCCAAGCGGCCCGATCCGGATCCCGAACTGGTGGCCATGGCCGAATACGTGGCCCACGCCGCCATCGACAGTGACGAGGCCTATGACACCGCCCGCCACATGCTCATGGACAGCCTGGCCTGCGCCATGCTCGCCCTGCAGTACCCGGCCTGCACCAAGCTTCTCGGGCCGGTGGTGCCGGAAGCGCAGATGGCCAATGGCGTAAAGGTGCCGGGCACCGCCTACCAGCTCGACCCGGTGCAGGGCGCGTTCAACATCGGCGCCATGATCCGCTGGCTGGACTTCAACGACACCTGGCTGGCGGCGGAGTGGGGCCACCCCTCCGACAACCTGGGCGGCGTGCTCGCGGTGGCGGACTACATCAGCCGCCGTAACATTGCCAATGGCCGCGAGCCGCTTACCATGCGCGACGTGCTCACCGCCGCCATCAAGTGCCACGAGATCCAGGGCGTGATCGCGCTGGAGAACAGCTTCAACCGCGTGGGCCTGGACCACGTCATGCTCTGCCGCATCGCCACTGCCGCCGTGGCCACGAAACTGCTGGGCGGTGACAAGGAGGACGTCGTCACCGCCCTGTCCCACGCCTGGATCGACGGCTCCAGCCTGCGCACCTACCGCCACGCCCCCAACACCGGCTCGCGCAAGAGCTGGGCGGCGGGGGATGCCTCCGCCCGCGGCGTGCGCCTGGCGCTGATCACCCGCACCGGCGAGATGGGCTACCCATCGGCGTTATCAGCCAAGGGCTGGGGCTTCAACGACGTGCTGTTCAAGGGCAATTCCCTGAAGTTCAGCCAGGGCTACGGCAGTTACGTCATGGAGAACATCCTGTTCAAGATCTCCTTCCCGGCGGAGTTTCACGCCCAGACCGCCGCCGAGGCGGCCATGACCCTACACCCGGAGGTGGCCGACCGCATCGACGAGATCGACCGAGTGGTGATCGAGACCCAGGAAGCGGGCGTGCGCATCATCGACAAGACCGGCCCCCTGGACAACCCGGCCGACCGCGACCACTGCATCCAGTACATGACCGCCGTGCCGCTGATCTTCGGCCGCCTCACGGCGGATGACTACGAGGATCACGTCGCCGCCGACCCGCGCATCGACGCCCTGCGCGACAAGATGGAGGTCACGGAGAACCCGCAGTTCTCGAAGGATTACCTGGACCCGAACAAGCGCTCCATCGGCAACGCCGTGCAGGTGTTCTTCCAGGACGGCTCGAAGACCGAGCGCGTGGCCGTGGAATACCCCATCGGCCACCGCCGCCGGCGCGACGAGGGCATCCCGGTGCTGGTGGAGAAGTTCGAGGCCGCCCTCGCCACCCGCTTCGCACCGCGCCAGGCGGAGCGCATCCGCCACGCCTGCGCCGATCAGCGGCGCCTTGAAGAGCTCCCGGTCAACGTGTTCATGGACCTCTGGGCCCTATGAGTAGGGTGGACCTTCAGGTCCACCGATATAGCCACGATGGTGGACCTGAAGGTCCACCCTACGGGCGCCCGGCGCCGCCTCGGCCATGATCGACTAGCCGTAGGGTGGATCTTCAGATCCACCATGTCCGGCTTCAAACACACACTCCATGCAGCCGCACAAGCGGCTTTGCGCGACGCCATGAATCCGGTTATCTTTGATCTGGTTATCTACGGAAGGATAATTCAGCATGCAGGATGCAGCGACCGACGGCTCCTCGACTCGGGAGAGGGCCGTCAGACCCAGTGAACGACGTGAACTGACGTTTACCGCCCGACGCGCCGAGGACGGCGTGATCGCCACCGTCTCGGTCTATCGGGTCGATGGGCACGGACGGCAACAGGGCGAGCCCATTGCCTCCACCGACGTTACCCTGCGGGCCGGCCAAACCGAGTATGTCGCCCCCATCACGCTGCCGGACGGCGGCGGAGGCTGTTGCAGCGGCGGTGATCAAGCTGCAGGCCTGCGCTTCGACATCAAGTCGGGCGGCACGCGCAATCGAACAGCGTCCCCGCTGGCGCGCGTCCTCCAGCCCCTGCGACTCCACCTGCAGGCGTCACCCGATCTCGACTGGAGCCCGGCGTGGAATAACGCGCGCATCACCATCCTCGATCGCGACACGGACGTTCGCCACGAGGGCTACGCCGATGCCAACGGCAACGCCGTGGACGACGAGGTTCGCATACTCCCGGGCACACCAGCCGTTTTCCGCATCGACGGGCCGCTACGCGCTCCCCTGCGAGTGAAGTGTCTGCCGCCGGTGGCAATGGTCAACCTCCGTCACGCCCTCGATGATTCGAACACGCTTATCAGCGTGAGATCTGGCGAAGAACGCTCTTAGGGAACGGGGGGTTCGGCCGATGGGGATAACAAAACGCTTACTGCAGCTGGTAGTGATCGCGATGATCACCGCCGGGCTCGGAGGGTGCGCGACCGTCTCCCCCGGGCGCGCCATGGTCGTCAGCGTCTCGGAGGACGGGCGGTATGTGGTTAGTTCACATGAGGACCGGCGCCTCATACTGTGGGACGTTGAGAGCCAGAGCCGGCGCGTCATCAGCCGTCGCGCCAATATCTACTCTGCCTATTTCATCGAGGGACAGGACGCCTTCCTGTGGCAGGACCTCAACGACATCGTCCACGTCCAGGCCGTCGACGGCGAAGTCCTCAACCGCTTCGAGCACGTCCCCGTCTACGGCCACGCCATGGCGTCGGATCTGCAGGCGTACTTCTCCTCGGACGCCGAGTTCCGGATCTACCGCGGCTGGGGCAAAAACCAGCAACTGGTCAAGATCGACGATGATCGCCCAGCGTTCCTTGGCACCCTGCAGAACATCATTCTCCACGAACCAACCGGCACCTTGCTCACGGCCGGCCACGGCTCCTCCTGGGACAGCTACCCAATTGATCGCTTCCACCCACGGAAAAGGGAAGGGCATGATGGCGCCGCCTACGACGGAGTAGTCCTTTGGGACATGGAGACCCGCGACCCTCTCCATAAAATGGCCGGGCTCTCCAGCAGGGTCCACGGCGACATCAGCCCGGATGGCCGCTATGTCGTCGCTGCCGGCGAGACCGGCACCACCCGGGTCTGGCGCACCGAAGACGGCGAAGAGCGATGGCGGTTGGCGAGCTACAACTTCGGCATGCTCCGCGAGGATCCTGACACCGGCGAGACCGAATGGGACGACAGCAACCTCATCGACACCCCCGACATCCCCAGCCCCTTCTACGGCGACGAGACCATTGATGGGCGCAACGTCGCCGTTACCTTCATCGACGACGAACATTTCATCCGCATCCCTCGGCGACACGCGTACGCCGCCCTCTACCACATCGACAGCCCCTGGCACATCGCCTTCCTCGACCTCGGCGACGATCCACCCCACGCCAAGGACCGCTACATCCCGTCGGTGGACGCCTCCTGGCAGGCCAACACCCTCGTCACCGGACAGAAGTGGCCCCATGGCGGCATCAACGTCTACCGCTTCGACCCCGAAACAAAAGAACTGGAGCGCGTGTGGAGCCCCCGGGGATAGCTGACGCTCTGAGCCAAACCGGCCGCGAGTGGCACCCCGCGCACAGTGGGGTTTACCCGTCCGGGGACCAACCAATTCCGCAGGACCCGTAGGGTGGACCTTCAGGTCCACCATCTTCTTGCCGGAGTGCACGCGTGGACCTGAAGGTCCACCCTACCGCCTACGGCCACGGCTATGGCGCGATCACCCCTCCAGGGTCGCGTCCATGGTGATCTCGGCATTCAACAGCTTGGAGATCGGGCACCCCGCCTTGGCGTTGTTCGCCGCCTTGTCGAACGCCGCCTGGTCCGCGCCCGGCACCTTGGCCTTGACCGTCAAATGCACCTTGGTCACGGCGAAGCCGCCGTCCACCTTGTCCAGTGTTACGTCCGCCGTGGTGCGGATGCTGTCGGGCGTAAGGCCGGATTCCCCCAGCTGTCCGGACAGGGCCATGGAGAAACAACCCGCATGGGCCGCACCGATCAGCTCCTCCGGGTTGCTGCCCTTCTCGTCCTCGAATCGCGTGCCGAAGCCATAGGCCACATTGGCCAGCGCACCGCTCTCGGTGGAGACAACACCCTTGCCCTGTTTCAGGTCACCTTTCCATTCCGCGTTCGCACTGCGTTTCATGGCTCGCTCCTTCGCTGTTGCTTTCTGAAAGCGTAGTTCGTTGAGGGCAGGTGTGTTGCGTCACCGGATGCTCTCGGGTGGCGCAACCGCATCCACACCGTTACGCTGACTGTGATGCGCAGTTAGCAACAAGGAAGGCACATGACATCGGGCAAGGACTGCTCTCCGCTCCCGCGCAGACACTCAGTGCGGCTGGTTCTCACCACCATCCTCGTAACGGCCGGTGTGATCGCTATTGCCTTCACGGCCCTCGGCCGTACCCCCTGGAGTGGCGCCAGTTCGCTGGACGCGTACACCATCGCCTATTCGGCTCATGAAGGAGAGGCTCTTCTTGTCTTACGCACCGAACTGAACGAGGACACGCGAATCCCTGGTGGCGGTATCGCCTGTTGCTGGGAGGAAGCAGGAAGCCTAATCGCTATATCCGACCAGCCGATGCCCAGCTCCGTACAAGTTACCTGGAGCGACGAGGACACCGGATCGATCTACCGTGCAGAGACAGAGTTGCCGGACGACCTGACAGCAAAGGCCGCCAAGCTACCGGGCTACGAACACGAAATTTTCGGCCAAGAGGCGGGACACCCCTATCTGATCATCGGTCTCGATACCGAGGGCAAGATGGTGATCTGGCTGTCCAACAGGCGAAGCGCTATCCACACCGAGGGCCGTATCCTGGATGTGGTCGCCGAGGCGCAGGGCGAGCGGATCGAAGAGCACGAAGTACACCCTTGACACCTGATGCAGGGAGCCGCGTCAGGTCGAGGTCCAGCCAGAACATTGAACAAGGAGGTTTCTCATGGCGTCGCCAAACGAATGGCTTCGGATGATGGAGCGACAGGGACTGATGGACGACATTCGCCTGTTCCGTCGTCTGAACCCTCCGGAATCAGACAGTACCCGCATCGACCAACTGCCTTACTCGGTTCGCAGCGCCCTGGAGAACTGGCGACAGTGGTACGTGGTGAGCCGGGAACACGCCAAGTGGTGGACCTGAAGGTCCACCCTACGGTGGCTTTGGCGACAAAGTCTGATGCAGGTGTAGGGTGGACCTTCAGGTCCACCATGAACGGAACGATTCGATCAGCGCAAAAAAAGACCGCGCCCGAAGCGCGGTCTGGAGATGGCGATCCGCTGGCAGGCTCAGGCTGCCTGGATCTCGATCTTCCGCCGCCGGTGGGCGTCCTGCTTGGGCAGGCGGATGGTCAGCACCCCGTCCTTGATGGTCGCCTGGGCGTTGCCGGCGTCGATATCGTCCCCCAGCGTGAAGCGGCGGACATACCGACTGGCGCGGACTTCGGCAAACAGCGGCGAAACGTTCTCGTCCATGTTCACCGTGATCCGCCCTTCGACTTCCAGCACCTTGTTGCCCACTTCCAGGTGTAACGTGTCCTTCGTGACTCCGGGCATATCCGCCACCAGGAACAGGGCATCATCTTCCTCGTAGATCTCCACCGGCGGTACCAGGCCCCGCTCGCCGTTCTGGCGGGCGGCCTGCTGCACGATGGCGTCCTGCTGTTTCTCAACCTGCTGATTGCGTGCTTTTTCCATCTCGGTCATGGCAATCACCTCCCCTGTCATTACGCAGCCTGAATCTCGATCCGCCGCGGGCGCTGCTCGGCCGCCTTCTCGAGGCGGACACTCAGCACGCCGTCCTGCATCTGCGCCTGAACCTTGTCGGCGTCGATGCCTTCCGGCAGCCGCACCGCGCGGCTGAACTCGCCCGTGAAGCGCTCGCGCCGATAGTAGGTGCGGCCCTGCGCCTCGTCATCCGCCTTGCGCTGGCCGTGGATGAAGAGCGTGTTGTTCTCGATCGTCAGTTCCAGGTCGTCCTTGTTCATGCCCGGGGCGAAGACGTAGACGTTCACCGCCTCGTCCGTCTCCCCGACGTTGACGTAGGGGAATGCACCCCGCGGCGCCGACCGCAGGTCACTGGAACCGAAATCGCCGAACGTTTCATCCATCAGCCGCAGCGCGCGGCTCAGCTCGTTGAAAACAGGTACATCAAACCGTGCCAGATCACCGAACATGTCCCATCACCTCCGTGAGTTAAGCGACCCGTTCGTTAACACTTGTTGACCCCGGGAAGGGCCGATACGACCACCTCCCGGCTAGTGTTCTAGATAGGGGCTGCAGGATGATTTTCAAGGGGCGGAAGAGATAAAAATCGCCGGTTGTCAGGTTGTTGGAGAGTCGACACGAGCATACCGAAAAGGTCTTCCTGAATGCACGTTTGAGAACCGGCAGCGGGACGGGTACGGTCAAAAGGGGAAGGAAGAATAATAACGGCGGGATCATCATTGACACGCTTTGAACGGCTCGTGCGCATCCATCAGCGACTGAGGCAGGCCCGCCATCCGGTGCCCATGCGGGCGTTCGTGGATGAGCTGGAGGTCGCGCGGACGACGATCACCCGTGACTTCGCCTATCTCCGCGACATCCTGGGTGCGCCGCTGGTCTACAGCGCCGAGGCCAACGGCCACCACTACGACCCCGATGCGCCGACCTTCGAGCTTCCCGGGCTCTGGCTGAACCAGTCCGAACTCTATGCACTCCTTGCCATGGAGCAGCTGCTGGAATCGATGCAACCAGGGTTGCTCGCCCCGCACATCGGGCCGCTGAAATCTCGCGTGCGCCGACTCCTGAGCGAAGGCGGACACGACGCGGAGACCGTGAGCCGGCGGATCGCCGTGCTCACCGCCGGGCAGCGCGAGACAGACAGCGACATCTTCTCCACCGTTGCCGAGGCTACCCTGACAGGCCAGTGCCTGTTCATCCAGTATCACGGCCGTGCGCGGGATGCCCGCAGCCAGCGCCGCATCCATCCACAACGGCTGACCAACTACCGCAACAACTGGTACCTCGTCGCCTACTGCGAGCAGGCCGAGGCCCTACGCCTGTTTTCTCTGGACCGGATTCGCACCGCCGAGAATCAGGACACTCCGGCACATGCCCTGGACGACCGCGCCGTCGACCGCACCATCGCAAGCACCTACGGTATTTTCTCCGGAACCGCCACCGCCTGGGCCGTCCTTCGGTTCACCCCCGAAGCCGCCCGTTGGGCGGCAGAGGAACGCTGGCATCCGGACCAGATTGGCCACTGGACGGCCGATCACTATGAGCTCCAGGTTCCCTATTCCGACCCGACTGAACTGGTCATGGAGATCCTGCGCTATGGGCCGGACGTGGAAGCCATTGCCCCGGACGAGATCCGGGACACTGTCGCCCGCCGGCTGCGGGAGGCGGCGGGAAAGTACTGATAATTCAGACAGTGGTGCAGTGAGGGAGGCAGTGGGGGTGTAACCATGCGGATAGTCATGGGAATAGTGCAGTGCTGGAGCCATAAACCCGGAGATACAGCATGGATGACCTGTCGCCGAGCGATCTGAAAACGATCCTCCATTCCAAGCGCGCGAACATCTACTACCTGCAGCACTGCAGGGTTCTGGTTAATGGCGGACGCGTTGAGTACGTCACCGATGAAGGTAAGCAATCGCTTTACTGGAATATCCCTATCGCCAATACCACGACCATACTGCTCGGGACTGGAACATCTGTAACGCAGGCAGCCATGCGCGAGCTGGCGAAAGCGGGCGTATTGGTTGGGTTCTGCGGAGGAGGTGGGACTCCGCTTTTCTCGGCAAACGAAGTGGATGTGGAAGTCGCCTGGTTCAGCCCGCAAAGCGAGTATCGTCCAACGGAGTACCTGCAACGATGGGTTGCGTTCTGGTTCGATGAGGAGGCTCGCCTCCGCGCAGCCAAAGCGTTCCAGCTCGCGCGGATCTCGCGCATCGAGTGGAACTGGACCGAGAACCGTGCGCTAAGAGAGAACGGATTCGGCATTGACCCGCACTCGCTGCGCGAAGCCCTGGACAAGAGCCGCAAGGCGATTGACGAGGTACCGGGCACGACAGATCTGCTGACCGAAGAAGCACGACTGACCAAGACGCTGTTCCGCATGGCCGCCAAGTCGGTGGCTTATGGTGATTTTACGCGGGCCAAGCGAGGCACCGGAACCGACCCTGCCAACCGTTTCCTGGACCACGGCAACTATCTCGCTTACGGGCTGGCGGCAACTGCGACCTGGGTTCTCGGAATCCCGCACGGTCTAGCGGTACTGCATGGCAAGACGCGCCGAGGCGGGCTGGTTTTCGACGTTGCCGACCTGGTAAAGGACGCAGTGATCCTGCCCCAGGCCTTCCTGTCCGCCATGCGCGGTGACGAAGAACAGGAATTCCGCCAATCGTGTATCGACAGCCTCACACGGACAGAATCGCTCGATTTCATGATCGATACCATCAAATACATCGCGAATGACCTGTCCGAGGCTCGATCATGAACGTGCTGCTCGTATCCCAGTGCAACAAAAACGCGCTTACCGAGACGCGCCGCATTCTTGACCAGTTTGCGGAACGGCGCGGAGATCGCACCTGGCAGACCCCGATAACCGAGGCAGGGCTGGACACTCTCCGGCGGATGTTACGGAAGACCGCACGCAAGAATACGGCGGTGGCGTGCCACTGGATTCGGGGTCGGGATCACAGCGAGCTGCTGTGGATCGTCGGAGATGCCAAACGATTCAACCAGCAGGGGGCTATCCCCACCAATACCAGCTCCCGGGACGTTCTGCGGCGGGGAGATGAGAACGACTGGCGCACTGGCGAGGACATTCGGCTGCTCTCGGGGCTGACGGCCCTGTTTCATGACCTGGGTAAATCCATGGAGGCATTCCAGCTTCGGCTGCAAGGTAAGCTGGAGGGCAGGAACCTCTATAGGCACGAGTGGGTGTCACTGCGCCTGTTTCTGTCCTTTGTTGGTGACAGTGATGATGCGACATGGTTGAACCGTTTGGCGAGTGGGGCCGGCGGCGACACAGCGAACTGGCTTAACGGTCTACAGCGCGACGGAGTCGATGCCGGTGTGCGGCCACCTTTCTCTGACCTCCCGCCATTGGCTTCAGCGGTTGCCTGGCTGATTCTTACGCACCACAGATTGCCGTTGATGCCGGGCGACGGACAGACGCGCCCGGCATTTCAAGCGGAGCGCCTACGCGATCTTCCCGGCATCATCTCCGCCGACTGGAACGAGGTTGCCGATTCACGGAATCGAGAGCAGGCCCCCCTGTATTGGCGGTTCAAAGAGGGCCTCCCGGTGGCAACAGATGGATGGCAGGCCCGTGTGCGTTACTTCGCTCAGCGCCTGCTCGATCGGCTGCCGTATCGCGAGAGTGGCTGGCTGGACGATCCCTACGTCATGCACCTGTCCCGGCTCAGCGTGATGCTGGCAGATCATCATTACTCCAGCCTGGACGACAGACGCCACCGGGTCCGGGGCAACGCCGGATATCCCTTGTTCGCCAACACGGTTCGCAACACCGGACAGCTCAACCAGCCCTTGGACGAGCATCTGCTGGGCGTTGAAAGGCACGCCACCGCTGTAGTGAGAGCATTGCCGAGCCTTCACAGCCACCTACCCAGGCTGGCGCGCCACAAGGGCTTTCGTAAGCGCAGCGACCACCGGCGGTTCCGTTGGCAGGATCGCGCCTATGACATGGCGCAGTCCCTGCGCGAGCGCAGCGAGGAACAAGGATTCTTCGGCATCAACATGGCATCTACCGGGTGCGGCAAAACGCTCGCAAACGGCCGGATTCTCTACGCTCTGGCGAATCCCCAGCGCGGAGCACGATTCGTTATCGCCCTGGGGTTGCGCACATTGACCCTGCAGACCGGAAAGGCCTATCGCGAACGGCTCAACCTCGGTGAGGACGAGCTCGCCGTCAGAGTGGGCGGCGGCGCAAGCCGAGCCTTGTTCGAACACTACGAAGAGGAAGCGGACAAGAGCGGCTCTGAATCACGACAGAACCTCATCGAAGACGATACGCATGTGGTTTTCGACGGCAATATGGAAAGCCACCCCGTGTTAAGGCGGCTTGGTGATGACCCGCGTGCAAGGGCATTGATTGCCGCTCCCATCCTTCTGTGCACCGTCGATCACCTGATGCCCGCCACGGAGAGCACCCGTGGAGGGGACCAGATCGTACCCATGCTACGCATGATGAGCAGTGATCTTGTGCTGGACGAAATCGACGACTTCGACATCAATGACTTGCCCGCGTTGACGCGACTGGTCCACTGGGCGGGACTATTGGGCTCTCGGGTACTCCTCTCGTCCGCCACACTGCCACCGGCCTTGGTGCGCGGGCTGTACGATGCCTATCGCGATGGTCGGGAGCAGTATCAACGCAATCGTGGACAACCTGGCCTCCCTGTCGACATCTGCTGTGCCTGGTTCGACGAACATGATCGCCAACACGAAAACTGCCCGGCGGGTGAGCAGTTCGCGGCAGCACACCATCGGTTCGCGAAACGACGCCATCAGCGCCTTGCAGAGGGTGTCGTACGCCGCCGTGCAGAGGTCGCTTCCATGGAAGGGCTTGGCAAGACGGCAGCAGAGACACGACAAGGTTTGGCTGAACGGGTTCTAGCGCACGCATCGACGCTGCATGCGCGTCACCATAGCGTTGACCCTCACACCCACAAACGCGTGAGCTTCGGCTTAGTACGGATGGCAAACATCGAACCGCTGATAGATGTTGCTCGCGCCCTCTTCCAACTCGGCGCCCCGGCCGGGATACGGATTCACCTGTGTGTTTATCATTCCCGCTATCCGCTACTGATTCGGTCAGCCATTGAGCAACGCCTAGACCGCGCGCTTGATCGCAGGGACGAGTCGGCCGTGTTCGACCTCCCGGAGGTCCAGAGCGCGCTGCAGACCACTCACGAAGCGGATCAGGTTTTCATCGTTCTCGGCTCCCCGGTCACCGAGGTCGGACGCGATCACGACTACGACTGGGCGGTCGTCGAGCCGTCGTCCATGCGCTCCATCATTCAGCTCGCGGGCCGCGTGCGTCGCCATCGTGACGATGCGTGTACCGCACCGAACGTCGTCCTGCTCGATACCAACCTCAAGCACCTGGAGAACCCCGGGAGGCCGGCCTTCCAAAGGCCCGGCTTTGAGACCACCGGTGACTGGATGCTCAACAGCCACTCGCTGACGCACTTGCTGGAAACAGACCAGTGGCAAGCGATCGACGCCCGCCCTCGAATCGTGGAGCGCGAGAACCTACAACCACTGGACAGCATCGTGGATCTCGAGCACGCGCGTTTGAGATGTGCGCTGGTCGCACCACCCCCGAAAACACTGAGCAAACGCGAGCAGCGAGCGATGCAAACGCCACCGCCGCCCCGCTTGGGTGCCTACACCTGGTATGCGATGCCACAGGTGCAGCTCACCGGGGTTATGCAGCAGTGTCAGCCCTTCCGCCAACAGACGGCCCCGGAAGTGGAACTTGCACTGCTGCCGGACGAAGGCGGAGAGACCTGGACTCTCCATCAGATTCATGACGGTTCGCGGCGCGGCGAGTTGCTCTACGTTCCAGTCGAGCAAAGCAAACTGCAACGCATCGATGTACTGAACACCCTCGGTGAACGCATCCAGCCCTGGGGAGAAGAAGACTACATGGATGCCCTGGCGGTACTGGCCGACACCATGGATCTTCCGCTAGACGACGCTGCCAAGAGGTTCGGCACAGCGACCGTTCCGGATAACGACAGTGGATGGGGCTTCCATCCCATCCTCGGATTTTGCGCAAGACATTGAGCTTAAGACGTAACGTCGGCTCATCGAGAACAGGAGGTAGCATGGGCGATTCAGACGAGGTAGTTAACCTCCGCACACTGATTGCAGGATTCGTGTTGAGCCTGTCGCAAACCGGAGGCGGCAACGAGGAAGAACCAACCAAAGACGCCCAACCACCTTTAGGTAAAGACGATTTAGACAAGTGGATTAGTGATGCAGCATCGCGAGTAGAATCCTCAATGCGAGGAGGCAATCCGATAAAACTCGCCACTCATACGATCAAGGCAATCCATCCCGATGCGAAAGGAGCCAACCTTTTCGTAACGCTGCCCCGCTGTACTCCTCCATACGTGAGCAGTGCCGTGCTGCGCGAGGACCTATCTGTCGATGTGGTTGGTAACGCTGCGTACAAGCTCAAGCAATACAAGTTTCTTCTACTAAGAACAGACAAGGGCGAAAGGGTCATCGATTTGGTCTTAAGGAGGGATCCGAAACTTGCCATTGCGCTTGGCGGAAACACGGAAACCGGAGAAAAGCTTCTTGAAGTTTTCGAGAACGTGGCACTCCCTCGGCACGAGTCAAGCCCCAAGGTAAAGCAACTCTACTGGCTCGTGGGCCAGGACCCCATCGACGACGATGAATACCATCTGCTCGCACCTCTCTACGCAACCTCATTAGCTCACCGGGTTTTTCAGGCCATCAACCACGATCGCTTCAGTGAAGAGGCCAAGGAAGCACGCAAGGCCGGTCGCGAGGGGCGTTACGCGGAAACCGGCTACCGCGACTATCCTGGCCTCGCCGTCCAGAAGTTCGGGGGCACCAAACCGCAGAACATCTCGCAGCTCAATAGCGAGCGTGGTGGTAACAACTACCTTCTAGCCTCGCTGCCTCCCCGATGGGTCAGCTCGGATGTCAGGGCTCCCCTGAATGTGACCTCCTCCTTTCAGCGATTTGGCCAACGCCCATCGGTACGCCAACTCGTGCGGGAACTACGACGTTTCCTCGAGTCCGATCCATCTGCCACCTACGAAACCCGTGATAAACGCGATGATCTCAACGCCGCGCTGATGGACGAACTGATGTTGTTCAGCATGGAACTGCTTAGCCTTCCCCCTGGATGGAGTGCGGAAGAGAACTGTCGCCTTCCGGACGAGGAACAACTTTGGCTGGATCCTGGCCGAGCAGAAATCGACGACGCTTTTCGACAGAGACGCCAGGATACCGATTGGCCTCTGGAAATCAGGCGCCGCTTTGCGCTCTGGTTGAACCAGGCCCTGGGACGCAAATTACCGTTGGGCGATGTCGAGCACGAACACTGGTCGCAAGCATTAAGGACAGATGCCTCGTTCAGTCGTGAAATGGATCGGGACCAACGCTGGATGACGTCACTGGCACGTGAATTGGATGCCTGGCAGGGAGGGCTGGCTTATGAATGAAGTCCACAACCTGCTGGTGCTGCCACGAATCCGCGTGCAGAACGCCAATGCCATCTCCAGCCCCATGACTTGGGGTTTCCCCGCCATGAGTGCCTTCGTCGGCTTGATGCATGCGTTGGAGCGGAAGCTGGCAGCTCGGGAGGTACCGTTACTCTTCGATAACGTTGGCGTGATCTGTCATGACTTTGAAGTCCAGGCATCGGACACGGGTTACGTACAAGCCTTCCATCTCACGCGAAACCCTGTCGATAAACATGGGGATACCGCGGCGATCGTCGAGGAAGGGCGCGTCCACCTGGACATCACCCTGGTTTTCGCGGTTCGCGGCGATGCCTGCGCCGGAACGCAGAGCCAACTGCATGAGATGGCAAAGGACGTCTCCGACACCCTTGCCACCATGCGGGTCGCCGGAGGCAGCGTGACCCCTTCTTCACCAGGAAGAGGAGCGAGAACCCAGCCAAGGTTGCTTCCTCTGGACGAGGATGATGAGACCCGGCACAAGCAGTTCCGAAAGCTCTGCCTCAGCTGCCTTCCCGGGTTTGCGCTCGTCGCGCGAGACGACCTGTTGGCTGAGCATTTGGAGACCATGCAGCGTTCCTCTCCGGATGCCACCGCACTGGATGCCTGGCTTGATCTCTCACGCCGCAATCACGACTGCCGGCAGGAAACGTCCACTGATTCCGTCGGCAACACCAAAGAAGAGGTGCACTGGGAGATCCGGCGACCGGATGGCTGGATCGTCCCGATCCCCATTGGCTATGCGGCACTGACTGACCTCTTCGGGCCAGGCAAGGTATCCAATACCCGCGATAACACGACGCCGTTTCGCTTCGTGGAAAGCATCTACTCCGTGGGGCAATGGGTGAGCCCGCATCGACTGAGGCATCCCGCGGACCTGCTCTGGTATCCGGACAACGCCCCGGACGAAGGGCTATATCGCCTCAAGAACGACTACAGCAAGCGCCACACGAACAAATGACCAGGAAGGAGTTACACCATGGCCAAGAACGATGCCCTAAAGACCGCCTCCGTGCTCGCCTTCGAGCGTAAACTCGACCCGTCCGATGCACTTCTCTATGCGGGATCCTGGGACGAACGAGACCAAGTGGACACATGGGAGCCAATTGGTATTCGCGAAAAATCGGTACGCGGGACCATCTCGAACCGCCTTAAGACGAAGGAACAGGACCCCGCCAAACTCGATGCGGCGATTGAAAATCCCAACCTCCAGACTGTCGATGTAGCCGCTTTGCCAGCCAGTGCCGACACACTGGCCGTACGTTTTTCGCTACGGGTTCTCGGTGGCGCTGGCATTCCCTCTGCGTGCAACAATGCCGATTACCAGGACAAACTCAAAAACGCAGTCACACAGTACATTGAGACCAACGGATTCGAGACACTCGCACGGCGTTATGCGCACAACCTGGCCAACGGTCGCTTCCTGTGGCGTAACCGAATCGGAGCTGAACAGGTTGAGGTTCAGGTCAGGTTGCTTGAGCAGGGAACCGTATCCGAAGCATGGACGTTCGACGCGTTGACGCTGTCTCTAAAGGATTTCGAGGCCACCGACGCAGTTCGTTCCTCCCTGGATGCTGTAACAGAGCGAATCGTGGAGGGGTTGAGTGGTGAGCGTCCCGTGCTTCTTGAAGTGGTTGCCTTCACCCGGATTGGACCCGGCCAGGAAGTGTTCCCATCCCAGGAGCTGATTCTGGATCGTGGCCGTGGGGACAAGAGCAAAACGCTTTACAGTGTTGGCGACATTGCGGGCATTCATTCCCAGAAGCTGGGTAACGCAATCAGAACAGTGGATACCTGGTACCCGCAGGCCGAGGGTGGCGACGACCTCGGGCCGATCGCGGTGGAGCCTTACGGCTCTGTGACCACCCAAGGTAAAGCCTATCGGCAGCCAAAGCAGAAGGCGGACTTCTACTCCCTGCTTGATAACTGGATGATCAAGGATCAGGAGCCCTCGACGGAACAACAACATTTCGTCATGGCCACACTGATTCGTGGCGGCGTCTTCGGCGAAGCGGGGTGACGCCATGGATCGCTATGTCGACATCCAATTGCGTCCGGATCCGGATTTCTCGCCACCGATGTTAATGGGGGCGCTATTCAGCAAACTCCACCGCGCCCTCGTTGCGCTTGGGGCCGATGACATCGGTGTTAGCTTTCCCTCGTACACCAAGAGCCCGAGAGGGCTCGGCGACAAACTGCGGTTACACGGAACCATTCAAGCGTTGAGCCAATTGATGGAGAAAGGCTGGTTGAGCGGCATGTACGATCACGTCGCGGTAACGGGGATCGAATCGGTCCCTGATCAGGACGTTCGCTACAGACTCGTACGCCGACGGCAGCCCAAGACCAATGCCGAGCGACTGCGCCGTCGGCGCGCCAAGCGTCACGGAGAATCGCTTGAGCAGGCACGGGCCCATATTCCGGATTCCGTCGAACGAGCAACCGACCTGCCATTCGTTACGGTACGAAGTCTGAGTACGGGCGAGCGATTCAGCCTATTCATCGAGCACGGCGAACTTTGGAACAGCCCGCAGCCAGGCGCTTTCAACCGCTATGGTCTGAGCCAGGACGCAACGATCCCCTGGTTTTGACCCTTTTTTTGGGCGCCAAGAAAACAAACCGAAAATCAGAAACATGGAGCGCCACCCCAAGGTTGGGTTGGCGCTCCGCTTCTTAACCATGCTCTTTAACAATCAGGGCCTTAGTTGAGGTACGCTCTAGTTCGCTGCCGCGTAGGCAGCTCAGAAATACCTGCAGCGCTACACCCTGCTGGCTGCCACGTTCGCTGCCGCGTAGGCAGCTCAGAAACGACTCGGCATGACCCGTCGTTCCTCGGACCGGTTCGCTGCCGCGTAGGCAGCTCAGAAAGCGACGTTCTGGAACCGCAAGCGCATCTACGTGTTCGCTGCCGCGTAGGCAGCTCAGAAAACGACAGCCACGCATTTGCCTTGCGGCCCGGCGTTCGCTGCCGCGTAGGCAGCTCAGAAATGGACGTCGCACGACCGCCAGCGCTCTGAGGTGGACCCAATCAGTTGGACAACCTGATGGTGTCCCTAAGCTATGATCCGGTTGTTTCCCTGGCTCAGGCTGCCAAGGATATGGATTGCCCGTAGTACACCTCATCGGGCGTTTGGTAATCAAGGGTTTGGTGGTACCGGGTCTGATTGTAATGCCGGAAGTACCGGTGGAGCGCCTGCTTCAAGTGTCGGCCATCCTCGAAGGCAGTGAGGTAGACGCACTCGTGTTTGACGCTGCGCCAGAGCCGTTCCACGAAGATGTTGTCATGGTAGCAGCCCTTGCCGTCCATACTGATCCGGATGCCATACTCTTTGAGAACGCTTGTGAAGGCCTCGCTGGTGAACTGGACA